>DGWH01000067.1 GCA_002395225.1 Christensenella sp. UBA4263
ACGCACCTGATCGTCATTACCTCAAAGGACGTTCTGGCAGGGCTGGCACAGCTGGTTCAGGCGGAGTTTGCCGCAATGGAGGAAACACCGGGAATGTATGTGTCCCTCCGGAATGCCATCCGGCGGTCGAAAAAAGGCGGATATGTGTTTCATTACAACGCGCCCGTGCTGATTGTGACGGCAAACCGAATCGGGTATGGGAATGCCATTGCGGACAGTGCCTGTGTGCTTGAGAACATGATGATTGCCGCCAATGCACTGGGCCTGGGTTCCTGCTGGATTAACCAGCTGCACTGGCTGAGTGAACATCCTGCGGTCCGGACACAGATGGAGAGGCTGGGACTGGGGAAAGAGGAAACGATTACCGGCGGACTGATTCTGGGAAATGAGCCGGTAAGGGGTGAATGGAAGCGGACTGGGAATCCGGTGACGTGGGTGGAGGATTAAATGGGCAGTCTGGATGGAAAAGTAGCGGTGGTCACCGGCGGCGCACATGGAATCGGCGCCGCAGCGGTGCGGGCACTGGCAAAAGAAGGGGCCAGGGTACATATCATTGATCTGCGCGAAGGGGACTGGTTTGTCGGGGATGTGGGTGACCCGGAAACGCTTGAGCGGTTTGCCGGGCAGGTGGTCCGGGAATCGGGGCATGTGGACATTCTGGTCAATAATGCACTGCCGGTGATGGCTGGCATCGACACCTGTTCCTACGAGACATTCATGCGTGCCATGGCCGTTGGCGTCGCGGCACCGTTCTATTTGACAAAACTGTTCCTGCCCTTTTTTGCCGGGGGCGCTTCGGTCATCAACATTTCCTCCTCCAGGGACCGGATGAGTCAGCCCCGGACTGAGAGCTATACGGCGGCCAAAGGAGGCATTGCGGCCCTGACCCATGCACTGGCGGCAAGCCTTGCCGGACGGGTTCGGGTCAACAGCATTTCGCCCGGCTGGATTGACACGACAGACTCGGATCTGTCCGGCCCGGATGCCTGGCAGCAGCCTGTGGGACGGGTGGGCAGACCGGAGGATATTGCGGAACTGATCCTGTTTCTGTGCTCGGAGAAGGCAGGATTTATCACCGGGGAAAACATCTGTGTGGACGGCGGCATGACCCGGCTCATGATTTATCACGGGGAACACGGCTGGACCTATTCACCGCCTGAACAGCGCTGAACGGCCTGTGCCCCGGCATGCAGCAAAACCACCTTCCGGAACTCCGAAAGGTGGTTTTTGGATTAATGAAGAAGATTTTTGATGTGCTCGTTGCAGGCCTTTTCAAGGGCATCCACGACAATCCTGAGAGCACGGATCCGGGCGTATTTCTTATCGTTGGATTCGATAATGTGCCAGGGGGCATATTCCGTGCTGGTTTTCTGCAGCATTTCATCGACGGCGACTTCATACTGGGGCCATTTTTCACGGTTGCGCCAGTCCTCATCCGTAATTTTCCACTGCTTCTCCGGCGTATTCTGCCGATCCGTAAAGCGGGCCAGCTGTGTATCCTGATCAATGTGAATCCAGAACTTGATGACGACGGCCCCCCATTCGGTCAGGACGCGTTCAAACTCGTTGATTTCGTTGTAGGCACGCTTCCAGTCTTTTTCCGTGCAGAATCCTTCGAGGCGCTCAACCATGACCCGTCCGTACCAGGTCCGGTCGAAGATGCAGATATGGCCGGTGCGGGGCAGCCGCTTCCAGAACCGCCACAGATACTGCCGGTTCAGTTCATGCGGTTCAGGGGAGGCAATCGGCATGACGTCGACGCCGCGGGGATCCAGCGGATAGGCGACACGCCGGATATTTCCGCCCTTCCCGGCGGCGTCCCATCCCTCGTAACAGATCACGACAGGAATCCGATTGATATAGATGAGATTGTGAAGGACGCCGAGGCGGTCCTGCAGCTGCTTCAGTTCTTTCTTGTAATCCTCGTCCGAAATAGTGGGGGTCAGGTCAACCTCCGCCAGTTTGGGCATTTTGACCAGGGGAAAGTCCTCCTTGAAGGGCGAACCGACATAACGGCCGGCAGAAAGGGCATGTTCCGTCTGAGAGACCAGGAGCCGCAGGGCATCCCGCAGCGTGGTTTTCCGTTTGCTGGCATCCAGAACGTTCCAGGGAATGGTGTCGCCGGTTTTGTCCATGAACGATTCATAGGCATTGCGGAACATCTTATATTCTTTGTGCTGCCAGAGATCCGCGTCGGTTACCCGCCATGCGGTGTCCAGTTTGGAAAGCAGAGCCGTGAGGCGCTCTTCCTGTTCATCCTCGTCAATGTGCAGGAACAGTTTAAGAACCAGATACCCTCCGTCGCGAAGCTGACGTTCAAACTCGTTAATCTGGCGGACACGGCGTTTATATTCCTTTTCCGTGATTTCAGAGCGCAGGAGTTTGCAGACAAGACTTTCCATCCAGCCGGAATCCATGAAAGTAATGCTTCCGTTTTCCGGAATGGCGGTGGCGAAGGGATAGAGGAACGGATAGCGTTCCTCGGATTCCGGTACGATTACCGGCGATATGACATTGTAAAAGCGCGGATCAAGCTCACTGATCAGCTCCTTGATCAGACTGCCCTTGCCGGCAGCGGACCATCCTTCGATGAGAACCAGAATCGGCAGCTTTTTTTCGCGCAGCTGCTGCTGCATCCCCATGAGCTTTGAACGCAGTTCCTTGATTTCTGCATTCAGAACACTTTTTTCCTCGGGCTTGTTTTTCTCAAAATCCTTAAGCATGACAAACCTCCTTTTGAGCCGTAGCTCGGTCTTTGGGCACCGCATCTTTTCCGGTACTCATACTTGACAAATCGACGCTGTGCGTCGAGCCCGCTCCTTTTGAGCCGTAGCTCGGTCTTTGGGCACCGCATCTTTTCCGGTGCTCATACTTGACAAATCGACGCTGCGATTATCCCGCAGACACAGCAATCTCCACATGCAGGATTGGGTTTTTCCCAAAATCCTGCAGAAACAGCCTGCGACTATTCCCTGTCAGGTTCAACGGTTTTTGTCGATTTTTAGCGGGTGCGAAAAAGCAC
>DGWH01000031.1 GCA_002395225.1 Christensenella sp. UBA4263
TGATGATCTTGCCGTGGCCCTTCTCAATCATTCCGGGAATGCAGGCCTTGGAAACGATGAACGGCGCGTTCAGGTCGACGTCGATGACCTTGCGGAAATCCTCTGCGCTCATCTCGATCATGGGGATCCGCTTGATGATGCCGGCGTTGTTGACCAGAATGTCGATGATGCCCACCTCCTGACGGATCTTGGCCACCATCTCCTGTACCTGAGCCTCATTGGTGACATCGCAGACATAGCCGTAGGCCTTGATGCCCTTCTCCTGATAAGCCGCAAGGCCCTTGTCCACCAGTTCCTGCTTGATGTCGTTAAAGACGATGGTAGCACCCGCATCGGAAAACGCGGTGGCAATGGCAAAGCCGATGCCGTAGGAAGCGCCGGTGACCAGAGCCACTTTCCCCTCAAGGGAGAAATTGTTCATAAATGTATTCATTTGAATCTCCTCCATTTTTTTTGATTATGCTTATTATAACAGATCCATGGGATCTAAGTTATCCATGTCATCAAAATCCTGGTTCTCGCCGCACATTCCCCAGATGAACGTATAGTTGCTGGTTCCCACGCCCGTATGAATCGACCAGGAAGGCGAAATGACGGCCTGCTCGTTGTGCATGATGATGTGCCTTGTCTCTTTCGGCTCACCCATCATGTGGAACACGATGTTGTTGTCCTTCAGATCAAAGTAGAAATACACTTCCATCCGGCGCTCATGGGTATGGCAGGGCATGGAATTCCAGTTGCTGCCCGGGGCCAGCTGCGTCATGCCCATACAGAGCTGGCAGCTCTGCATGACCGCGGGGTGAATATACTGATTGATCACGCGCTTGTTGCAGGTCTCCGGCGAGCCCAGCGGACGCTTGTTGGCCTTGTCAATATCGATCAGCACATTGGGATAGGTCTTGTGTGCCGGGCAGGTATTGATGTAGAACTTGGCCGGATTGTCCGGATTCTCACTGGTCAGGACGATCTTCTTAGCGCCCATGCCCACATACAGTCCGTCATACTGCTTAAGGTCATATACCTTGTCATCCACACAGATGCGGCCTTTGCCGCCGATATTGATCACGCCCATCTCACGGCGCTCAAGGAAGGTCTCACTGGCCAGCTCCTTGCATCCCACCAGCTCCACCTGACCATGCACGGGCATGACGCCGCCGGCAATGATCCGGTCAAAATGCGAGTAGGTAAATACCGCCTCATCCGGCTCAAAAATGGTCTCAATCAGGTATTCGCTGCGAAGACGGTCCGTCGTGTAGTGCTTCGCATCAAGGGATGCGGAAGGCTGCCGTACGGTAAGTTTCATGTGTCATCCTCTCCTTTTCATCATACCGAACTTTTCAGGTTTCAATCATCCATTTCAGGTCCTATTCATCTATCCGCTCAAGGTCTCCCGTATCCCCCCGGGCATAACCTGCGCCGAGGATGTCCGATCTTGAGAGGGTATATGTCTTTTTGCCCGCGCGAACCTCCGCTGTTTCCTCCGAAACAGCCAGGACCGTCACGTTCTTTTTCTCTGCCTGTCCGGAACTGTTCAGGTAAATGAGCACAATTTTCCGTTCCTTGTCCAGAGAGTAACGAAGAAAATGCTGAACATTGTCCATCTCTATTCGATCCCGCTGCGGTAAATCCGGATGCCGTCCCTTTCATACACCAGCTCATACGTCTGGCGCAGTTCCTCCACATCCACGATCATCTCAGCCCGTTCATAGTCACTTTCGTAAATATAGTCAACCCTGTACTTTTTAAGAATATCCTGAGAGCCGGCGGGATCCGCATAAAACCGGATGCAGTCCTGCCGCTGTTCCCCGTAGTCAAGTCCGTGGAAGAACACATACAGATCACTGCCGCAGATAATCTGGCGGCCTGCCAGGGAGCAAACCGGATTGATATGCTGCTGACCGGTCATAAAGACGGCCTCTCTTTCCGTATTTTCCTCAATCCATTCACCGGCCTCCACGGCCCCCGCGGAAAACAGCTGATAACTGGACACGGCTTCCCTGGCCAGGGACAGCGCGCCGGACAACAGACTGCCGGCCATGAACAGGGCGCACAGAATGACTCTGCCCCTCAGTCCCTCAAGACGGCACATCAGGACGGACCCGTAATCCGCCGCCAGCATGACGGCAAACAGGTACCAGAGATAAAAGAGCTTGTTGTTGTCGTATTCATTCGGCTGAAACAGAATGAATTCGGCCACGGCATAGACGGCGGTCATCCCCAGCACGATGTCCAGTTTCCCGCGCCGGCGGCATTCCACGATGGCGCAGAGGATCAGGATATACGGAAGACCGGCATTCTTGATCCAGAACCAGAAATACCCGTCGATAAATCCCATGTTCCCGCTGTTGTTGACCCAGTTGAACTGGATGCGCAGCGCGCCGCCCTCCACGGTCTGCCGGATGGCGTTCCCCAGCAGCTGCGGCAGCGCCAGGACAAGGACCAGTGCTAGATAAATTCCGGCCGTCTTCAGCGTCTGCTTCCGGTTTTCATCCGAAATGAGCCGGGCAAGGATATACCCGCCGGAAAACAGGCCCAGCGCCAGAAAGGTATGGGTATGCACGAGGGGCATGGCGCCCGCCGTCAGGGAAAGCAGCACAAGGCTCGTCCGCTTTTTGTTTTCAAAGGTCTCAATCAGGTAATAAAAGGCCGGCAGCACCATGGCCCAGCCGCCCAGCAGTGACCGCTGGGGAATCATCAGGTCCGCGATGACATTGGAAAAGCGCAGATTCAGTTCCGGCTGATTCGCCGGCGTCTTGTAATACCCGGTAAATATCTCAAGCACGCGGGTAAAATTGTCCCGGAAGGCCAGATCGAAATCGTACAGAAAGCCGAGGCCGCCGTTGAGAAAGAAAAACAGAAAGGCAGCCGTAATGGTATAGGGCCGGTTCCCCAGAATCCGCCTGCCCAGCAGGATAAAGCCCGCGTAGGTCAGGAACATCAGGTAGGTTCCGGGCACGGCCAGGGCCAGATTGACGGGCATGCCCAAAAGCCAGAAGGTGGTGCTCAGGGAATCCGTCAGATAGGGATACGCCAGACCCGTTCCGTAGAGCAGATTATAGGCCGGCGGGAACCGGGCATCCTTCAGGGAGGTCATAAAGGAGAGATGCATGCACAGGTCCCCGTAGGTGGACTGACCGCACCAGTAAGAACCATCCGCGGCGGGCATGAGCATATGCGTCCACTGAAGGTATCCGGAAAACAGGGTGAACGGAATCAGCAGCAGCCAGAAAAAGCGCACGAATTTCCGGTCATTCTCTTTTGCAGGCACTATATCCGCAGGCCTTTTCTGCCGGCAGATCAGGACCACCGGGACCAGATAGGCAAGAGCAGCCGCAGTGTGGGCCATGACGGAAAAGCGAAACAGCCAGGCGGCCAGAACCGGAAGCCACATTTCACTGATCACGCCCAGGCACAGCCCCAGCCATCCCCGGGTCAGGGTCCTTTTTTCCGGAAACAGCCTGCCGATGATCATCAGGCCGCCAATGGCAAAGTAAACGGTATAACAAACTGCAATCATTGTCTTACTTAAAGCCGGTTCAGAATCATAAAGATGATTTTGCTGTCAAACATGGGCGCCAGTTTCGATTCGCTGATGACTGTTCCCATCGCCTCCACGGGGACGACAGCCATCACCAGCGGAACCAGGGCAAACAGAATGAACACCAGCAGAATTCCCCGGATGCCGCCGAAGATCCCGCCCACCAGCGCATCCAGATGCCGGAGAACCGGAAATTCAAAGACATAGGCAATCATATGCACCAGCAGCGTGGAAATCAGATAGGCAATCAGGAACGTAATCAGAAAACTGATAATGGAAATGGACACGTTCACAATGGTCCGGCTGAGGATCTCCGAGACTCTCTGTGTCGTTTCCGCTGCCGCTTTCCGGATCTCCTCCACGAACACGCTCCGGAAGCTGTCCGGCAGACGGATCTCATTGAGGAGGCTGTCCAGCATCGGCTGGGTGAGGCTTGAGGCCGGCAGGTCCGAAACATCATTGTTTCGGATCCGGCTTCCGGCATCGGTATAGTAGGTCAGCGTCCTGATCAGCGTTTCATTCTTTTTCAGCGTGTCCGCCACCTGCCCGCTCATGGTGGTGGCAATGAACACGGAGAGGATGACCGAGGCGATGCCCAGAACGCTGCTGATAAATCCCCGGTACATCCCGTAAAGGACGCTGATGGCAATCACTGCAATGATGATGATGTCAATGATATTCATCTTTTTCTCTCTTCCTGCAGGTGACCTCTGACTCAGAGCGGAAGCTCCACGATATAGATGGCGGAACCGCTTGCCACGACAGCGCGGTTCTCGCTGATCATCCCCAGAACATTGGTCACCGGAATATCCAGCGGATAGGCGGTAAACGTCGTATCCTCAAAACGACAGGCATAGACGGTATCCTGCGAAAAGCCGTAGATGCACCGCTGCCCCAGCAGCGCCGAAATGCATTTTCCGGGCAGATGCAGCATCCGGTTGACATTCCCGTACATCAGCCGGACATTGCTGACCGTCTGTCCGCCGCTCAGTTCCAGCGACGGAATCAGGAGCTGGTAAACCGTGTTTCCGATTTTCCGGACATCACGCAGCGTATAGCCGTAAATGAGGGTCGAGGAGGAATCCTCCACCGCACGGTAGGTATAGTGAAGAATCTCACGGGTCGTGACAATGTGCAATATGCCGTTGATGTCATAGATCTTATAGGCGATATAGTCACCCAGGGACGTTTTTCCGGTTGACAGCCGTCCCGGCTGGAAGGTCTGCAGCTGGGTGGAGATGACGGTTCCGCTGGTATCAAGGCCCATCATCCACATGTATTCGGTGGTCTGCGTGCTGGAGGCGGCGGTTGCCTCAAAAAAGCCGATGTCAAGGAGTGTCTGGGACTCCACGGGGATATTATCCACCACCCGTCCCTCGCCGTCAATCACCGTCACCACGCCCTTGTCGGCCGTTCCGATAAACGCGGCGGAATAGGACTTGCCCGCACTGGCAAACTGAATGCTGTCGGACATCTTATTGTTGTAGATGAGACGGCCCCTGCTGTTCAGAATATACAGTTCATTTCCTGACCAGGCGACGATCTTGTTCTCCGCCGCATCATAGTCCGCGTTGGTGCCGATCTGGTAACTCCATTCATTGGCCCCGCTGGGCAGGACGCAGTGAATGGTCGTCCCGTCATAAAACAGAATCCGGTCCCCGAAAGGGGTAATGTTCTGTGTAATGGTGGCCGCAATCTTCGTGACCCGGCCAATACCGGCTCTGCCTCTGCCGCTGAAAACCTGAAAGCCCACCACAAGAAGGATCACGGCTAGCACGACAATTCCTGCCAGAATACGGAGCAGGAACCGCCTGTTTTTCCGTTTTTTCTTCTTTCCCGGAAGGTAACTGAATTTATTCTCGGATGTTCCGCCGCCGCTGGTTGCATAGCGGTATGTCGCTTGTTTTCTGTCCATCTTTGCTGAATTCTGTCTGTTTTGCTTCTTGATGAGCCATGGCCTGTCCGTTTGCCGGAGCAGATTGCCTCCGGCCCACTGCTGATCCGGAATCGGAGAGCACTTTTCCACTTTTTAGAAATACACAGTTCTGCGGAACTGTGCCAGTTTCCGTAACCCCTTTTAAATCTGTCTCTGTCTGGCATAGGTAAATGACTTTTACACTGCCAATCCACAGGTTTTTATCCACTTTTCCACAGAGGCTGTTGAAAAGTGGATAACTTTGTGGATAAAATGTTGATACTTGTGGAAAACTGTTGAGAACTGCTCAATTGGTGGTCAGCGTTCCCTTTTCCACATGGTAGAGCGTCCCCTTTTCCGTATCCCCGAGATCCGAGATATCGGTGCAGGTCACAAAGGTCTGAATCTGACTGATCCGCTCCCCCAGGGCCAGGCGCCGGTTCATGTCCAGTTCACTCATGACATCATCCAGAAGCAGAATCGGGTTCTCCCCCTTCGTTTCGGCCATATAGGAAAGCTGGGCCATCTTCAGTGACAGGACAGCACTGCGCTGCTGCCCCTGGGACCCGAACACCCGGGTTTCCTTTCCGTTGATGCGGATGCTGATGTCATCTCGGTGGATGCCGAACCCGGTCGTCTGCCGGCGGATATCATCCTCCCTTGAGGCAAACAGCTGCTCCAGCATTTTCTGCCGGACATTGTCTGAGTCCCTGAGGGCGGAAACATACCGCAGCGTCAGTTCCTCCTTCTGCCCCGTCAGATGCCGGTGTTCCTCCGCTGCCAGACCGGAGAGCTGCTCCGTCGCCTCAATGCGCCGGATGGCCACCTCCGCCCCGCTCTCGGCAAGCATCTCATCCCAGGGATCCAGGGTGGAACGAAGGGAGGGCTTCGCGCTGATCACCCGCAGCACCGCGTTGCGCTCACTCAGGGCCTTCGTATAGCGCTGCAGATGATAGAAGTAGACCGTGTTCAGCTGGGAGAGCAGCATGTCAAGAAACCGCCTGCGCTCCCCGGGTCCCCCCTTGATGATCAGCAGATCCTCCGGGGAGAACAGGACGCCGCACAGATGCCCGAACAGTTCGCCAATGCGCTCGGCCTTCCGTTCCCCGATTTTGATGTTTTTCTTCTTTTTCTGTCCCCGGGCAAGGATGATCGTCACCTCATGCGTGCCGTCCCGGTGCGCCGCCCTGACCGTCACCCGGCCAAAGGGCTGCTCCCACCGGATCATCTCCTCATCCCGGCTGGTCCTGTGGCTTCGCCCCACGCAGCACAGATGAAGCGCCTCAACGATGTTGGTCTTCCCCTGTGCGTTGCTTCCGATGAACACATTCATTCCCGGACCGGGTGTGATCTGCACGCCTTCATAGTTTCTGAAATCCTTCAGAATCAGGGAATCCACTTTCATTCCGCTACCAAACCTCGACTGACTCAGGACACACGGACAGGCAGAATCAGATAGAGGTACCTGTCGCTCTCATCCGCAGGATAGATGATGCAGGGGTTGATGTTCTTTTTGAACCGGATATAGATCTCCTCATCGCTGATGCTCTTCAGGATGTCCATCATGTACTTGACGTTGAAGGCGATCTCAAGATCCTTGCCCTCGCAGGTGATCTCGAGCTTTTCCTCCATACCGGTATTGGGCATGAGGATGATCAGGCGGCTTGAATAGCTGTCTACCTTGAAGGTGACCAGGCTGGACTTGGATTCCCGGCCGATGAGCATGGCGCGGTCCATCGCCTCCATCAGCTCAACACGCTTAATGCTGATCCGGGTCAGATAATCATCTGAGATAATCTGGTTATACTTCATGTACTCGCCCTCAAGGAGCCGGGCGATGATCTGGTTCTCCCCGATCTTGAAACTGACATGGCTCCGGCTGAACGTGAGGGTCACCAGCTCCTCCGAATCGGAGAGAATTTTCGCCACGTCCCCCAGAATCTTCCCGCCGATGACCGCACGGATGGTATCACCGGACAGGTCCAGCGTATCCTTGCAGATGGCCAGACGGTAGCCATCCAGTGCAACCACCTTGATGTTCTGGTTCTCAATCTCAAACAGGCATCCGGTCAGAATCGGGCGGCTCTCATCCACGGCAACGGAAAAGAGCGTTCCGTTAATCAGCTGCTTCAGCTGTTTCTCGGTCAGCTGAACCGTCTGTCCCTTGATGGAGGGCAGTTCGGGAAATTCCAGCGCGTCCATTCCGGCGACAGTGGTCCGGAACTGAAAGCTGGATATGCTGGCCAGATAGCGTTCATTGATGCTGATGTCCACTTCCGTACCGGGGAGTTTTCGTGCAATTTCACAGAAAAATCTGCCCGGAAGGACAACACTGCCTTCTTCCTCGACATTTGCATGAACGTGGCACTCGATTCCCATGGTCAGATCGGTAGAGGTCAGAACGATGGAATCCCGCTGTGCCTCAATCTGAATGCCTTCCAGAACCGCTTTGGCTGATTTGACGGGGATGGCGTGGAAGGCGATGGAGAGGGCTTCGTTAAGCTCTGCAACATTACACGAAAAGCGCATACAATCCTCCAAGCGTAGATGTAGTATATAGGAATTAGTAGTATTGGTAATAGAGATGTGGAATATGTGGAGAATCCGCGGAAAAGGCCTGAAATAAAGGGCTTTTTTCTGTGGATAACGTGCTGAAAATCGTGTGGAAAAAAAGACGGTTAATCCACAAATTATCCACATATCCAGAGGATAAGCCGGACATTTCCGGACGGTCCCCGGGCAAAGCTGTCCATGTGAACAGGACCTGTAAAACCGTCCAGTCTTATTATGAGGATAAAACGGAAAAAAGTCAAGAAAGGAGTTGTCCGTGTTAGGGCGTTCATCGCCGCCCCGGGTGGTCAATCAAAATATAGATTCATAATATCGTCTTGACTTTTGGAATAGGTTTCATAATATCGAGCTATTTTGAATATAGATCAATAACTTTATGACATTTTCAAATATAGACGCATAATAATGATACTTTAAAAATAAAGATCAATAATTTACTGAAGATGATCGCTTTGGGTGAAACAATGTAACTCTTGATTATTTCATACATATGTGCTTTATTGTCGTGAAGATTCAGACTAAAGTGAGGACATCAACTATGTACAAACAGTCACTCTATATCAGATTGCTATTTTAATGAGAATTGCAGGGAAAAGTGCTGAAAACTCACAAAGACGTAACCAGATTACTATAAATCTATATTCAAATTATTAATCTATATTCAGAATCCTTATGTCGAAATTATGAATCTATATTTTAACATACCACCGGGGACAACGCAGCGCCCCCGGAATCAGTGAAAAACGGAGAAAATCCCTCCGGCACCGGACGGCCGGGGCAGATAGCCTTGACTTGAAACGGCCGCCTCATTATAATTCGGCAGGAAGTATCGGATGAATCGGTCCGGAAGAAGCGCATTGTCGTAACAGTCTGTCAGATGCTGGACAGAATAAGGCTGCCTGAGACCAGCCGCAAAATGAACCGGGAGGCGCAGAAATGGAAATCATTGCCAGACTGGAAAGTGCATATGATGAGAAGTTCGGGATTCCCAGACAGAGCGGACTGGCCTCCCATTCCCTGGAACGGATCGTATTTGAGAAGCCCTACCGCCAGATGGAAGCGGTTCGCGGGATCGAGGGATATTCGCATCTCTGGGTTCTGTGGCAGTTTTCCGGCATTCCGGCGTCCTCGCCGGAACACTTTTCGGCCACGGTGCGTCCACCGCGGCTGGGGGGAAATGAACGGATGGGGGTTTTTGCCACCCGCTCGCCTTTCAGGCCCAACCGGATCGGGCTTTCCTGCGTGCGTCTGTTGTCCGTGGACCGGACATGTGAGGAGGCCCCCGTGCTGCTGGTCAGCGGCGGGGACATGCTCAACGGGACGCCGGTGATTGATATCAAGCCGTATCTTCCCTATACGGATGCGCATCCGGAGGCACTGAACGGATTCTCGGATGATTCCGCCGCGGTTCTGTCGGTGCAGTGTCCGCCGGAGCTGCTCCTTAAAATTCCCGAACAAAAAAGGCAGGCGCTCCTTGAAGCGCTTGCCCTTGATCCGAGACCCGGCTATCAGGCGGATCCCGAACGGATATATGGCATGCTGTTTGCCGGAATGAACGTCCGCTTCACCGTGGACGGGAACCTCCTCAGGGTGCTCTCAGTCGGCATCTGACGCAGAGGAGTCCGGCTCTTCTGATTTCTCCGAATTTTCCGGGGTCTCTGCTTCCTCAGAAACTGCATCCTCCGGGGCCGGATGATCACGGAGAAAGTCGAGGAGTTTCTGGTCCGGGGCGGTTTCCTCGGTTTCCGGAATGCTGACAGTGACCTGTTCGCCCGTTTCAGACAGGGCGATGACCTTTGTGGCGGTGTTTTCGTTGTTGATGGCGAACCGCCGGACCACATCCCCCCGTCCCTGAAAATGCATGGGAATCAGGATGCGGGGCTTGAGATTCATCAGGAAATAGTTGGCGCCGGCATCATGCATCCTGCCCTGACGGGGATCCACGGGAAAGAACGCAATGTCAATGACGGTCTTTTTCTGAATGAGGGGCTCAAGACAGCGGTAAAAGTCCCGCTCGGCGGCTTCGATTTCCACGATGGTCGATTCATCCCGCCAGTGCCAGAGATTGAGGTTTCCGGCATGGAACAGGGTGATGCCGGAAATGGAAATCAGAAAGGAAACGCCCTCATCGGTTGAATCGTAGGCCGTCACCGTCATATTGTCGACGCTGACCTCATCTCCCGGCTGCATATGGATGCCCTCATAGGATTCCGGAATGTCAAACCCGAGGAAAAAGCGGGTATTTTCAGGAACGATGGAATAGAGTTCCGGATCAAAATGATGTTCATGATGATGGCTGGCAAAAACATACAGCCGGTCAAATGCGCGCAGCGTTTCCTCATCCGGCATCATCTGATCATCGGCACCTGTGCTGCTGGCATCGAACAGAAAACCGGTTTCATCGTACCAGACCAGAAAACCGCTCCCTCCCAGGTAACGAATGGAGATGTCTTTCACGTCTCAGCTCTCCTTTCCGGGCCTCACATTTGTCAGCGCATCCCTGTCCTGGCAAATGACAGACTGTCGCTTTGCGGCAGGGCCGCTTTTTTACATAGACTCTCAGTTCTATTTTATCTGTTTGTCTCCAAATGTCAAGCTTTTTTATGTATTATTTATCTTTACTTCTCCATTTTTTATTCAAAAACAGGCAAAAATCAGTGCTTAAACACCACTTTTAAGATCATTCTCCTGTATGTGCCTGTTTGTCAAACAGGAGAACCGGAAAGATTGCCGGGTGACCCGGGACCGCTGAGAAGGGAATGGGCATTGGTCAAACAGGAACATCAGAAAAGCCGCGGTGCCGAAAGGCCAGGCTGTGAGGAGGAGATGAACATTGGCCATGCAGTGCGTGGATGTCTATGATTTTGACGGAACCATTTATCGGGGAGATTCCACGGTGGATTTCCTTGTCTATCTGGCAGGAAAACGAAAAAGTCTGCTGTTCAGGGCGGTGTTTCTGATTCCGGCCGTCCTTCGTCTCCTTCTCACGGGGGATCTTACCCGGTTCAAGTCCAGCCTGTTCAACCAGATTGCCGGGAGGGTGGATCTGTTTGCAGAGGGGGAGCGGTTCTGGCGGGAAAGCGGTGCGCAGCAGAAAATCAACGGCTGGTTCAGGAACCGGCCTGTGGATGTACCGGTGATTATTGCCTCTGCCTCCCCGGAGTTTGAGCTCAGGTGGATTGCCAAAGAACTTGGGGCAGATGACCTGATCTGCACCCGCTGTGATGAAAAAACCGGCAGGCTGATTGGACAGAACTGCAAAAGTGATGAAAAAATCCGCCGGATCCGGGAAAAATACGGGAAGGTTTCCATCCGGTCCATGTATACGGACAGCCTGCGGGCAGACGGGCCGCTGCTTAAGCTGGCGGAGAACCGGTTTCTGGTCAATGCAAAAACCGGTGAGGTAAGAGCTCTCCTGCCGGGGGAGCTTCGATAAACCCGGGTCTGTTCAGCGAAAGGGCGGACAATCAAAGAGAAAGGAATGCAGGCTTTTCCGGGAGAGGAAATCCTGCAGAAAAGAACATGTTTGATCGACTGACGAAGGGTGAACCTGTCGTTATTCTGGATCTTGAATGGAATCAGGGAAGCTACTACACCAATCCGAAAATTCCCCACGAGATCATTGAAATCGGTGCCTGCCGGATTGACGCGGAGGGCCGGATTGCGGCAAGGTTCAGCCGGATACTGAAACCCAGAATTTACCGGCAGATCGACCGGCATATCCAGAAAGTGACGGGGATTACGCAGGAGGAACTGGACCAGGGGGAGCGCTTTGCGGATGCCTGGCAGGATTTCATCCGTTTTACGGAGGGGGCCAGGCTGGTGACCTGGGGCAGGGATGATTTTCCGGTGCTCAAGCGGAACGTGGAATTCATTCAGGCGGATATGCCCTTTGAACCGCCTGTTGATGCTCAGCTCCTGTTCGGCTATCTGTTTTATAAGGACAGCAGCCGCCAGTTCAATCTCCATTCGGCCCTTGAGGAAATGCAGATCACCAGCGAAATTCCGGCGCACCGTGCCATTTATGACGCGGAGGCGACGGCCCTGCTGCTGCCGCTGATTGATGAAAAGCTGGGGCAGCTGGAGGCGGATGAGATGGCGGTGCTTGAAACGATTCTGGACAAGGAAAGGCGGATTGCCCTGGCAAAAGTGGTCTCCTTTCCCACCACCTATATCAGTTTCACCGAGGCGATCATGGACAGGAGGGTCACGCATTTTTACTGTCCGGTGTGCGGCAGCCGCGCCAATTTTTCCGTTCCGTGGTTTGATGCGGGGAAGGAAAAGTATGAGGCAGTCGCCCGGTGCCACAGCCATGGTTACATTCAGGGGAACATGCATTTCAAGAAAAGCACGAAAGGCCGGGTCGTCATCAGCCAGCGTTTCTCTCAGGCCAGCGAGGAACAGGTGAAAAGTGTCAAGAACAAGTATCATGCCTTTAAAATGATACCGGAAAACAAACGTCATCACCGGCTTGAAATGCATCTGCCCTCATCCGGCCGGAAAAATAAGGCATCAAATCCCGGTTGAGGCTTGAGTTTTCCGGTGGATTTGGTATAATTGCGATAAAAATACACAGAATTATTCCGGAAATGCTTTTTCGGCTCGGAAAGAACCGGAAAATGAGAGTCCCGGATGCGGCAAAATTCCATTTCAGGTTCACCTGAATGATGATGGAGGGAATATGAAAAAGAATGTCTTTGTTGTTCTTCTTGCGCTGATGCTGACCGTGTGTTCACTGTGCATGGCAGAGTCGGCGGGAACGGAAGAGCTGCCGGTGACAACCGAATATCGTTGGTTTGTGAATCAGTACAGAAACGTCAGAACCGTCAAAGTGTCCTATTATGACAATGTGTACGCAAACAATCACGGCACATACGGCCTGACCCCCTTTGCGTCCACCGTTCCCCAGGAGTATTTTGTCAGGGATGCGAACGGCACACTGGCGGTTGCGCCCATTGTCAATGATATTACTGATGCCATGCGTGTCCGTCTTTTCGGTGCGGATATCGGTGAAACGGCCCTCCTGTACGGACAGTATTGTGAGCGGATTCGCGGAAAGAAAGGGAAAGTCGGCTTCTCCGGCATTCATGAGGGAATTGATTTTGTCAGCTTCAAGGGCCTTCCGATTCATTCCATTCTGGATGGCGTCGTAACCCGTGCAGGTGACCGGAACGGAACGGTCGGCGTTTACAACGAGGAATATGACATTACCCTTCTGTATCTTCACTGTCAGAAGATCTGTGTCAAGCGCGGCATGGAGATTAAGGCCGGGGACATCATTGCCCAGGAAGGCGGAAAAGGCATTTATGCCGGCTATGAGAACAATGTCAGTTATGCCAGAGCCGGCATCCGTCATGTAAACACCTCGCATTATACGCATGTGGAAATGCGGAACGGCCGCCATACATCCTCCAATAAATACAGAAATACCAAGCTTGAAAGTGACTGTCCTTACGCGGTGATGCAGAAGGCACTGGGTGTGACGGAATCCGGACGGGAGCCGGTTACCGAGGCGGCCGTGCTTGAGGCAGAACGGCTGAGAGCGGAAGCCGAGGCAGCGGCCCGTGCCGAGGCAGCCGCCGCAGCAGCTGCCATGGCAACGCCGGTTCCGACACCGGAACCCACGCCGGAGATCCTGATTGTGGATCAGCTCCCGGGCGTGCCGGCAGAGGGTTATGGATTTGATCCCGCCACCTCTGAACCGGAAGCGACGCCTGCTCCCAGCAGTCAGCCGGTGGTGGAAAGCACCCTTCCGCCGACGTCCATCTGAGTCTCTTTCAGATCGTTAATCAGGTAAATAACCATCAGCCGTATGTCCCTGGACATACGGCTAATGTTCGTTAACTGCCCCTGCACATTTCGCAGAACGTTTCATCTGAGGGATGAAACCGGCTTATGCCGGAGCCGAGCTTTTCAGATTGTACACAAAATTAACGTGTACGGACACTTTATTATTGGATCACACAATAAGAATGTACTCATTACAACCGATATTTTGTATAATGAAACAACATTGATCTGACTGGAATGACCCTGATGATGATCAGGCCTTGGTGAGATCCGGTTTTTCCGGATGAGGCGGACCTATTACCGGAAAGATCATAAACAGGGGCTTAATGACGGGAAGTCATAAAAACAAAAGAGGGTTGGGATTTACGATGAAGAAGATTTGCCTGTTGGGTTTGGTACTTTCATTCTGTTTCCTTTTTGTTTTCAGTGCTTATGCGGCCGTAATCACGCCGGGTGAAGAGAATATTGAAGTGAAGCATCGCTATAAAGAGCGGACGATCGAAGAAAATCAGATTCCTTCAACACCCGTTACGGAACCCAAGGTCATTTTGACAGACGGAAGCAGTGGAACTGTGGAGTTGATTGAAAAAGTATCATCAACGTCCATGCCGACATATGTCGAGAGCGGGATTACCAACTTTAAAGCCTGCTGGGAAGTGAAGATGAGCGGCCGGAATGTACCGGGCGGAAGGGCAAAAATCATTCTTCCGTATCTGGATGGTCTGAATCAGTCAAGCGCACAGGGACGTTTTATTACGATTTTGCACGTCATTGACAGTGCAGCGAATGAATATGAGATCTTTTCAAATGATGGAACCATTCCAAACAGAAAATCGATTAATCTGATTCCGGCCGGTATTGAAGTGGAGGTAAGCAGTTTCAGCCCGTTCTATATGAAAACCAGTACGACACCGGAAAATCCGATCAATGGCAATCTTCCGCAGACGGGTGACAAGGGTCTGTCTCTTGGAATGTGGGTTGCATGCCTGACCGCTGCATTTGCAGGACTTATGATTTTCAGAAACAGAAAGAATAAGAAATAATCATCATTTGTACTGAAAAGTTCCGGGAAACTGGAACTTTTTTGTTACAGATTTTAAAACAGGAAAGTTTGGTGTGGCCATATGTCGGGAAAATCAAAGAACGCGATAAAAGAAAAAAATCTTCCTGAAATCCTGCAGATGATCCTTACGACGGGAATAGCCGCTTTTATGCTTTCTATTCTGCCCCTTGTGGTTAACAGGGGGTATCTGGATATCAGTACGTTCAAGACCGTTATCCTGATCAGGTGGATGCCCGTGCTGGCAGGACTGTATCTGCTTCTTTGTGTGCTGAACCGGAAGTGGCCGTACAGACGTTTACAGGAACGGAAACTGCCGCTGATTTTTCTTGGTTTCATGGCGCTGGCCTTTTGTCTTTCTGCCGCGCGGTCCGGATTATCACCGGCCGTGCTCTGGGGAGAAAACGGACGGAATGCAGGTCTGTACTTTCTTCTTTGCTGCCTCCTTGGCTGTTTCTGTATCGGAACCGGGAAATGTCATGAAATGTTTCTTCAGATCGCCATTGTCCTTTCCGGGGCGTTTATTGCCCTGACAGGGTACCTGAGTCTCCTTGGTCTGGATCCGCTCAGAATGTACGCCGGGATTCCTGAGGAACACCGGGTGGTTTTTCTGTCAACCATTGGAAATGCCAATTTCTATGGCTGTGCGCTCCTCTTTTCTCTCTCACTGGCAGCGTCCATGTGGATCTCAGGCAAATACCCGGTTCCCGGATTTTGCTTTTCCCTGGTCATCGCCGCCGGTATCTGCTGTTCGGTTTCAGATACGGCACTGCTGGGGATGCTGTGTACAGGTCCAGTCCTGCTTTATATGAACTGGGGAAATGGCAGGGCGATGAGACGTGCCCTTCTTTTCAGCATCATGTGCATTCTCGTCATTCCTGCTGTTCATAAATCCATGATCTACTGGAGCCGTCTGTATGTTCCGTTTCCGGGCATGATTGCGTTCATGATAAAGAAGTACGTGTTTATTCCCCTGGCGCTCCTCCTTTTTGGTGCATGGATGGTCCTGGGCGTCCTTGACAGGAAAGGAAACATGCCCGAAAGGCCCAGAATCTGGGTACTGATTCTGATTTTTCTCGCGGCAGGTCTTCTCATTCTGTTTGCCGGCCTTCGTTTCGGGAAGATGAACTATGACGGTGTGGATCTTGAGGGCGGGGAAAAAGCAGAATTCCGAATCATGGAATTTGCCGGAAAACGGGGGCAGATCTACGATGCCTGTCTGAGATGTTACAACGATTTTTCATGGGATCAGAAGCTCTTCGGAGGCGGAGTGGATAATCTTCGTTCAGTGATCGATCCATACCTGTATATTGACGGGGAGCGGATATTTAATGAAGGGGATATTCTGGATGATGCACACTGTCAGCCTCTTCACTATCTCCTGACCTGCGGTTTGCTGGGATTTGCAGCCTATACGGGCTTTTATCTCTGCATTGTCTGTGTTTTATACAGGAGACGGGAAAAGACCTCTTTTGCGGATGGAATTCTGCTCTCTCTTCTTTTGTATCTTCCCAGTTTTCTCGTAAATGTGGCTCAGCCCATTATGCTCATTCTTTTCTTTGGGGCGGCAGGAACGGGCATGTCCTGCATTCAGGAAAGGGAAATCGGGTCAGATGTCCGGAAAGAAAGCTGAAAAACGATTTGTGAGATTCGGCGTGTTTTAAAAAGGCTCAAACTGGTTGTGTGCACAGATTGATGTAAAAAAGAAAGGCAGAACGAACATGTTCTGCCTTTCCGCCGAAAGTACCGTTACGATGAACCAGGGGAAGGATGGAGAATCTCCTCTTCTTCCCGTGGATATCCCGGTTTCATTCGATCTCAGACAAATGACTTAACAGCACAAATAACATTTTTTTATAAATTTACCAATTATTCACACATTGCGCGTAAAAAGGCAGATGGGCAGCTAGTTCGAATTTGGCGTGGAGCGTGGACAACAGAATAAAGGACTGACTTTGTCACTGCCGAAAATCGGAATGCATCAGTGCATTTTCTTTGTCGTCAACACAAACGTCCAAAAGGAAAGCTAAAAAACTATTCGTGATTCATTACAGAATTCATAGATATTATGGAAAAATGTTAAGAAACAGAAAAATATTTGTATAAAAGGTTTATTTTTTGAAAAAGGGGTTGAATTCTGGTTATCCATTTGATATAATCCCACCTGTTGCTGATGTAGCTCAGCCGGTAGAGCGCATCCTTGGTAAGGATGAGGTCACCAGTTCGATTCTGGTCATCAGCTCCAGCGAGAGGCCCTGTAAACACTGGTGTTTCAGGGCTTTTTCTTTTTATATTATACCACACAAAAAACGGAGCCTCCCCAGAAAGACATACCAAAAGACATACCTTGACGGTATTTTGTGATGGAATTAGGTGTGGACTGACATATTCTTACGGAGAGCGTGGTAAAATGCCAATGAAAGTTTTCAATACAACAGCTAATTGTATCCCCGAAGAAAACTACATGGTGGATATCAGCGAACGGCTGAGCAGAATTAAAAAGATGGTGGACGAAAAAAAGTATTTCACCATTAACCGGGCGCGTCAGTATGGAAAAACAACTACGCTAAAGGCATTGGAAGAGTATTTAAAGAACGACTATATTGTTGTCAGCCTGGACTTTCAGGATATTGGAAACGAGGGCTTTCAAAATGAGAATGAGTTCTCCCAATCATTTGCAGCATTGTTTGCAGATGCCTGGATTGAGCAAACGGAAAATGAATCATCGATTCAAGGCCTTGAGAAAATTGCAGACGGAAAGATTAAAAAGGTTACGCTTCTTCAGTTATTCAGACAACTGCGTGTACTCTGTAAATCAACAGATCGTCCGATTGTTCTGATGATTGATGAGGTAGACACGGCAACCAACAATCAGGTTTTTCTGGATTTTCTTGCGCAGCTGAGATCGCTGTATATTAAGCGCAGAAGCAATAAAAGCGTCAGGACATTCCATTCGGTCATTCTTGCCGGTGTGACCGATGTGAAGCATCTGAAGATGAAGATACGCGGGAATGCATCTGAAAAGGAAAACAGTCCCTGGAATATTGCCGCAGATTTTGATGTTGATATGAGCCTGAGTGAGAACGGCATCAGGAGCATGCTGGACGAATATGAAGCGGATCACCATACAGGAATGGATACGGCCGCTTTAGCTGCCTGTATTGTGAAGTACACCAGTGGGTATCCATACCTTGTTTCCCGCATCTGCCAGCTGATCGATACGAAATTTGTTCCAAACAAATTTGCTTCCCTTTCCGAAGCGTGGACAGAAAATGGCGTGGACGAAGCGGTAAAATATATCCTTGCCGATGGAAAAGATTCGCTGTTTGAATCGATTATGGGGAAGCTGGAAAACTATCCAACGCTCGTTCCTCAATTGAGAGACATTCTGATGAAGGGCGATGTGATCACGTGGAAACCGGATGATGCTGAGCAGAAACAGCTTCACATGTACGGCTTTATCAGGCAAAATAACAACACAGTAGCTATTGCCAACAGGGTTTTTGAAATGCGGCTGTATCAGTACTTCCTTGGCGAGACAACTAAGAATGATGCTTTCCGGCGGGACGCCCTGCGGAACAAGCCGATTTTCATTAACGATGACCACACACTGAATATGCCGCTGATTCTGGATCACTTTGTGAAAACACAGCGGATAATTCATAAAGGGGAAGAAGAACATTTTCTGGAGAATGAGGGACGGGAACGGTTCCTGACTTATATTGCACCGATTGTTAACGGAACTGGAACGTTCAGCATTGAGGAGCAGACACGCGACCAGCTTCGGATGGATGTGGTGATCCATTACATGGGACACCGGTACATTGTGGAACTGAAAATATGGCACGGACAGCGTTATCATGAAGACGGCGAGAAGCAGATTATGGAGTACCTGGACCGGTTTGGATTGACCACAGGCTATATGGTCAGCTTCAACTTCAACCAGAATAAGGAGCCGGGTGTACAGCGTGTGATCATCGGCGAAAAAGTCCTGTTTGAGGCAATGGTCTAAAACACCTGGCATGAATGTTTGAAAAGTGTAAAGTTTCCTGAGAGAAGAATCAGAGGATTCTTCTCTCTTTTACATTCAGACTGAATCCTGTCTCTGTGAGGAGGATCGCTCATTATTGACAAGTTCAGAATTGTCATATACAATCAAGTCGGCCAAAAGATCAAAAAACAGTAAGTTTTGGCCGTTTTGAATGAGGATCAGGAGGAAGCAGAATGAGTCTGATTGCAAGAAAATGGGAACAGAAGCTTCTGAATCAGGCGTTAAACAAGAAGGAATCTCAGTTTATCGCTGTTTATGGTCGAAGACGTATTGGAAAAACATACCTGATAAAGGAAATGTTTTCAGATCGCTTTACCTTTGAACATACAGGATATTACAACGTTTCCAGGAAGGAGCAGCTTTCCGGTTTTTTTAAATCACTGCGGAAAGCCGGTCTCAATTCAGATTACTCCTGTCCCAGCAACTGGATTGAAGCGTTTGACCTTTTGGAAATTGTTGTGGAACAGAGCAAAGCAGAGAAAAAGATCCTGTTTCTGGATGAACTGTCCTGGATGGACACCCTTCACAGTGACCTGATTCCGGCACTGGAACATTTCTGGAATGCCTTTGCTTCGGCACGAAAAGATGTTGTTCTTTTAATCTGCAGTTCAGCTACTTCCTGGGTCATTGATCATGTTCTCCACGATAAGGGAGGGCTGCATAATCGACTGACTTTAAGTATTCATCTGGAGCCGTTTCAGCTTTCTGAAGTAGAGGAATATGTACAGTCACTTGGTATTTCCCTGAGCAGAATGCAGATTCTGGAAGGATACATGTCCCTTGGAGGTGTTCCTTATTATTGGAGTCATCTGGAAAAGGAAATGTCAATCGAACAGTATATGGACTATCTTTTCTTCCGGAGAGGAGCATTGCTGAAAGAGGAATATGACTATCTTTTCAGCTCACTGTTTAAACAGCCGGAAATATATGAGAAAATTATTACAGCGCTTTGTCAGAAGAAAAAAGGAATGACGCGAAACGAAATACTGAGGGCAACCGGATTAAGCAGTGCCGGCAGTGCAAGCAAAAAGCTGAATGAGCTGGAAAACTGTGATTTTATCAGAGAATACACCTCCTATGGACAGAGGAAAGAACGGTTATACCAGCTGATTGATCCCTTTGTTCTTTACTATTCCCATTTTATGGCGCAACGTCCGAGAGATCCTCAGTTCTGGATGCATCAGGTAAATACACCCGCAGCCAACACCTGGAAAGGGCTTGCGTTTGAATTGGTTTGTCTGCTTCATACACAGAAAATCAAAGACGCTTTGGGAATTGGTGCGGTATTGACGGAAGAGTATTCATTTATGGTCAGGGAAAACCTGGAAAAAGGCATTTATGGTTCGCAGATTGATCTGGTTCTCCAGCGGGCTGACCGAATAACCAATCTGATCGAAATAAAATACGCACAGGACGAGTACCTTATTACAAAAACAACGGATGAGGCAATGCGTCGTAAACGGTCAGATTTTCAGCGGACGACAGGAAGCAAAAAAACCATTCACCTGACAATGATTGCTCCTTATGGCGTCGTTCAGAATGCGTATGCCAATAATCTGGATTCAGTTGTTACCGGTGAGGATTTATTCCGTTGAGGACAGTCAAGTTGGCCAAAAGTCGATTATTTTTCGGATTTTGGCGTGTTTGCACATCAATGTGAATGGAAATGCGGGCTGCCCCGCGACAGTCAGGCAGATCTGACATTTCTCAGAAAATCAAAATCTTCAGGAATACAGTGAGGTCAACATGGTAAAGATATTCGGAACATTCGGACCATCCTGCCAGAGTCAGGAGATCCTGGAAAAAATGATTCAGGAAGGCATGAACGGCATGCGGCTGAATCTCAGTCATACATCGCTTGAGGAAAGCCGGAAGAAAATTGAACGCTACCAGGCATGCAGAACGAATCCGGGGGAGCGGGAGATTATCATTGATCTCCACGGACCGGAAATTCGGACCGGATACCTGAAAGAAACGATCGTTTTATCCAGGGGAACGGAGTTTATTCTCAAGTCCAAAAGAAGCGGAGAGACACTGCCGGTTGTCAGTGTTCCCCCGGCTTTCCTTGAAGCGCTGGAACCGGGGGATGAGATTCTGTTCAGGGACGGTCAGATCAGGGCACAGGTAATCCGTGAACTGGAACCCTCCTCCTGTCCCGATCCGGAAAAGGAAGAGGAGACTGAAAAGGGACGAAGGATGCGTTTTCTCTGCCGCGCCTGTCAGGACGGCAGAGTCAACAGTCAGCAGACCGTCAAAATTGTTGGCAAAGAGGTGTACGGCACGACCGTCACGACCCGTGATCACGAAAATCTGGCGCTTGCAAAGGAACTGGGGATTACGGGAATCATGCAGCCGTTTGTCCGGGGGAGTGAGGATATTCAGTCCGTGCGGGAGGCGCTTAAATCGCATGATCTGGATCTGCGCATTTTTGCCAAAATTGAATCGGAAACCGGTCTGAGGCATCTGGATTCCATCATTGAATCGGCGGATGTCATTGTCATTGCAAGAGGCGATCTGGGCAATGCCGTTCCGCTGTGGGAACTGCCGCGCATACAGAAGGAAATTGCGGCCAGATGTCTTGAGGCCGGGAAACCGTTCATGGTTGTCACGCAGATGCTGGATTCCATGACAAGAAAGCCGATCCCGACCCGCGCGGAACTGACGGACATCTTTAATGCGGTCCTGGATGGGGCCAGTTATGTCATGGTTACCGGGGAAACCTCGGTGGGAAAATACCCGGCGGAGGTCATCCGATACCTGTGCAGAACGGTCCGCGAGGCAGAAAAGTATATGGAAGAGAAAAGGACCCTTGGATAAAAAAGCACTTTTGACAGAGAGTCAATGAAGAAAACAATTGAAATGAGGCGAAAATCAGGGTACAATTGAAACGGACCGTTTAGAGAAGGGACAACAATAAAGTGACTGCTCGCTGGATGAGCAGTGAGGAAATAATATGCTTGGGATGATTCTTCAATTATCGGGAATTACAGTCCTGTATGTTATTCTGACAATTCTGATCTACCTTTGGGTCAGAGACAGAAAACTGAGGGCCTCAGAGAAAATCGGAATCGGCATTCTGTACGGCATCTGTTCTGTTCTGTCAACACACTTTGGTGTGAATTTCGGGGATATGATGCTCAATGTGCGGGATATCGGTCCGCTGGCCGCCGGTTTGTTTTTCAATCCTCTGTCCGGCATTCTGGCCGGCCTGATCGGCGGGATTGAACGGTATATTGCCGGAACCTATTTCAATGTAGGCAGTTATACCCGGATTGCCTGCAGCGTTTCTACCTGTCTGGCCGGTTTTCTTTCCGCCGTGCTGCATGTGTATATCTTCAATAAAAAGAAACCTTCCGCGATATTTGCCTTTATCATGGGTGCAGTCGTTGAAGTGTTCCATATGTATGTCGTATTCATCACGCACCAGGCAGATATGAAGATGGCCTTTTACGTGGTCAGGATCTGCGCAGTTCCCATGATCTTGTTTACAGGTCTTGGAATGTGTCTTTCGGCCATCTGTATCCGGGTATTGGCCGGTGAATGGAAAAACCCGTTCAGAAATATCCCGAGGAAAGAGGTTCCGCTTTCCCACAGATTTCAGGTGTGGCTGTTTGTCGTGACACTGGGCATTCTCCTTGGAAATTTTCTGATTAACTTTGCCCTGGAAACCAACAGTGCCCTGCAGAATACCCAGAACGATATGCTTGAGGTGACCTCAAAGATCATGCGCATTATCGGAGAGGAAAACAGCGGCAGGGAATCGGACCGGATGGAGAACGCGTTTGAGGTTATCCGCCTGGGGTCGAATGTGAAAGTGGATCTTGTGGAAGACCGGTCCGGAATTGTTCAGAACGGGGAACACCGGGGGCGGCGGCTGCCAAAGAGCCTTTCGGATTACCGTGAAATGGCGAATGAAAAGGGCTTTTTCCGGGATGAACTCTTTGGGGAAAAGGTGATCGGTCATCTGAGTGAATACAGCAGCGGGCTGACGATTCTGACCTCCATCCCTCTTGAGGAGGTGTATATGGAGCGGAATGCGCAGGGCTATCAGGTTGCGCTCTCAGACATCCTTCTGTTTACCGTGATCTATGTGCTGGTCTCCATTCTGGTACAGCAGATTGTGGTCAATAACCTGCGGAGAGTCAATCGTTCCCTCTCAAAAATCACACAGGGGGATCTGGAGGTAACGGTCAATGTCCGCGGTGCACTGGAATTTTCCCTGCTTTCGGATGATATCAACCAGACGGTGAATACCCTGAAGGGATATATCCGGGATGCGGAAAAACGGATTGAAGAGGAACTGGAATTCGCCCGGAACATTCAGCAGTCTGCACTGCCCAATAACTTTACCTTCCCCCGGAAAGACTTTGAACTGTACGCCATGATGAATCCCGCGAAAGAAGTGGGCGGCGATTTTTATGATTTCTTCTTTGTCGGCAAAGACCGTCTGGCACTGGTGATTGCCGATGTATCCGGTAAGGGAATTCCGGCAGCCCTGTTTATGATGCGGGCAAAGACGGCTATCCGGGGACTGGCGGAGAGCGGCAAGCATGTGACGGAGATTCTTTCCAGTGCCAATGATGTCCTGTGTGAGGGAAATGAGGCAGAGATGTTTGTCTCTGTCTGGATCGGCATCATTGATCTGTCAACAGGAAAAATGCAGTGCGCCAATGCGGGACATGAGTATCCGGTACGAAAGTCCGCGGATGGGGACTATGAGCTGGTAAAGGACAAGCATGGTCTGGTTCTGGCGGCCATGGAGGGAATTCCGTTTACCGGGTATGAGCTGGACTTCAAGCCGGGAGACCGTCTGGTGGTTTATACGGACGGCGTTCCGGAGGCGATTAACGAGAGTGTTGAACAGTATGGAACGGACCGGCTGATCAGGGCACTGAATGAGGTCCGTGAGGAGTCCATCCGGGAGACGCTGCCCCGGGTACGCAGAGACATTTCCCGGTTTGTGGGGAAAGCGAACCCCTTTGATGACATTACCCTGCTGGGGTTTGTTTACTGGGGACAGAATGAGCCGGACAGGCCGTAAAAAAAAGCGAATCATCCTGGGATGATTCGCTTTTTGCGTATTCACTGAATATCAATGGTGGCGGGCACCTTCCGGATCTTCCGGAGCGTGATTTTCAGAACACCGTCCGTATAGGCGGCACCGGCATTTTCACAGTCGATGTCCTTGCCGATGTGGAAGGAACGGGCATAGGGACCGGTATACCGCTCACTGCGGAGCATCTTTCCGGTATTTTCCTGCGCGGAATGGGCTGCCTCAACAGTCAGATTGCTGTCCTCCACGGAAATCCGGATCTCCTCTTTCTGAAAGCCAGGAAGGTCCAGATTCAGTTCATAGCGGTCCTCAAATTCAATTACGTCACAGTGCATGGGATGGGAGCGGGTGACTTTATTCTCTGTACGCGGCTGCATGGTTGTCATGGTCAGTTCCTCCGTTTTCTTACTGAATTTCAATGGTGCGGGGCTGGTTTGCCGGAGCCTCAAGGGCCGGCTTGTGGATATTGAGGTGCAGAATGCCGTCGTTGAAGGAGGCCTGAATATCCTCTTTCTTTACCTCGCTGCCCACATAAAAGCTTCTCTGGCAGTTGCCGGTATACCGTTCGCTGCGGATGACGCGGCCCTGCTCGTCCTTTTCATCATGGGTGTTATTGTGCACGGCCTGGATGGTCAGGGTACCGTCATCAAGGTCCACCTTGATGTCATCCTTGCTGTATCCGGCCAGTTCCATGGTCAGGTCATAATGGTCATCATATTCGCAGATATCACTCTTCATCACGGGTTCGTTGCGAGGGGTAAGTCCGGTCACGGCCGGGAAGAAACCGAAAAGACGGTCATCAAATATATTATCGAAAATGTTGGAAAGCATCATCATAAGTCAAACCTCCAGTCTTTCAATTCAATTGGATTTTATCTGAAAAGCAGCCTCTGCTGCATCCCCTCCGTCGGGAACGTCCATAGGATATCACAAAGTTTTAGCACTGTCAACATGAGAGTGCTAAAAAATCTTAGAAAAGTTTCAAATAACCAACGAAAATGCTTTAAAAGTCAAAAATAGTCAGATTTTATCTTTTAAACTTTGACTTTTTCTGATGTTTTTCTGACCAGACGGGAGCAATCTGGCCGGGCAGAAAAATGAACGTTGCCTTGAAAGCGAAAAAGATGGTATACTCTACTAACTTGAGTCAGACAGAGAAACCATAAGCGAACAGGACCGGGCCTGCCGCGACAGCGGCAGTATGGTAAGTATGAGTACCGTTAAGAAACGGTGCCGAAAGACCAAATAATGGTTTATGAAGGACCGGGCCTGCCGCGACAGCGGCAGTATGGTAAGTATGAGTACCGCTAAAGAAACGGTTTCGCTTCATGGAGGACCGGACCTGCCGCGAAAGCGGAAGTGTGGCAGGGATGCGCATCGTAAGGAGGAAAAAGAGATGGGAATGAGAGGAATCCATACCTCAATCAACGATATCCGCAAGAAAGTGTTTGCGGAGGTGGCAAAGCTTTCCTATAACTATGAGGAAGGCAGTCTGTCGGATATGGAAAACATCCCGTACCGGATTATTCCGGGGGAGGTTTCAACATACCGGGAGAGTGTTTTCCTTGAGCGGGCCATTGTCAAGGAGCGGATGCGTCTAGCCATGGGTCTGCCGCTGCGTGATGTGACGGAGCATGCCCCGGTTTCCCGCGGAGCCGAGGAATGCGTGCATCCGGAGAAATACTATCAGCCGCCGCTGATTAACATCATCAAATTTGCCTGCCATGCCTGTCCGGACAACAAGGTGGTCATCTCGGATCAGTGCCAGGGATGTCTGGCCCAGCCCTGCCGTCAGGTCTGCCCGAAGCAGGCGATCTATTTTAAGCGGGGACAGGCACATATCGATCAGGACAAGTGCATCAAGTGCGGAAAGTGCATGGGCGTCTGTCAGTACGGCGTGATTCTGCGGATGGAGCGTCCCTGTGCCGTGGCATGCGGAATGAAGGCCATTCACAGTGATGAATACGGACGGGCGGAGATCGATCAGGAAAAGTGTGTCAGCTGCGGCATGTGCCTTGCCAACTGCCCCTTCGGCGCCATTGCCGACAAGGCACAGATTTTCCAGTGCATTCAGGCCATTCGCAGCGATACGCCGGTCTATGCGGCCATCGCGCCGGCCATTGCGGGACAGTTCGGAAAGGACCTGACGCCCGAAAAACTGCGGGATGCGTTTATCCGGCTTGGATTCAAGGATGTGGTGGAGGTAGCCATCGGCGCGGATCTGTGCACCATGGAGGAGGCGAAGGACTTCCTGAGTGAGGTGCCGGAGAAGCTGCCGTTCATGGGAACCTCCTGCTGTCCGGCATGGTCGGTGATGGCCAAGAGGGAGTTCCCGGGACAGGCCAAGTGCATCAGCATGGCCCTGACCCCCATGGTCCTGACCGGACGCCTGATCAAGCGGCAGCACCCGGGATGCAAGGTGGCCTTCATCGGTCCGTGTGCGGCCAAGAAGCTTGAGGCAAGCCGTCATTCCATTCGCAGCGACATCGACTTTGTCCTGACGTTTGAGGAAGTGATGGGCATGTTCGAGGCGAAGGAAATCAATTTCAGCGAACTTGAAGCCATCCAGGTGCCCAGCAGCGCCAGCTCGGATGGACGCGGCTTCTCTGTCAGCGGCGGTGTGGCCAATGCGGTGGTGAACTGCATTAAAAACATGGATCCTGACCGGGTGGTGCAGGTGGAACGGGCAGAGGGACTCAATGAGTGCCGGAAAATGATGATGCGCGCGAAGGCCGGAAAACTGAACGGTTACCTGATTGAGGGAATGGCCTGTCCGGGCGGATGCATCGGCGGCGCCGGAACGGTTCAGCTGATCCCGAAGGCGGCGCAGGAAGTGGACAAGATCTGTAAGATTTCCGAGAAGGCGCATGCCTATGAAAGCGAGTATACGGACCTTCTGACGCTCCTTGAGGAATGAGAACCGCCCGAATCCAAAGAACACAGAAAGCCGGGAGGAACAAATGCGCATCGTGATTTCCCCTGCCAAAAAGATGCGGACGGCGGCGGATCCTGTGCCGGAGTCCGAGCCCCGGTTTCTGCAGGAGGCGCGGGAAATCCGGCGCTGTCTTGAGAAACTTCGCCCGGATGAACGGAAAGCCCTCTGGAAATGCAGCGACCGGATTGCCCGTGACGGGGAAAGACAGCTGGCGGAAATGGATCAGGAACCCCGCACATCAGCGGTTCTTGCCTTCGAGGGCATTCAGTATCTCTACATGGAACCTGAATCCTTTACCCCGCCGATGCGCGCCTATCTCAAGGAGCATCTGCGGATCCTTTCCGGGCTGTACGGCGTCCTGAGACCGTATGACGGCGTTGTTCCGTACAGGCTGGAAATGCAGGCCGGGCTGAAAGCAGCCGGCACCAGAGATCTCTATGCGTTCTGGGGGGATAAACTGTACCGGGAGGTTCGGGCGGCGGATGGTCTGCTGATCAATCTTGCCTCAAAAGAATATTCCCGGGCATTGAGTCCGTTCCTGACCGGAGAAGACCGGATGATTACCTGTATTTTCGGGGAGAAAAAAGGAACGCGGATTCTCCAGAAAGGGGTCTATGCGAAAATGGCAAGAGGCGCCATGGTTCGCCATCTGGCCGAAACCGGAGCCGAATCAGAGGAGGCACTCCTGTCCTTTTCGGCCCTTGATTATCGGTTTTCGCCGGAGGATTCCACAGACCGGGAATTTGTCTTTCTGCGGAACCCGGAGGCGCCGGAGCGGGTGCGTCCGGCGTTTGAGTGGACGGAAACGGAGGACGGAGATGGAGTACACGACTGAGATCAACGGCATTCAGGTGAATGCCGTGTATTCAGAGGAGACGGTGCAGCAGGTATTCATGCCGCTTCTGCAGCATCTGCAGGCCCTTCGCCGGGAAAAACAGCGCCGGATTCTGGTGATGCTTGCCGCGCCTCCGGCAGCCGGCAAAAGCACCCTCTGTCAGTTTCTCGCGACCCTTGCCAAAGTGACCGTCCTGGGCATGGACGGCTTTCACCGCAGGCAGGAGGATCTTCTTTCACATACGACCGAGCGAAACGGGAAAACCATTTCACTGGTGGAAATCAAGGGTGCACCGGAAACCTTTGATCTGCCAGCGCTGCGAGAGGCCGTCTGGAAAATTGCCCGGGGCGAGGTCATTGGATGGCCGGTTTACAACAGACTTCTCCACAATCCTGTGGAAAATGCGTTAAAAACGGAAGGGGAGATTCTCCTGCTTGAGGGGAATTATCTCCTTTTGGATCTCCCCGGCTGGCGGGAACTGCATCAGGCGGCGGATTACACTGTGCGCCTTCAGGCCGATCCGGAGATGCTGCGCAGTCGGCTCATTGAACGCAAGATGGCCAGCGGGGTGCCGCATGAGAAAGCAGTGGATTTTGTGGATTTCAGCGATATGCCCAATGCCAGGCTGTGCCTTGAGAAGTCCCTTCCGGCAGATCTGACCCTGCAGGTGCAGGAAAACGGGGTGTTTTGCCCGGTTCCGGCACACACATGAATAGGGCCTGCCGCGACAGCGGCAGTCTGGAAAGGCTGAGTACCGATAAAGCAACAATGCCGACAGACCAGACCGCGGAATATGAATAGGGGCCTGCCGTGACAGCGGCAGTCTGGAAAGGCTGA
>DGWH01000120.1:0-1157 GCA_002395225.1 Christensenella sp. UBA4263
CCTCGCCGACATTCAGGCAGGCATATGTCGCATCCGGCCACTGGTTTACGATCTTCCAAAACTGGAACTTAATAATACTCGGCGTGTTCATGCCGACTGCCGTTTCCAGGAACAGGACCTTCAGATTCTCATGTCTGCGAAGGAATTCCGAGTACCTTTCTGCAGCCTGGTGCCAGCCTTCATCCTCCACGAACTTGTCGTCCGAACGAAGATTGGTGGTCATTGGCTCTCCGTCATCCGGGCAGTACGGGATCAGCTCTGTGGGGATCCGCATGGAGATCTCTCTGCCTTCCGGAATGATCAGCTCATTGTTCTCACCGATCTCAAATTCCTGGGCCAGGAGCATCTTCCGCATGATCTCTTCATTCTCATAGGTCTTGTGTGCGGATGCGCCATGCGGATTGGCGCTTTGCAGCAGTCCTATTTTCACAGCCTCCGAGACTTATCAAGTCATTCCCGGGCGATGCTTCAGCGATATTATCGATTTGTGTGTCCCTTGCCAAATCGCCGGCCTCAAGACCGTTCCTTTGGCAAAATGCTTTTGCTGTACTCAATGGCAGCTTCAGTTCACTGACAACAGCAGCGCAGCCGATAGGATTTTGACGCATCAGAGTGATTCGTCGTTTCTGGTTTGTGGTCATGGGGCTGCTCCAATCTGAAGGAGCATGTATCGTTCCTCTCCTTCAGAAACCACAGGACAAAAAGCAGGCATTTTGGCAGCCGGGGATATGCCCGAAAGCAAAGCCTCAAAAGTGTTTTATACACGATTCATCAATGTGCTCCAGCAGGGTACCTGTATCACCGTCAATGCATATGCTCTTAGTCTCGATCTGCTTTGGACAATAAGCCTCATTGTAATTCAGGCAGCAGTAAACCGCCTTTGGATTATCGTTCGTCATTTGCCAGAAAGGGTATTTGATGATCACCGGCGTGTTGCTGCCGACCCCGATCTCCAGATACAGCACATGCTGTCCCTGATGCTGCCGGAGATAATCCGCATAGGCAGCGGATGCCCGGTGCCAGCCCGCGTCCTCCACAAAGGAATCATCCGACCGCAGATTGGGCATCACTTTGCGTCCGTCCTCCGGGCTGCGGGGAATCAGCGCGGCCGGAATGCGCATGGCAGCTTTCCTGTCCTCCGGCATCATAAACGAGCC
>DGWH01000120.1:1259-2827 GCA_002395225.1 Christensenella sp. UBA4263
GCCATGGCCTGCATGACCCATTCTTCATTGTCCCAGGTTTTCTGCACAGTCGGGCGCTGGTTCTGAAAGAGGCCATAGTCGCCCTGAGTATAGAACAGCCGCCTCTTGTCAAAGCCCGCCCTCTGGAACATGTGATCCACGTTGGTGGTGATGACAAAGTAATCTCTGTCAGCAACAAGCTTTAGAAGGTTCTCATAAACGGGCTTCGGCGCTTTCGCGTATCGGTTGCAGTAGATATGCCGGCTCCACCAGGCCCAGTAGGTCTCCTCATCCGGGAAGGGATAGAAGTCGCCGGAATACATGTCCGTGATCCCGAAGCGCTCCGCGAAATCTGAAAACCAGTACCGGAAGCGCTCACCGCTGTACACATAACCCGCCGAAGTGGACAGTCCGGCTCCCGCGCCGATGACGATGGCGTCCGCTGTCTTCAGTTCCCTCTTCAGCCGCTCGATCTGTTCCGTACGGGTGCCGATGCCCCGAGACAAGCCGTCCCGGAAACTTCGCATGCCATCCAGGCCTTTCTGAATGGTCTCCAGATAGCCGTTTGGCTGTTCATTGTAATTCCTGCTCATAGTATTCTTTGTCCTCATCCTTGAAAACATTGAAGATCACCCGATCCATGGCTCCAGGATGCCTGAGCATCCAGTCTTTTACAGTTCTCACAGCAATTTCAGCCGCCCGTCGGGCCGGAAAACGGAAGACACCTGTGGAAATGCAGCAGAAGGCCACACTTTTCAGACCGTTTTCCGTGCACATATCCAGCGTGTTCGTGTAGCAGTCGGCCAGTGCCTTTTCCAGTGCCGGCGTCAGTCTGCTCCCGACGATCGGCCCGACGATATGAATTACCTTTTTTGCGGGCAGATTATAGGCATCCGTCAGCATCGGGACAGCCGTCGGCTGCTCATAATCCGGGCCGTACTGCCGCCTGAGTGCTTCCATCTGCCGGCTGCAGGCGGCGCGGAGCTGGATGCCCGCAAAGGAGTGGATACAGTTGTCAATGCAGGTGTGCATGGGCACAAAGCATCCCAGCATCTGCGAATTGGCGGCGTTGACGATGGCATCCACCGAAAGCCTGGTAATGTCGCCCTGCCAGATGGAGAGACCGTCACGGAGCACCGGGATATCCTCCAGCGTAACGATTCCTTTCTCCCTTGCGCGGTCCTGCAGGTAATCATCCTGTACCCGCAGCACATTTTCCGGCATCGTGCCGGGCATGCGGATGTTCATCAGGGAGCGGAGGATGCGCTGCCTGCCGCTGGTATCTTTGGGTGTGTTCAAATTCTGATAGTCGCCCGAGTCAGCTTTGAACGCTTCAACGAGGAAGTTCAGCCGCTGGTCCTGCGTCATTGTTTTGTCCATCATGTTTTACCTCTTTTGCACTGCTCCGACCGGGCAAACCTTCATACAGTTGCCGCAGTGCAGGCAATGCTCCTGTTCGATGCAAAATGGATTGCCGCCTGAGCGGATGCAGTTCTGCGGACACACCGGCAGGCAGCTTCCGCAGCCGATGCAGGCGTCCGTGATGAAGAAGCCTTCCTTCTTTTCCTGAGCGCCGCCGAAAGTGAACG
>DGWH01000120.1:2887-17986 GCA_002395225.1 Christensenella sp. UBA4263
GGCCCGCTCAATGGGTTTCTTTGAGAGATCAAACCATTCACCGGTTCCCTCAAAGACCTGAAAAACCGTCAGGGCGTGCATCGCGTCTTCGGTCGGATAGATCCGATGCATGTACGGGTTCTTTTCAAACAGCCCGGGAATCCGCTCATAGCCAAGCTCTCTGACTTTCCCGCGAACGGATACCGCGACGCTGGACAGGGTGTCCTGCCCTTTGATCGCGGTCAGGGCCAGAAATCCGCGCTTCTTCAGCCGGTCATAGAAGCCCTTTCCCTTTGCGGTCAGGAAATAGAGGCTGTTATCATCACTGTCCATCATATCAATGGCCGCGGTGACCGGAAGGCCTTCGTCATCCACCGTTGCCACGATGGTCGTATGAATTACATTCACGATATATGCCAGATAATCTTTCGCTTCCATATTCCGCTCCTTTGAAAAGAGGCTCCGATGTCATCTGCACCGGAGCCTCTATTGATCAGTTTTCCTTTGCCAGAAGATCGTGCATGCCTTCCCGCAGATCCGCGAGGGTATACTTTCTCATCTCGTCTTCCATCGCGTTCTGGATCGACGTCAGCTTGTCATCCAGCAGGGCATGGATGTTCCGGCCCACCGGACATTTCGGATTCGGTGCTTCGTGGAAGTGGAACAGGTCGCCGTTTTCCACCGGCTCGATGGCCTGGTACACATCGTAGAAGCTGATTTCCTCCAGCGGTTTCGTCACCTCAATGCCGCCCGTGCCCCGGGCCACGGTGATCAGTCCGGCGGCTTTCAGCTGCGTCAGAATCCGGCGGATGATGACGGGGTTGGTGTTGATGCTGCCCGCCAGGAAGTCGCTGGTGACCTTGTATTCGTCCTTGAAGGTTTCGACACAGGTGAAGATATGCAGCGCGATGGTAAACCGGCTCGATATCTGCATGCGCTCACCTCCTTTTTGGGCCTCACTGTTGGTCATTTGCCTGAGTGGCTTTTCATGGCCCGGATTTGACTTAACTGTCGCTTCGCGACAGGGCCGCCTTTGCGGGCCTCACTGTTGGTCATTTGCCTGAGTAGCTTTTCACGGCCCGGATTTGACTTAACTGTCGCTTCGCGACAAGGCCGCCTTTGCGGGCCTCACTGTTGGTCATTTGCCTGAGTGGCTTTTCATGGCCCGGATTTGACTTAACTGTCGCTTCGCGACAGGGCCGTTCCTTGCGTCTGCTGTTTTTTTTCGCAGGCGCTTTCTTTCTTGCCTATTATAGCCTTATTTGATAGGAGAAGCAACAGCTGCACCCTCGGCGGTGCCAAAATTTCCGGTCTCCGCATCCAGGGTCAGAGGATCGGCGTGACCGACGATCGCGGCGGCGTTCTCCGCGTCGTACCAGAAAATCACGTCAGAGTCGGCAACACCCACGCCGATCAGGGCACCAGCAGGCGCGTCAAAGCGGTACCCTTCCACACCTTCCGCCGCGCCGTCCCGGATGGCAGCAATCTCTTCGGCGGTGTAGGGAGCATACTCGGGATTGGCGGGATTCACGATGCCTTCCAGTTCATAGTAGGCAGCGGTGTAATAGATTGTGCCCACGTTGCCGTTGTTCAGCGGCATCGCCCCGTAAGCCCATAGCACGATCGGAGCAGCTACGGTTTCACCCTCAGCCGTCACAAACGCGCCAGTGGCATTGTCCATCGTCAGGGGATCGGCATGGCCGACGATGGCAGCGGCATTCTCCGCGTCATACCAGTAGATCAGGTCAGAATCTGCAGCGCCTACGCCGATCAGGGCACCGGCAGGAGCGTCGAAGCGGTACCCCTCTGCCCCTTCCACCGCGCCGTTCCGGATGGCAGCGATCTCCTCGGCGGTGTAGGGAGCATACTCGGGATTGGTGGGGTTCACGATGCCTTCCTGGTCGTAGTAGGCAGCGGTGTAATAAATCGTTCCGACATTTCCATTATTCAGCGGCATTGCGCCGTAAGCCCAGTTCATAACCGTTTTCTCCTCAGCAACAGCAGTCATCACGGTCACCAGCAGCATAGCAGCAAACAGCATAACAGCAAACTTCTTCATGGTGGTTTCCTCCTAAATGAGCCGTAGCTCGGTCTTTCGGCACCGTGGCATTTCCGGTGCTCATATTTGGCAAACTGCCGCTGTAGCGGCAGGCCCTCCTTTGCAGGCCTCAATGTTGGTCGTTTGCCGGAGCAGCATTTCATGAGGCCTGGATTTGACTTAACTGTCGCTGCGCGACAGGGCCGCTCCTTTGTGGGTCTCAGTGTTGGTCTTTAGCCGGACCTGCTTTGTTCTGGCCCAGATTTAACTTACTGTCGCTGCGCGACAGGGCCACTCCTCAGTCTTTTCGCAGTCAGAACTTTCCGTTCTGGTTCTGCCAGGTTTCCTTCGCGGCGATGGTCTCCATTACATCCCAGTGCTCCGCGATCTTTCCGTTTTCCACGCGCCACAGGTCATAGTAGCTGGTGGAAGCGCCGCCGAAGGTGCCCTCGGAGACAGCCAGCACGTAATTGCCCTGAGCCAGCACCTGGTGCACGGTGGTATAGATCATCTGAATGCCCTGCTCGGCGAGCGCCGCCAGTGCGCTGCCCAGGCCGGACAGACCGTCCGCGATGCCGGTGTTGTGCTGGATGTACGCATCGCCGTCGAAATATTCCGGGGTCTTTTCCGGCTGCCGGCCCTGCAACACATCCGCCAGGAAGTTCTTCACCAGTTCCCGGTTGGCATCGGTCCTGTCCAGATCCTTCAGCTCTTTGCAGCCGTCGATCTGGGTGTGACCGGAGGGGTTGGGATCGGCTTTCGCCGCCAGATTGTCCCAGTGCTCCGCGATCCTGCCATCCGCGTCGAAGCGGAAGATGTCGAAGGCCACCTGCTCACCGGCTCCGGCGAAGTTGTAGACGGTCTGTAGGAACACCTTGTCGCCGTCCTCGAAGGCGCGGATGTTCTGAACCGTGGTCTTCACAGGCGCGGAAGCCAGCCAGGCCACACTGCCGACAAAGGCGTCCCGGCCTGTGCCGTAAGCGAGGTTGTGCTGGATATATCCTTCCGCCAGCAGAGAGGCAGCCTTTTCGGTGTCTCCGGTCGCGAAGGTGGTGATGAGGGCGAGAGCCTTTTCGATGTTTGTCATGGTGATTTCCTCCTGATCTTTCGTCCGGTTGTAACCTCCGTGGTTTCAACTGATGAGAGGATGATAACGCATTTCTGTTGTAATGTCAACAGTTACAACGAAATTTTCCAAAACTTTTTTTAACCCGAAAAAAACAGGCCTGCAAACCGGTTCAAATGAACCGGACTGCAGGCCTGTTGCTTTACAGCGTTCCAACCCGGAATGTCCGCTTGATGGCGTCTTCCTTTACATGCTCAATGCTCCAGGTCAATGCATCCATCATCCGCTGCTGATCATCTCTCAGCCAGCCCTCGATTTTGACTGAATCCAGTGGATGAACCGCCCAGAAATAGCAGTCCGGCAAATTCAGTTCAGCCAGAAACGCTTTTTCTTGCTGAAATAGCTGCACTGAAACAACAGCATTCAAAAGATGAAAACGCGTTTATTCGACTTCGAAGAATTTTTCGACAAACACGCTGCTTCCGATGTGTGAACATGAAAATTACCTCTGGTATTTAGCTTCGGCTTATTCCGAAAATGTACATTTATTGACCGTTTCCTAAATATCATTGTTGTGAATTCGAACTATTTCTAGTATACTTACAACAAAATCATAGGTGTTTCTTCTATCATGAGTAGTTTTGCGTACATGCACTACATTGAAATGCCAATTTCTTTTTAACAGTGTCTGTCATTCCCTTGGAAATTGAAACTTACTCAAGAAATAGAAGGCTCAAAAAACGGAGGTTTACCATGCGTGATTTTCATGGATCAGGAAAAGTATTATGCTGCCTAATTGTGCTTCTTTTACTTATGCCGACTTTCGGTACTGCCTCTGCCGACGAGGCAGTTCAGCTTTTTACACACATTGAAGCGAATAATACTTCTTTCGGGCCTGGTGAAAGCACCAACCTTTACGTCGTTCCCGTAAATGACTCCAGTGCCTATCTTGATCATCTGACGATTGATCTGAAACTGCCTGAAGACATCAGCATTGTAGATACAATTCTGCCTGATCAGCCTGATAAGTTGGATCCCTATGAGACCAAAGTTTTCCAATACATCGTAAGAAACGTTTCTTCTTTGGCCACAGACACTCTCCCGATGACCGGTGACCAGCTGCCTCCGTTTTCTCTACTTCTTCTTGTTTCCGTGATTTCATGTCTGGGCGTAGGCGTGGCAGGCAGATACTTTAAACGCATGCTGTCGCTGCTTCTTGTCGCTATACTTATTTCCGGACTGCTGCCTCAAATTCCTCCTGCCAGAGCAGAAGGTACTTTACTTAGCGGTCATTCAGGCCATCTCACGCTGACGGTAGCTGGTAAAAATACACAGGTCAGTGCCGCCGCTTTCGCCCAGAAGACTTCTGATCTTGCGGACACTGATTTCGATAATGATGGCCTTTCTGCATTGGAAGAACGTTTCTTTAGATCAGATGACAACAGTACAGATACCGATGGAGACGGTTTGCCTGATGAGCTTGAAGTGCACATTTTGGGAACAGATCCTTCCAAACTGGATACGGATAGCAACGGCATTGCAGACGGACATGAGGACGCCGATGAAGACGGCCTTGATAACTTAAAAGAGATTGAAATGGGGCTTATACCGTGCAGCCCTGATTCGGACGGTGATGGTCTTTCCGATGGGGATGAAGTCAACAACTATAAAACAGATCCGCTGAATTCAGACACCGATGGGGATAAAATGCCTGATGGTTTTGAAGTTTTTCATGGAACCAATCCTCTGGTTTTTGAGTCCTCCGTTACGATTACGGAAAGCTATGACAAAGAGAAGGCTTCGTCCGCTGTGATTCCAACGATTACTGTTAATAAAGTGTCCGGGGGACAGGCCGCATCTCTCCTGCTTACGGAAATTCCTGAAGATGACTATTTTCTGGGAACAGAACTGCCCGGTTATGTCGGCAATGCTTTTGATATTACAATGAATGACTCTCATTCTGTTTCTGCAATACTTACCATGACATATGACAGGTCCCTCATCGGAGATGGGTTTGAGCCTGTAATTTGTACGTTCGACAAAGAAACGCAAACATTGATCGAGCTTCCTTCAACAGACCATAAAGACGGTACGATTTCCACAAATCTGGAACACTTTTCCGTCTATCTGGTGGTTAATAAAAAGAAGGGAAGTATTAAAAAGACCGAAACGATAGCAGATAAAATTCCAATTCCTAAAAAAGAATGCGTCCTTCTTCTTGATATGAAAAATTCTCCCTCTGATGAGGCGTCTATGCTCCTTGAAGATGCTTTATCCAGTTTTCACTTTCAGGTTGTTCTTGCACAAAACAAAAACCCGATGTCCTTCAAAGGTGCAAGCCAGGTATATACAGCTTCGGGTACTTTAGAGACTGTCCATGACTCGGTTTCTGAGCTGATTGAACATCATGGTTTTGGATGGAAGCATGCGCTTGCTTCAGCTCAACCTCCCAGAGTTCTTGACAGCATCTATCTGTTTACCAGTGGAAAGAACCAACTGACAACGGATGAAGTGACAGAGCTAGTCAAGAACGCAAATCAGGAAAAACTCAAAATATTTATATTTTTGATTACACTGGGATCTGGTACTTATTCAGAAAGTGATCTGATACCACTTGTTTCTCTGACTTCCGGGACCGGTGGAAAACTCTACATGATTGGGAGCAAAAGCGATTTGTGGCCTGTGCCGGATGGAAGTTCCTACGGAGAAGAACAGGATGATTCTGACCTTGACTCTAATGGTGATGGTATCAGTGACGCCGTTACGCGGAAGATGGTGCAGGGGAAGATTCTTACCACTACTGGAAGAAAAATCTTTGACGGCTTTTCATATGCTGAAATTCAGTCGAGTGCTGACGTTGATGGAGATGGTATTCGCAACGGAGACGAAATCCGGTATATTAAGGGATCAGACACTGTATGGTTGCTTTCTGATCCAGCGTTTCCCGATTCCGATTTTGATGGTATAAATGATAACAAAGATGCTTCACCTCTCAATCATGTTCGTTCATTTGTCTGGAAGAGCAGTGATACAGCAGATCTGTCCATTGGTTTTCCAATGAATTATCGGTGGTTTGCAAACAATCCCTCCAAGTTCAATCGCCAATTGGCTATAGCAAGCAGCTATATGGCAGATCTTGCATATGGAGGAAAAGATCACACAATGGCTGAAATACAAGGTTCGGTTCAAGGCACCTCTCGCACAATAGTTGATTTCAGTTTGCATAGTCTTGGAATGTCTGATGTTGTACAGAAAAGCGTCATGAGTTATGATGATGTGCATAATGCCATGGCAACAATCGGGCATCATGAATTTACCTACCAAGGCAAGAAACATATGGTCCTGATGGTCGGGATCACCGGATACGTCAACGATGGCTGGGAATGGATTTCAAATTTCACGGTCGGGCTTCCATCTGAGAGCGGCCTTTGGAAAAACTGGACAGAGAACAGTCATCATCTGGGCTTTGATATTCCAGCCAGTCTCATTATAAATGAGCTTGCGAGTTATCTTAAAGAACAGTCTGTTTCCACAGAAATATCAAAAGCCGATGAGGTTGACATCTGGACGTTTGGTCATTCCCGAGGAGGGGCAATCAGCAATCTGATTGCTTCAAAAATCATTAAAGGAAGCCTCTCCCAGATTCCTGCGTCAAAAAGGAGAGTTTTCGCTTATGACTTTGCAACGCCGAGGAATACGCAGGAAGAGAACGTCGGCACTGGATCAATATTTAATAACAGTAAAGGATCTATTTTCAACATTATTAACAAAAATGATCCTGTACCTCTTCTTCCTCTGAAAGGCTGGAACTTCAGGCGTTATGGGGTAGACTACTCTTTCTCTATGGAAACCCTATCTACTATGACAGAATGGAAATCAATCCTGAATCATTCAGAATTAGTTAAGAGAACTAATCAGTTGACAATTGGAGAGGCTTTCGCCCAGATATCCGGAAAAGGAAAATGTATTTTCGAATCGGAATCCCTTGTCGACAATTCGGTAAATGGCTGTTTCTATAAGATCGCCCAAAACCGGAATGAGCTCTATTCATTGCAGGAAGCAGTAACAGCAAAAGAAACCGGAATAATAGAAACACGGTATTCAGCTCGACTCAATTATAATGATAAATCCAATTTATCTAAAAACGGTTTTTCCATACCTGAAAACCTTTCCTTGCCCATGGAAAAAAGTGCAGGAATTAGAGCAGTCGTTGCGAATTTTATCAAGGACGAAAACGAAAGAAAAAAAAAGTTTGGTATACCAGAAAACAGACCTGTTGGCGCAGCCAGATACTTTGAGGCAGATGAGAAAAACTTCACTTATCTTAAGATCGCTCCTCAGTATTCGATGGTGCTGATGGGATATCTTTGTGACCATAGGGACATGGCGCTAGATTTTATAGCTCATAATATTTTTCACGAGGCGCTAATAGGTTTAATCGGCATGGTTGCGGGTTCTACTATGCTGCGTCCACATTTTACGCCCGCATATGTCCTGGGAGCATATGATTGCCGCAAAGAGGAAGACAGCTGAATGCTTTATGCTGGAAAATGTTCTAAACGATGATGTAAACACATTCATGGGTAAAAATATCGGATGGAACTGTCAGTTGATTACCAAATGGATTTCCTGGTGACATATTACGATTGCTGTGTGGAACAGGAGTCTGTCCCGGCAAATATCATCAAAGCGGTGAAAAGTGATGAAACCGAAAAGCTCTTGAAGACCTTGATTCAGACGTGCAAATCTGATTCTGAGATGCTTGAAATCATAGAGGATGCACTTCGTTCCTTTTAGGAATACCATGCTGCAATTTATTCCATGGAAATCAGGAAACGGATTCTGTCCGGAACTGTGGGGGTGTAGCCGTATCAGGAAGAAGTCAGGAATATGGATCAGCAGCGAACCAACCGTCATAATGCGGTCATTGCCAATATCAGTGTGCTGAACCGACTGGCAGAGAAGTCAGGTCCTCCACCTGTTTATGATGGTGTAATTTCCAAGGATCATCCATACAGACGGCAGATTGCAGGCGCTGTACTGAACTATGTCCGGGACATCATTCTGGAGCGACCGTAATTGTCCGATATTTTTTAAAGCTGAAAGCAGAGGAAAACGCTGTTTCCTCTGCTTTCTGTTTTTCTGTTGTCAGCAGACAATGAAAGATGAAGCTCCAGGATTCGGGAGCATTGCTCAGCTGGAGAGACTTACAGCGAAAGCTTGCTTTTCCGGATAGCCGCCATTCTGGTGAGGTCTCCATGCCGGATCTCATGCTCCAGTGCTGCAGAAAATGGGGGCCTGTCAGATTTTCATCGGAAACGGTGTGATGCGTGATAAAGCTGCAGTCGCAGGTCAGGTGCTCCACGAAAGTCTTCGGTTCCGCCAACATTTCCTGTTCACTGAGAGGGGAGAACTCTCCGCGCTCCGCTTCAACCAGCAGCGGTGTTCCGGGAACCATGACCAGTCCGCCGGTGCTGACTACTATCGGATGGCACTGACTGAAGATTTCGCTTAATGAACAGCATGATCCTGGCTGTGTTCCTTTCCTGCCACACCGTTCAGGAATGTCATCCAGAACTGAATGCCCACTTCTGTGAGCTTGGCACATTGCTCGAGGATGTCACTGGCGTAATACCCTTTATTGATTCTCTCCAGCATCCAGTCATTGCTACTCTCGACACCCAGGGAGATTTCCCTGAGTCCCATCTCCCGCAGACTTTTCAGCTGCTCGACGGTTTTGTTGCGGATATCCGTTACCCGGGTGCCCGCGTAGATATATTCCATCTTGGGCAGAGCAGCGTTGATCTTTTTCAGGATCGACGTCAGCCTGTCATAGGTGAGTGCCAGCGGATTGGTGCTCAGCAGCTGGATGGTAGCGGCATCCGGATCCGTTTCGCGAAGTTCGCGCAGATCCTCGTCGATCCACTCCATAGGCTGCATTTTGAAGGGAACATCCTTGTACCAAAAATACAAACACGAATGAATAGAAGAGATGACATATGAGTAAAACTGATATTGCTTTTATCGGTCACATGTGCCGTGATGAAATCGTCGATGCCCGGGGACAAACATCCATAGCCATCGGAAGCGCCGTTCTGTGCGGAGCCATGGCAGCAGTCAAATGCGGAAAAAAAGTCGCCGCCATTATAAAAATGGATCCGAAGGACGCTCCATGTATGGTTTACCCACCATAAGTCTCTTTCAGACTCAGGATTCCACTTTTTCGCTTCTATTATTGCTTAACACACTGCTAAAATAGCCGTTTTGATATGTAAGCAAATCAAAAACGGACTTATGGTGGGTGAATCATGTATATCCATTCTTCGCGAAAACGGAATCGACGTTCATGTCCGTCCGATCCAATTTCTCACGCGCTGCCCATCGAAGGTGTAAGGATAGTGCTGCATGATTTCAGGATCTCCGAGCACCCTGAACAGCGCGTCGCCATCCTCCATGTTCATTTCCCGAAGCAGCAGCCTTTTCGTCTCCAAAACCATATGTCCTCCCCCTTCCTCACCGCCAGGCATTCCCCATGCCTGTCTTCTCATGTCGCCTGCACCGTCAGATTTTTCACCCACTTCTCCTTCTTCAGCCACAGGTGGGCGATGATAATCTTGACAAAATTCGTCAGCTTTAATACGCCATACATCAGCACCGGTCCCCAGTCCGTCCAGCGTGCCAACAGCAGGATGCCGGGAATGACCACAAGCAGCGTCACGCCGCCATCTACCACTGCACCCATGACCGTGTCACCTCCGGCACGGGCCACGGAAAACTGTACATTGGTGTAAACCCACAGAGGCATATACAGGGATACCAGCAGCACGAGATCCCGGCAGATTTCCTGGGCTACCTGAGAAAGATGCCCGAACACCAGCGGTGTCAGCAGCGTTACCATTGCTCCCATCAGCGTCATGAACAGGCCAAACACCACGGCGGCGGACAGCATCCAGGTCTTCTGATTTCTGGCCTCGTCCAGCAGTCCTTTGCCCAGGGTTTTGCCGATGATGACGGAGGTGGCCGTATTAATGCCGCCGAAGGACACGAACAGCAGGTTCACGATAGCCCAGCCTGCCGACATGCCGGAGACGACGTCCGCGCCGCCGCGTCCGTTATATACGGCGGTGGTTACGGTTTCGGAAATCACCCACAGCAGCTCTGAGAACAGCATCAGCCAGCCCTTTCTCAGGATGAAACCGAACAGTTTCCAGTCCGTTGGCAGCTTTTCACTATGCTTTTCCAGGAACGGCTGCGGATGACGGATGACAAAGAGAACATAAAGCGCCATTTCAACGAACCGGGCAATGATGGTCGCATAAGCCGCGCCGCGCACCTCAAGCCTCGGAGCACCAAGGTTGCCATAGATGAGCACCCAGTTCAACGTGCAGTTCACCATCGTGCCGATGACGGAAATCATCAATGGTGCCTGTACCTGCCCAATCTCACGCATAGAGGTGGCCAGCACGACAGAAACGCAGAAGGGGATGCCCATGAAACCCATGAGACGCATATACTCCTCGCCCGCATCCAGAATTGCCTCCGCTTCGGTATTCCCGAGGACCATCATGCCAAGGATTTGCCGGGGAAACACAAAGCAAACCAGCAGATAAACGACGACAAAGCTTCCGATCAGATAAAACTTGAACCGGAGCGCCTGATGCATGCCTGCTTTGTTTTTCGCACCGGAAAACTGCGTCATATAGATGCCGCCCGCTGCACAAATGGCATTGGACAGTACCATGAACACAAACAGGATCTGGCCTGCCACGCTCACGCCTGACATCTTTACATCCCCAAGTCCCGCCACCATGAAGTTGTCCACCAGGGAGACCAGTGACTGGATCAGCGCCTGCAGCATCACAGGGATGCCGATCATCAATGCCTGCCTGTAAAAAGTCAGGCTGCCAAAATATCTTTTCATATAATCGCCTCCTTCGGCGAAGTTTCACACATCATATGTTTTGATTAATTACCTGCTGAGCCTTTCCATCCGACCGATTGCTTTCTCCGGTTCCCGGCCGCAAAAACGAATAAGGTGACCTTGAGTTCACCCATTATAGTGAACGTAAGGTCACCCGTCAAGTCCCTGCGTAATGATTTCATCCCGTTCCAAAAATAAGTTTCTGAACCTGATTTGACTCAGTTTCAATGACACTCCAATTGACCCAGGATCATTTATTTGAGAGGCAAAGTATAGGCGGGTTATGCTGGCGGACAGTATAAATAACTGACAGGAGGTAAAAAAGATTCAGCAAAGGGATTGTCTATCCCAAACTCTTGTAAATCATCTTGTCACTCCATCGTCTCAAGGGCGAGGGCCGTCTCCGCTCCTACGACCTCCGGATCATCCTCACCAAGAACAGTTATCAGTTTGCACAGTGAGATCCGTGCATTCTCTATTGAACCAGCCGCCAAAGCCTCGTGAAATCTCGTTATTTCTTCTTTCACGTCATCCTGACGTTCCGGAACATCCATCACCGTATTAAGAATCGTATTGGCATCTTTTCCATAGGTTAATGGTGCTGTCCATGCAGCACAGTCCTTTAATATCACCACCTCATCCGGCTTTGCAGAAGCGATGACACTTGGCGCCTGAGTAGATACAATGAACTGCACCTTCGGAAAAATACTTTTCAGTGTTCCAATGATATTCCTCTGCCATGCAGGATGCAGATGCAGCTCAATTTCGTCAATCAGGACAACGCCATCCGTTTTTTGAGTTACACCGTCCAATAACTGAGGATTCAAAAGTGCCATTCGGCACGCCATATCAGCAACCATGATAAGCACGCTCCTGTAACCATCGCTCATTTGGCTAAACGCAAGCACTTCAAATCGCCCGTCTTTTGTTTCATATGTAACTTCAATCTCGTGGTTTTTTACGTTATATCTGCATCTGGCGGCATTCCCATTAATGCCTGAATTCCCTGAGTGTCTGAAGCACTCAAGAACCGCCTTCTTAACAGCTTCAAGTTCCGGAATTGGCTTTTTCTCCTGCAGTTCCAGGTAAGTCATTTGTTCGAACCATTTGTGCATTATCTTATCATTTGTCATGGCATCCAGGCAGTCCGCATACCCTGTGAAGCGACTATTCAGATCAACGCCTGCTGATTCGCGTTTTTCTCTCTTCTTCCTCCAAAGACGCCCCGCACCATAGTATGAGAGGATCGGCAAAATCACAGATGCGTCTGATGCATGTATCCTTTGCTTCAACTCTGCTGCCGCCTGAATTAGTTCTCTTGCCTCTCCATAAGTCGTGTTTCCTTTTTCAGTTTTCAAGGCTCTGGCCCAGGTAATCTCCTTCCCCGTTATCGTTCCTTTGCACTCTATTCTTGAAGGATACTGACCCCTCGTCTCAATCCCGCTTCCAAGCACAGCACTTTCTGTTCTTACATCACTCTTGTGAATGTTCCCTGTTGAAGACCCACCCATTCCGAGAAAAAAACTGGCTAACCCTGCCGCCAGCCCATCCAGCACAGCAGATTTACCGCTGCCATTATTCCCCACAAGAATCGTAAAATTACCCGGCAGGTCGAGTATGAATTCTTTGAAGCATCGATAATTCGAGAGTACCAACCTGCTGATCCTCATAGCACGTTCTCCTCACTTCCCACTAAACTTGTTCTCCATTTCCGGAGTCATGACGCCGCGCCGCATCCTGCGGCGCTTTCTTTTTTCCCCTTCCGGAGAGGATCCCCATGGTCTGCATCTGTCTCATCTGCGTGACCTCAATCGTGTTGTCCGGGTGAAATACACCGTCTTCCGTCTTTTTTCCGCATCATTAATATTATATTTTGTCTATTGACTTTATAGAATATATCGCTTATGATTCAGTCCATCAATAGAACACAGTGTCGGCGCACAGCGTCGATCGATCAGATATGAACACCAAATGGTTGGAAAACGTTGAACGAAAAGGAAGTGTATTGAATGAAACGGGTACAATGGGGCATTTTTCTCTTCCTGTTCCTTGTCCCCCTGATGCGGCCCGGCACGGTCCGAAGTGAAAAAATCCCGGACGAGGAAGGGGCTGCCGAAATCAGCACGCTGACGTTCAGCGCAAAAGACCTGACCGGGGAACCCGCCTTTCTTGACTGGACGCAGGATAGCACGGCAATGCAGCTCATTGCCCGCAAAGACGAGACAGGCGAAGTGCGGCTGGCGTTCAATACCTGTCAGTCCTGCGGCGGTTCGCCCTATGCCTGGTTTGAATACCGGGGAAACAATACCCTGCAATGTCAGAACTGTGGTCAGCCCTTCGCCCTGGACACGGTGGGCATCACCAGGGCGGCGGGATGCAACCCGGTCAGCATAACCGGATTTGTCGTAGAGGGAGATACGGTGACCGTGCCGCAGAACATCCTGGCGGAAAATGTGTACCTGTTCACGAACTGGAAGAAGACCGATCAATGAGCACGCAGAAAAAGACCTGGCATATTGCAGGAATGCATTGTCCCCGCTGCGAAACAGACCTTTTAAGAGCGGTAAAAGACCTGGACGGCCTTTCTTTGTCCAGGGCCGATTACCGTGCGGGCACGCTGACCGCGCAATGGGATGATAAGCGCCTGCCGGAAGAAAAGCTGGCAGAGTGCATCGCCCAGGCAGGATATGAGCTGAAGCGTGAAAACAGCAGCGCATTGCGGCGCATCCTGACGCTGCTGTGTCTCATACTGGCGCTTTTGCCCTCTGCCTGCTCTTTGCCCTCACCCCTTTGGAGGGGATGCTCAGCGCTTTTCCAACAGCCCGCGCAGGAATGACCCTGGGCACACTGTTTCTTGTGCGACTGCTTACCTCTGTGCACTGTGTGGCCATGTGCGGCGGCATCAACCTGGCCCAGAGCTCCGTATCTGTCCGGTCAGGCAGGCGGATCCGTTCAGCCAATTTGCAGTACAATGCCGGGCGTCTATTGTCCTATACCCTGATGGGCGGTATTGTCGGGGTGCTCGGATCTGTCCTGCGCATCAGTACCGCCGTGCAGGCTGCGATTCAGATCATCGCAGCCGTTTTCATGCTGCTCATGGCTCTGAATCTGCTGGAACCAGGCGGCCCTCGGGGCATGCTGCCGACATTGCCCGGCGGACTTCGCGCCAGACTGATGGGCAAAGCGCGGAATTCCTCCCTGTGGATCGGCCTCCTGAACGGCCTCATGCCCTGCGGACCCCTGCAGGTCATGCAGCTGTATGCCCTGTCTGCGGGCAGCTGGACCATGGGCGCGCTCAGCATGGCCATTTTCTGTCTGGGCACCATCCCGCTGATGCTGGGCATGGGCCTGGTCAGCGGCAAACTGAACCGGCGCTTCGCCAGACCCATGCGCATGGCATCCGGTGTGCTGGTGCTGGTAATGGGCATGGCTATGCTGACGCGTGGCCTGTCCCTCTCCGGTGTACAATTTAGCCCGACAGCACAGAACATCACGGCAGATGCAGCCGTGCCCAAATCGACTGTTCAGACGGTACATTCTGAGCTGGAATGGCGGGGTTATCCGGACATCATGGTAAAGGCAGGTCTGCCTGTGCGCTGGGTGATCCATGCCGCAGAGGGCAGGATCACCGGCTGCAACAATGAGATGGTGATTCCCGCCCTGAACCTGAGGGTTCCGCTGCAGGAAGGGGATAATGTGGTTGAATTTACGGCCGCTGAACCCGGCATAATCCCCTATACCTGCTGGATGGGAATGCTGCACGGGTCCATCACCGTGGAAGAATAATCGGTACGGAGAGCGATATGGAGCCATCCGTTGTTAAGGCATGAGCTGTGCCGCCTGCCAGGCCCGGACAGAAAAAGCCGTCGGCAACATGTCGGGCGTGATCAGCGCGAAAGCGGATCATCTGGCGGGACGGGCCATCGTCAGGTCAGAACGGGGATTAGACGAAGCGCTGCTCCCTCAGGCCGTGGAAGCGGAGGATTATCAGGCAGCAGGCATACGCCTGCTTTAAAAAACAGGATGATTCCTGGCGATTTTTAGATGAGACGGAGAATGAACCATGCTGAATCAGTTTTCAAGAACACAGCTCCT
>DGWH01000120.1:18108-22310 GCA_002395225.1 Christensenella sp. UBA4263
CGGTGTGGGCGGATACGCAGTGGAAGCGCTGGTCCGATCCGGCATCGGCGCACTGGATCTGATCGACGATGACCGCGTCTGCCTGACCAACCTGAACAGACAGCTGCACGCCACACGAAAGACAGTTGGCAAATACAAGGTTGATATCGCGGAGGAAAGGGTGCACGAGATCAATCCGGACTGTCAGGTTGTGACCCATAAAACCTTTTACATGCCCGAAACACAGACGGAATTTGATTTTTCTCAATATGATTATGTGGTGGACGCCATTGATACCGTGAAAGGGAAACTGGCGCTGGTGGAACAGGCGCAGAAAACCCATACCCCGATTATTTGTTCCATGGGGGCCGGAAACAAGCTGGATCCCACTGCCTTCCGGGTGGCAGATATCTACCGGACATCTGTCTGTCCCCTGGCACGGGTGATGCGTACCGAATGCCGGAAAAGAGGGATCCGTCGTCTGAAAGTCGTCTATTCCACCGAAAAGCCGATTCGTCCGCTGGAAGACCCGTCCATCAGCTGCCGAAAGCACTGCATCTGTCCGCCAGGCACCCGAAAATGCATTGTTCGCAGGGATATTCCCGGCTCCACCGCCTTCGTTCCTTCTGTTGTCGGACTGATTATTGCCGGAGAGGTTGTCAAAGACCTGTGCGGGAGGTGATCTGAGTGCCGTTCTCCTCCTCAGGCCTTTTTGCAGGATTATCAGGAATATACGAATCTCCGCCTGTTATGCCTGATTCCTGAGGCCGCAACCTGCGGCCTCAAGTCGTTTCTGAAACATATCGTATTCCACTGTCCCCGCCTACTTGAACAACTGGAATTTTCTGCTGATCGCGTGTGCCATATCATCCGGAAGCGGACGGAAGCCTATACAAGTCAGCGTTCTGCCAACACCATCTTCCCCAATCTCCTCCGGAACCAGTTCAGTCAGGCAGTTATCCTTTATCAGGAAGAAGTCCTGATTCTCCACCAGCCCCATCTCTTCTGCCAAGGACACCGCCTTCATCAGCTGATTTCTGTTCTTCGCCTCGCAGATCGTTTTCGTAAAAATACCGCAGAACCAGTCATCGTATACAGCCGGGTCCATTGTGATCATAATCTCGTAGCGTTCCATTTCCCCGTTATCCAGCGAAGCCCTTTTCTGCAGCCCGCCTTCACGAATCATATGACTTAAAAACGCCATGCTGGCGTGGCTGACCTGCGCTGCCAGTTTCCCCGGCGACATGTTCAGATCCTTCCTGGCGATTATCAGTTGTCGCATCTTTTCTTATCCTCTTCAATCACAGATTCTCATGAAAGAATCCGTTGTCCTTTCTTATCGCTGCCTTCCCTTTTTAAAACAGCAGCGTCCTGAACTTTTACCTTTCGCTGTGGCAAGACTCCCATTAATACAGGCTGTTCCCTCTTCCCCGCCATCATAGGCAAAGGTCAGCTTGTCATACGTCTTTCCACAGACGGCAAGCCCATCCTTTTCAGTATGAACAAGTTTCATGCCCGCTTTTTCAAGGACTCTGCGCGATCCGATATTCTCAGCGGCACACCACGCATTTACACAGGAAATGCCTTCATTTTCCGTCAGATAGGCGAGCACCTTTCGCAGTGCTTCCGTGGCAAAGCCGCGTCCCTGCCAGTCTTTATCAACGCTGAAGCCTACCTCGATCTGATCATCCGCATAGTCATAGGCCCCGATCATCCCAACGATGACGCCGTCAGCTTCCATCACCCACGAATAGGAATGCACATCCGCATAGCTTTCAATCAGACTGCGCACCGTTTCCTGCGCCATCTCCAGCGTCGCATAAGGATTCCAGCCAGAGTATTGAACCATCTCCAGATCTGTGCCAAAGCGCCGATACAGGTCCTCCGCATCCTCCGGACGAATTCTTCGCAGAATCAGATGCTCCGTCCACAGCTCGGCCGTGCCATGCACCTCAATCTCCTCGATCGTAACGATCTGTGAACGGTAAATCAAATTGTTTTCAATGAAAATGCCGTCTTCCTCACCGCCATATTCACACTCGAGGAAATCACCTCCTGCATACTCTGCCATGCCGGTGAAGGTTTCTTTCCACTTGTCTGTTACCCGAACATGCTTCCCATTGTATTTTGACAGCTCCATAGCGCATCCTCTCCAACAAACCGTATGTTTCCTTCGTATAAGCCCACAGTTCCGTCCGGCAATCCGCTGAATCCGTTCAGCAGGTGGCATCCAGCCTTTCCCCACCTCCGGGAACGCGGAGCAAAGCTCCGGATCTCCACCATCCCGGGCCGCGGCATTTCATCCCTGGCGGTGTATTCGCCAAACTTCTGTGGTTTCACAAAGTCATGCTCCTGAGCCCGTCCGGTAAACGCGCATCCACATTCCGGGCAGGACAGGACGGGTTCACCTCAAAATCCTGTCCATCTGCTTTCCCTTTGCCAGCTCATCCACCAGCTTATCCAGCCAGCGGATTTTCTGCATCAGCGGATCGTCGATCTCTTCCACCTTCACGCCGCAGATGCTGCCCTTGATCAGGCTGGCCCTCGGATTCATCTGAGGCGCGTGTTCAAAGAACTCCGCATACGTCACGTTCAGGTCGGCTTTTGCCATGTCATACCCCGTGAGCCAGGCCGTCACCTGATCGACCTCGGCCTTGCTGCGGCCCTTGCGTTCCGCTTTTTGTACCAGCAGCGGATAGACCTCGGATACGTTCATCTCGAATATGGTTTTTCTTGGCATGAATATCCCCCTTCTGTTCAGCGTTTTCCGGATGAGAAAATGGCTGCCTCCCGGATAAAGCCCATTAGCTCTGCATCCACCTCTTCCGTTGAGCCAATCATGACATGATGCGTCCAGCGGCCCGGATACGGCTCCACTGCCGCCGCGATACGCGGTGAATTTTTCCGACAGCGCAGGCCGAATGTCACAGTCAGGAAAGGATCCGGCCGTTCCTTTGCCTTCCGGACAGGCGTAAAGGATGCTGCCGCAAACATGTGCTTCGTAAAGAAAGAAATCTGCGTTTTCCTGACCTCGATCCGGGTCTCCGGAATCTCTGCCAGGATGCTGCCTTTCAGCTTTTCATACAGGGGGAGCGCGGCAGGGTGACGGTCAAAAAACAGCAGTTCATTTAGCGTCATGGTTTTTCGCCCCCTCCGCCGTGATCACGACATGGATGGCGTCCCCCTCTCCTTTGCCAAGCCGGTTTCGAATCGCCTTCAGGACGCCAATCACATAGCAGATGCTTCCATCTTCGTTTCTGACGCCCATATTGACGATGCTGCCATCATAAGGAATGCCGTCCATTTCTGCATGGACTTTCAGCCTGCCTTTTCCAAATTCTGCGCGTATATCCCAGGGAAAAGCGACATATGCGCCGCCGCTTTCCGGATCCGTGTGGATGACCGCGTCATACTCGTATGTTTTCATCGAATGTCTCTTTCTCCTCCGGATTCACCGTTTCAGTGCCGTTTTCCCCAAAAACGGTGATTTCATCCCATGTCTGCCGTTGTTTTGTGCGTACACGGCTGCGCAGATCACAATGATTTGACGGGTCTGGAACATAAGACCACCGCAGCTGAAAAGGCATCCTGCCGCCAGATGATCTGACAGCCTGTCAAGTTCAAGGCAGATGAGACTGCCGTTTTCCGCCACAGCCGCCGGCTGATCCGGATCAAAAGTCTTTTTCACTTCATTCGCTGTGAAAGCCTTATCCGTCCACCGTTTTTCAATGCGTTCATTCACCCAAAAGCCACCGTCAGTATATCACGGGGATGAAGCCCCTCGCAAGCGCCCTGGTTTAAAACAGCCTGCCAATCCGGTTCAGGTTATCCCGAAGCCGTCCAACGGTCCGGCGTTTTATTGCAGGATGTTCAGGCCATGCAGCAAGATTGCTTTCAGAGGGCCGTGTTTTATGATACACTGGTTGCATCCTGTAACAGGGTCACCCGGGATCAGGCAGGAGCATCTTTCGCGTTGTATTTCATGGCCAAACGACCATTGGGGATTGAGGGAGGCAGGATGATGGAGGATCATGTAAGGATTCAGGAAGAGCGCCTGTCTGCTCATGCGTATATCGACTTTTTGAAGCGGACAGACCTTGGGTCACAATATCCAAAGGAACGGTTTGAAGAACGTATTGCAAAACTGGTGGACAGTGTCTCTCTGAGCCTTGTGGCAAGGAATGAAAACGTTCTCGTCATAGCTTCCTATATAATTCAAGTGT
>DGWH01000148.1 GCA_002395225.1 Christensenella sp. UBA4263
CTTCTCAAGCGACATTTTTCAGGAATTTTTTAAATTTAAGGGTTGACAAATTCATGATTATCTGTATTCAGCTTCGAAATAAAAGAAGCTAACGTGGTTACAGACATGCCGGATACCAAGACTGTCCCCGGTAAATACACGTGATAATACTCATAGATGCCGGGGTTATTGACAATTTGTCTGTTCAAAATGATGCTCCTCGTAACATTCAAGTAAGCTTTTCAAGACATCCAAATCCGAGTCACTAACAGGTTAAATGGCCCCAAGGCCCTATAGGAGTCTTCATACATATCTTTTGACCCCAGTATCATGTGCGAGACGTTCGCATAGAAATACAGTTTGCAAAGCAACTTTGTGAGCTGTAAAGTATGCGGCACTCGCCTTCAAATAAATATTCTGTTATTTAAGGAGGTGTAGTGTAACTGACACCGCAATGCTCGGAATACGGGGAGTAACGCCCCCGGGCGAGCACCATAATACTCCGGCAGGCGACGTAAGAAAGCCAGTTCTGCGTTGTTCTGGAGCCCGGTGAAGTCGGCTGAAAAGTAGTCAGACAAGGATTGCATACAGTGCAATGATTTTTCGCGAGAACTGAAAAGTTTGAGCGAAAGTTCCTGAAAGTGTTAATGCATACTGCTGATAGGCCGGTGGTCTATAAAACACCCATGTTGAGAATGTCTTATGGACTGACAAATAAAACGTTCTTTCCACTAGGATAAGAGCGGTCCGAATGTACGCCTCTTATGGGGGGCACGTTGAGCCTTGTTAATAGCGTGTCTGCAGTTTAGGCTGCTCCAGTGGGGATCAGTAATTATATGATGTGTGAACGTCCCTGGCTCGTTACAGGCGGGTCCAAGCTGGAAGGGGTAAAGGAAACAGCTAAAGGTGTCATGCATAGATAGCGGTGTTGGAACGTTAGAAACTATTCGCGCCGAGTGATCTGGCAGCAATGAAGCGTAAAGATCGGGGAAGTTGTTCTGGCAAAAAGGAACGAAAGAAAGATCTTGCAGAATAGTTGATGAGGGGCACTACTGATGATAGCTCTTGTAATGAGAGAAGGAGGAAAGGCCCTAAGTCTAGTTACAGAAAGAGAAACTTCGTGCTGGTACATACGTAGATAAACTGTTAAAACACGACGATAACTTGGAAAGGCGTGTTGCCTATGTCGGATTCAGTTAAATGAATCCGTAAGTACCAGCGAAAGATAACAATCTCTGATGACTAGATGGAGCGCCGTATGCCGTGAAAGAGGCACGTACGGTGTGGGCCAAGGGAAAGGGCGGAGATGATTTCAAAGCCCCAACCTATTGGCATACTTAATAGCGAAAACATTTTTTGTTGGTTCTTCACTTATTTCAAAGCCTTCAGGAATCAGAATTCTGGTTTTTGCCTTCTCTACATAATTTCCGTCAGGCAGAAAATGCAATACTGTGAATCTCAAGATCTGCTCTGCCTGATGGCAGTTCCAATAACCTTCTGTCCGGAACTCCGCCTAATTACGATCTGCACCGGTCCAACCCGGTCAGGCCCTGTGCACACATCTGCGGGAAACATTGTACAAATCGGTCATTGCCCCCTGTTTTTGCCGTCCTGCTGTGTTTTTTCTCTTCCAGTGTACGGTCCAATTGTCATTCCTGCTGCCGATCCCAGTCAGAGAGAATGCGTTGCCGCGTTTCCAGTGGCAGCGCATTTGAACTCCTTGTCTCTGCACGATCCGGATCACCGGTTAAGTGGATGACGCCTTTTTCCCGGCAAACTCCGCGCGCAGTTCCATCAGGATTCTGCCAAGAAGGTTCCGGCCCGGCCATTTTGCCGGATCAATGCCAACAGCTGCAGCACTGTCCAGTCCGATTCCCCAGAGCGTATCTTTGGGACTCGCCTCAGCCAGAATCGCCTCTCCGGTCTCAAGGAGCTTTGCCATCAGGTCCGGGTTCTGCTCAAATTTGGCCCGGCTGGCTGTTTTTACAATTTCGTATCTTGCTGCACTCCAGACTTTGGCATCAAAGGGCTTTACCTGTCTTCCAAGTGCTTTGCATTCTCTGGGATGCGTCGCCCGAAGAATGTCGGCAAGGCGTTCCTCATCATGGAACAGCTTCGCTTTTTCGGCCATCATGTACTGCTCCACAAACCTATATTCCTGTCCGTCTATGACAAACCTCCTTCTGTACCAGTTGGAGAAACAGCCGTATTTCTCATCCACTTTCCAGAAAAATACCACAGGCTGCTTTTTCACTGGCTGATGCATCTGTATGTACTTTGCGATCCAGTCCGGATCATGAACAGGAGCGGATTCGTTCATCTGAGAGACACGGCAAAGATCATCCGCCACCTCCAGAATCACATCCGAGAGCTCAAGATCCTGTTTCCACTGATCCGCAAGCGCATCATACCCCAGCCATGCACCCAGGATATTTCCTGTCACCGCACCTGTGGAATCACTGTCCCCGCTGTGATTCACGGAAGCAATCATGCCTGCGGAAAAATCGTCCGGATGCCGCAGGGCGCAGTAGAGCGAAATCCCCAGTGTCTCCTCGGCAACCCATCCCTCACCCAGCAGGTGAATATTCTCAAGATCGTCATTCGCATCATTTTCCGACAATCTGATCGCCCGGTCGATGATCTCAACCAGCTCTCCGAGATGGGCATCTCCTTCAAAAATCTCTTCTGCCGTATCCCGTGCTTCCAGCACAATGTCCTTCAGGGACATCTTTTTCCCTTCCGGAGGATACACGATGCGGTTGATCACATGAACCAGCACAGCGGCAGGCATATACCCCAAGGAATGACCGTGGGTGATCGCCGCCAGCTGAGCCCCTTCCCTGTCCAGTTCCCGGATATCCGGCCAATTCCAGACCGCCAGCGGGGCAACACGCATAATACCGCCGCACCCTTTGCTGTGATTCCGCTCCGCTTTTACATAATTCTCATATTCGGTGCCATCCCGCAGAGAAGACAGACAGGTCATGCCCGGTGCCCTCCCTGAATAGAGTTCCGGCACATCCAGCAGCCAGGAGAAACCGCCTGCTTCCGTCAGGCGTTCATGACACCCGACTTCCTGTATGGAGCTTTCCTGCGTCTTCAGCCAGTCCTTATACGCCCGCATGACATCTGCTCTGGGCCGGTCCTTTGTCCCGTGCACAGTCCTCGTCTCCCAGACCAGCAGCCCATTGGCCGTAAATAGAGACATCTGTGTATCATCTGAGATCATGGCTTTCCCGCTGATTCTGTCCTTTGTATACCGGGTAATGCCATTCTCCCCGTATTTCTGGAAGATCTGCTCTTCCCTGAGAAATTCGACCGGAAACCCCAGAGCATCGCCAACGGCGCCGCCAAAGATACAGCCCCGGATAGCATCCGACCGTCTCTCATCCTCCGTCTTTCTTTCGGGTATATGTCCATTTTCCGGCTCCGCTTCTCCACAGAAGTGACTGAAGTTCCGGCTGAACTCCCTGAAATTATACTGATCTGCCCCACGGCTCAAAACCGCGAAGTCGATCCGGCGGAACATGTCCTGTTCACGCATGCCGTCAAAATCGAATTCTTTCAGTGCCCTGCAGAACAGGTCCGAGACGACCCTGGCATCATTGGCAAACGCGCCGCATCCGAAGGCGCCCAGGATGAGATGCCTGTAACCCAGATATGCAGCCACCTTCAGCATACCAGTGATGCGGTCATAGACCATGGCTTCGTATTCCTTCTGCGTCATGCCTTCCATGCCATAACGCAGCATCGGGGCGGCACAGGTCATGACCGCAACGACCACCGTTTCAGGGAGCAGCTGACCGTTTTCATCCCGGATGATTTCCACCTGCGGATGAATCATCACGGCATGAGATCCCATGTGGGTATGCAGGGAACGGTTATACGCGTAATAAGCCCCTGCTTTCACCCCTTCCAGCGACACGAGAAGTGAACTGCTTCTGCACAGATCTTCCTCCTGCGCTTTGGATCCTCTGCGAACCCCGCCGCCGGGATGCACCGGATTGGCCAGATTGAGTACGAGGACGGGCTTTGTCCCTTTCTGTTCCGGGTCAGCTGAACACTCCTTCATTCTTTTCCTTGCAAGGCTGAAGGAGTCCACGTTTTCGCAGCTGGTTTCACATCTGGCGGGGACATGGACGTGTTCAAAATCTTTGGCCCGGCTTATCCGCCTGACATCTTCCGGCAGGAAAACCTGAACCTCTTCCATCTGCGTGCGTGAAAGCTTCAGGGGAATCGTTTTCCCCTCCATCTGATAAGTCCCCTTTTCAAGAATTTCCAGAGTCTCCTGAATCATCGCCAAATTATCCCTGCGCATATTTCCCTCCATTTTGCTTTCCTCGTCAGAAATTCCTTCAGAACTCTTTTCACTGTTCGGTCCTTTATCCTGTTGCCCCGGCTGTCCCGGGAATCATGATCATGCCTTGACAGCCGGCATAACTGCCCCGGCTCTTATCCGTCTTATCTGTCCATTCATCCAAAAAGCGGCGGCCTTCTCAGGCAAAATCTCAGTGCCGTTTTGGACATTTGCCCCGGCCACCGTCATCCGCTGTCCTTCCTCTTCGGCCTTTCCCCGGCAATTGTCCCATTGATCCAGGCCGCTGTTGTATAAACCGCCTTCCGATAACCGAAGCAGATCCGTCCCCGTCTCTGATGTGTCCCGAATGGGAATTCTTTCATCCGCCAAGCAGGCACTTTCTCCATGAGCAGGGACCTGGGTTTTGGGTACCGCCGTATGATCTGTAAGTCACCCACGGCATTCCTCAGAGTGACAGATCATCCGTATGGCAAAGCCAAATCATGATGGAGTATCCCAGAATCGGCGAAGCACCATAGCCCATGAACGGCACCGGGAATCTTCCGGAGAACGCGGCAATGCTCAACATCGCGTAGTACAGTCCGATGTCTGTCCAGCACTTTCGGTTTTCCCGGATTCCTCTTATCACCAGGCCGGCCGGAACGAGGAGCAGGGAAAGGATGCCTGCCAGGTACAGCAGCACGGACTGTTTGTGCAGGAGTGTCAGTATCCCCTCCGTGTGGTTTGCCGGAACCAGCGTGTCCAAGTGCAGCCACGACAGCAGCGTCAGCAGGACCAGAACGCACGACACAGACCACTTTACCGCCCTGTGAAACCCTCCGTCAATGAGCAGCACGAGCACAGGCAGCGCAAAAGCCAGCAGCTGGGAGGCGTCCGGCTGCATACAGAGCATCCCCGCGATGGATGCTGTTCCGCACAGACACCACACTGTCCGCCGTTCATCTGCCAGTCGTCTCAGTGCGACAATGCTGGCCGGCAGTACGGCAGCACCGGCATTCAATGTGAAACCCGGCAGACTCAGCCATCGATGAACGCCGCCAATGTCCGAACCGAGAAAGGTGAGCGCGATCAGAAATGCAGAGGCAGCCAACACAGCCCTGGCCGGTATGCGGACAATTCTCATCCCCATGCAGGCCGCAAAGGTGAAAACCGCAATGTAAATGGGATTCTGCATCCATATACTGACCGGTATTCCATCGTTGATCATCCCGACGATTCCCAGAACGCACGGAACCAATATGGCGGCAGTGGGCATCAATAATCTCCTGAATTTCATCAGCAGGGCTCCAATCGATTCTTTTTTTGGTGTCTGAAACTCCGGATGCCGCCTCATTGCGGCATTCAATATCCAAGTAAACAGCTCCGCACGGATTCATGGATCATTTGATCTGCCGTGAAACAATCCCGCGCATCGGAACCAGGTCGATGCAACTATGATACCATATCATCCAATGACTTTGGCTGATGTTTTACAAGAAACTCAGGAGATTATTGAATCCGATAGTTACTGTTCACGTATTTTTGAGCGACATAGATAAGGTCAAGAGATGGCAGACCATTATAATAAGGATTGACCCTGTCGCACGCGACAGTTAGGCAAATCCAGGCCACCTGTAAAGCTGCTCCGGTAACTGACAACTGTGAGGCCTGTAAAGGTGAGCTCCGACTGTCATTGTGTCTCTCGGACATTAAAAAAGCGGCCCACCATGCCGCTTTCCCGCCAGGGAATGTCTTCCCGGCTTAGATCGCTGCACAGTGGGCAACTTGGTAAAACCTGTCTTT
>DGWH01000111.1:0-13129 GCA_002395225.1 Christensenella sp. UBA4263
GGAGAACAGAGGTTTTCCGCAACAATGGTGACATTTACTGCGCGTCGGCATCCGCGATGTTTGGTGTTCCTGTTGAGAAGCATGGTGTTAACGGCCACCTTCGGCAAAAAGGCAAAATCGCGGAATTGGCCCTCGGCTACGGCGGCAGTGTCGGGGCCCTGAAGGCAATGGGCGCTCTGGACATGGGCCTGAAAGAAGAGGAGCTGCAGCCGCTGGTTTCCGCATGGCGGCAGTCTAATCCGAACATCGTCGCCTTCTGGTGGGATGTGGATGATGCAGTGAAGACAGCGATCCGCATGCGGACGGCAACGGAGACACATGGCATCCGGTTCGTTTACCAAAGTGCCATGCTGTTCATTCAGCTTCCGTCGGGCAGGCGGCTGGCCTACGTGAAACCGAAGATCGGCGAGAACAAATTCGGCGGCGAATCCGTCACCTACGAAGGCGTCGGCGCGACGAAAAAATGGGAGCGGATTGAAAGTTACGGCCCGAAATTCGTGGAAAACATTGTGCAGGCAATCAGCAGGGACATCCTGTGTTACGCCATGCGGACGCTGAGCCACTGCTTTATCTGCGGGCATATTCACGACGAACTCATCATCGAAGCCAGCAAGGGGGTAGACCTGCAGGCAATATGTGAGCAGATGGGCCGGGTGCCGCCGTGGCTTCCGGGAGCCGTGCTGCAGGCCGACGGGTACGAGACAGAATGGTACCGGAAGGATTGAAAAGAGCGCTCACCGATGATGGTGGGCGCTTTCATATTTTATGCCAAAACAGAAAACCCATGCTCAAAGAATTCGGAATTCATAGGAATGATATCAGGCTTAACTTTACCTTCAAAGGCTACCAGAATAAGATCTTCAAGGATGCCTACAACACATCCTACACGTTTTTTGACTGTATCATATATTTTTGAGCCAAAATAGATGCCATAAGGGAAACCATAATCTGAAGGAACACCAATTGCATTAAACTCAACTGATGGTTCTGCAACACGGAGAGATGTTCCATGCTGCTCGGGCAAATATGTAACAATATTGTTTTGACACGTTGCAGCATCTATGAATTCCTTCCATGCTGGCGCTTCCATCATATCACGCTTACGTACGCAGCAATCAATTAGCTCTATAATGGCTGATTCCAGCACGTTCCTCCAGATCCTTTTTTTTAAATCACGGTCAATAAGAAGCTTCCAGAGCTTCTTGTAGCTGATTTCCATACGTGTCACCTCGTAATGCACTGAATTGACTCTCGAATAAAGAAAGCAAGCCAACCTTACTGTATCTCAAAATAGCAAAAAAAAGCAAACAAAAGCTAGTTTTTAAAAACGTTAAAGAACGCGGCTTGTTGAGTGTTTCTGAAAACTAAGGATTAACTTGAGAACAGATTGACAAATGAAATGAACTTTGATAAGCTTGATGTAAACTGAAATGCTAACAAGCATCGTGGCAAATTAGTTTTAGCTGTCGATCTCTGTGCCTTGAGCACGAGTTATACTCACAGAACGAAAGAAGGAGAATAAATGTCATGACCCCCAGCACCATGAATTTTGGAGGATTTCTTCAAAAGAAGCGTGAAGAGAAGGAGATCACGCTTAGAAAGATGGCTGAGTTGCTTGGCTTCTCCGCCCCATTTCTTAGTGACGTAGAAAAAGACCGTCGAAATCCACCTGAATTGGCAAAGTTAGAGCAGATTGCAAATATTCTTGAGCTTTCAACTTCAGAAAAAGAAACCATGTATGACCTCGCGGGTAAGAAACGCGGCTCGATTCCCCCAGACCTTCCGGAGTATATCATGAGTCACGACTGTGTTATAACTGCTCTTCGTATTGCCCGTGATTCTGATGCGGGGGAAAAGGTATGGCTAAAGTTTATCAACGAGCTCAGATGCTCAGATGCTGAGTAGGGTGAATAATTGTTTGAATATTCGCGAACAGATTGAGTGCCAGGAGGAATTGATGGATGAAAAAGCTATGCTTTGGGACGTTGCTTAATCTGGTTTATCAAGCCAGAGGGCAAAATGTGAAATACAGAAGCATAGTACAAGGTAGATAACAAAGGTCAAACACAGTTACCAATGAAAAGGACACAGTCCCGAGAGATTCTATTTCTCGGAGCTGTGTCCTAATTAATTTGTTCATCTTTTGGACGATTCGTTACTCAGCTCGTCTGGCCTTCGTTCAGACTACGCGCCTGACTGTGCCGGGGTGCCGGAGCCAGTTGAATCCTGAGTGTCAGGTTTTTCTTCGGATTGATACTGTTCATCTTTCATCTGTTTGGTAATTAACTCGGCTATCTCAACGATCTGTTCACGCTTACGATCCAGCCTTTTTTTTGCATACTCGGCATAATCATCAGACCACGGCATGAGTTCATCCAGATACTCAAGGCTGCCATAGCCCGGAAGTTCGTCATGCCTGAGACTCCGGATTTTTTCCTGACTGTACCACTTGTAATCATTATGAGCCTTGAGCAAACCCGGTAATTTTTCGCAAAGGTATTCCAAATAAACCTGTTCATTGGCGCCATTTTCCTTCGCTGTTCGAAGCAGGCTGAACCAAAGTGTACAGGCTACAGTACCCATAACGGTATCCATCTGTTTGCAGTTGGACCTGATAATGCCTAGATTAGCGAACGTCCGCTCCGCAGCCGAGTTTTGAAGAGGCATATCCGGGTCCTTTACTGCATTGTAAAAGCGGTCCTTAAATTTTACTGCATAGTTGAGTGCCTTCGCCCAATAACTTGAATCAGATTGCGAGAGTTTTTGTTGGTACTTCTCAATCAATTCAAATAGTTCATCAAGCAGTGGCTTTACTGTATTCAACCTATATTGTTCCTTTTCCTGTCTTGTGGCGAATTCATCAGTCTTCCTTTCGGCTTCAAAGAGCTTTCCAAATGCATCCAAAATGAGATTCACGGGCATTGCAGCTCTTTGTTTTTCCGTCATTGCCTGATACTTTTTTTGACCCTTTAAAGCCTGTATGACATCCACAAAATTGGAACGGGCATGTTGAATGCAGCCAACCAGTTCGATTTGGTCCGCAAACTCATTAAGAAGTGCTCCATAAGCGCTGTATCCGTCAGACATGATTTTTCCTGAAAAACCGCGTATGAGCTTCACAAACTCTGCCGCAGAGCGACTGCCTGTGTAGTAGACAATAACGATAGGCGGGATATTCAGCTTCTCACTGGTACGAATCAGCCAAAGCACAGAATTTTTTCTTCCCTCTCTTGCTAAATCCTCCCTTATTCTCATCCAGGTTTCATCTGTCTGGAGCTTGCCCTGTTCGAGGAGTTTTTCCAGCAGACGCAAGATCATAGGTCGAGCCAGTGTAAGTGCATACTGAATCGACCAAAGGTACATACGTTGCTTGGTATACTTCAGCCCTTTTGCTTCAAGGTCCCTGAGTATACGCGTAACAGCGACTCCCATACTGTACCGTTGAAAAAGCAGTTGCGCAAGCACTGTGGTAGAAAGGTCGCTTCCGGACAGAAACTTGCTTTCGTGAGCGCTATCTGCTGAATAGATCTTGTTCTCTGTTTTATCCTGAGCACGTTCATATGTTACCGTCATTGCAATTGGAATTGTAATGATGAGCGTGGTTTCATAACTGCCCGAAGGAAGCTTATGAAATATATGCCCCGGATGTAGTCTCTGCAGTTCCTCCATATCAAGCGTCTTATGACATTCGAGGTGTATTGCTTCTTTTGCCGTATTATCCGCGCAACCCACCTGGCGTTTCGGTTTGGAGGTATGCTTCCGAAAAGGCTTTTTAGAATTATCGGCAGAGTTGCCCTCCTGTTCAGACGCATCTGTTTTGGAAGAAGGCTCTTCCTTCGTTTGGGCAGACTGATCCCCTTCACTATTTTTAGACGATTCCGGATGCGTAGAGCCAGATGCTTCGGTGCTTTTTGACGCATTATCCACACCGGAAGCTGCAGATGTATCTGGCTTCTCCTCGGTCTTTTCAGTCTTGTGTTCCCCGGACTCCAGAGCACTTCTGCGTTCGCTTTTTGATCCGAAATTGACTTCACGCGTTCTTCCGCTCTGTTCTTTAAGAACAGCATTCTGGAGCCTTTCATTCTGCAGCTCCTTCTGAAGCTCCATGATCTCTTTGGCCCGTCTATTGGTGCATTCAATAAGAGTGCATACTAGTTTTGCCAGATTGCGTTTGGAAAAGTTCATAAGTTCCTTTACTCCAGGAACTCCGATTATCTGCACATTATCATATACGTCAACTTGTAAGAGCTTGTTCAATAAATCGTCATACGGAATCGACTCGACATCAGATTCTGTTGACTCTTCTGAATCAGAATGCTCTTCCGTCTTCGTTGCAGTCGCCGAAGGATTCTCATCTGCAACCGCGCCGTTGATTGAAGCGTGGACCATCTGAAAGAGAGACTGCATCTGTTCCTCAGGAATATAGACTCCCTGTGCCTGAGCCTGATCATGAATCTGCTGTTCAATCGCACTTGTTTCAATTTCGACAGATGTACCCTGCGAAACATCGACGGGATTTGTATTTGCAGGAACTACTTTGTTTTCCATTGTCACAGGGTACACCTCCTTTTATATAGAAACAGTATTTGTCTATGCGTTAACCAATCATTGCAATGAGGCGATTGATTTCTGCAACCGCTTTATCCGTTGCACGACTTATTTCCTGAAACCGTACGGCCATGCTCTTCAAAACAGCCGTCATCTGTGTATGGATAGTTTTGGAATGCTCTTCCTGTTTTTGCATTTTCTGAAGTATATCTTCATACTTTGTTTTGTATTCACTGTCTATGTTTTCCGATGAGGAAGAGGCTTTTTTTCTACCCGTAGGAATTACCTTGCCGGTATCAGGGTCCAGTTTCCCAATGACTTTTCTCTTCATTACCTTTTTTTGCGTATCTTCGTCTAGATATACCGTTACTTGATATACATAAGTGATGTTTACGTTCCGATTATATGAATTCCTGGTATAGGTTTCGAGTTCTCTCAGCGCCATGTAAAGACCTCCTTCCGCCTGGCACTCGTCGATTGCAAATGGAAAACTGTACTAATTATATCAAATTATTAGTATCTTGTAAATATGTAAATACTAATAAATAAATACTAATTAGTATGTGAAAAGGTAACAAAAGAAGCCGGCTGCGTTCACCGGCTTCTTCCGTTTCCCACTCCTTGGAGGATCTTTTCATATTCTTCAGGCGTTATTTCTACCAGTTCTTCACTGTTTCTTATCCATTTCACTTTGCTTTCTTCCAATAGACGGATGGTTAATGTGTGTCCTCCCTTGTCTTTCTTTAATTCCTTGATCAGCTTTGCCGATCTTCCACAAAAGGCATATGTAGTTCCTTCTTCCATTTCTACTCCATAGAGCAGTTCCAACATCATTCGTAATGTCCTTATTCCACATCTCAAATCCGTATATCCGCACTTCATTACTACGCGATGGACGCGCTTCTCGCTCTCGTTTTTATCATTCTGCATTTCCTTTATTCTCCGGTTGTTTTTCTTACGAATATTGGAAATACTATACCATGTCCTTTTCTGGAATTGAATGTCTTTCGTTAAAAAACTCTGCGAAGCTAATGCTTGCAGAGTCACGAATTTTCTTTCCAACAAGTCTTTTGGCCTTTGCTATCTACCTTGTACGAAGCATATGCGACGCGATTTTTACTGCGTATGGATGCGATGATATGTCCCGCCGCGATAAATCATTGCCTTCTCATCTGAAAAGCGGTCATGGAAATGTTCCTCCTGATGTTGTCGATGCGGCACGAAATATGAGCTATGAGGAAGCAATCCAAAAATATGATGAAAAAGTGGTCAGGCTGATCGCTGATGAGAAGCAATTCATCTATGCGGTTAAAGCAGTTCTACGTGAAGATGACATTCCAAATGATACTTTAATTGGTTATGTATCTGGATTTGAGAAGGGTGCCATTCTGAAAAACAATAAATTCATTATGGCACCATTGCTTGCGTCCTTATTCAGATATGCGATTGTTGAGATTTCAAACGATTCCTGCTCTGAGTGTCTACGTTCATTCGAGAAGAATTATCTTTCTTCAGTAGATTCAAGCGAAAGAATATTTATTGATCCACTTCCATCATCAGAAGAGCTCATAGAAGAGGTGGCAACTCCTTTGGGACGTACTCTTGATGATGGAATGTTTTCAAAGGTGTTTAAAAAGGTGGATTCTGTTATCGTCGCAGGAATAACACACCCATCAACCGCAGACATTTATTGTGCAGATATCAACAATGGCAAGATGCGTTTTCAGAAGATAAAAGAGTTCCTTGCCGATAATATCGGAACATATGTGTTTTCGCGCTCAAAAATCGACACATATAAAGGAAGACCAGTAGGCGCAATAGGCACACAGGCTCTTATCGAGTTTTCAAAATCTTACGGGGTTAATGCTGATTCAGTGATGGGAGAACTGATGTTATACATTTTTATGGAGCAGGAACTAAATGCGCCAAAGATTATGTCAAAGATTGAATTTTCGCAGCACACCGGGGTTGTAAGCAAGAGTGATGGCATTCATTTGCTTGCTACCACTGAACATGGACGCCCTTTTAACCAACTTGTATTTGGTGCATCCAATATTCAAGGCGGCTTGGAACCGGCAATTGATCGAGCTTTTGAAAGAATAACCCAAATTGAACAGAATGCAGATGTCGAGTTCAAAACGGTGGAGAATACAGCGTATGGTTTGATATTTGACAGCAAAACCATAGAATATTTATGGGATGTGATGACCCCAAGAAAGCAATTCCAACATAAACCAGATATGGCTTTCGGAGTTTTCCTTGGGTATACACTGATAGTCGATCCCCCTGTCGCTGACAGTGGCCTTTACAGGATGGCGGCAGAAGAGCAACTCAAAAAAGATATCTTGTCTGCAAAGAATTACATTGCAAAAAAAATCAAAGATTTAAATCTGGAAGGATATTCGTTGTACTGCTATATCCTTCCTTTCAATAATGCGGATGTAGAAAAAACAAGTTTGATCGATGAAATGCTGGAGGGACGATAATGAATTATGCTCCGAAAACTGCCTCTTTAGCGGAATATATTTACCGTGATATTGATAAGAACACCTATCTCAACGAAATATATGAGGCTCTGCTTTATAATTACTCATTAGATCTTTTTGCACTTGATCGTCCTCAAAGGCAGGTGCAAATTAAGGACGCGCTTCGTTTCGCTGACCTGCTATCAAAGTCAACATATCCGCCAACAGCAGAACGTGATCATCAGTGGGGACAAGAAATTGCTACGCTCCTTCATTTAGTTTATCCACAAGATGAAGCAGTCAAATACTACCTTGGTTCGGTTCTTTCGGCAATTGGAAACTATCGCGGATTAAGAGTACCGACAGTTGCCGGGTATAAAAGCGCAGACATCTTGGATGGGATTTTTTACGAGTTTGACAAAGAAATGCATCTGATTCCAGGCAAAAAAGAAGAGTATTTCTTTCATGATCAAAAAAATGTATATGACAGGTTAAGCGACCCGTATTTTAGTTACTCTGGCCCAACCTCTATGGGGAAGTCTTTTGTTGTGCAAACATATATCAAGGAACAAATTGAAAAAGGCATCACAAAGAACTTCGCTATTCTGGTACCGACAAAAGCTCTTATAAACGAAGTTCGGAGCAGTATGTTTGACAGCTTGCAAAATGAGCTAAAAGACAAGAACTATAGAATCGTAAGCGCAATTGGTGAAATCTATCTGCAACAGCCACATAACTTTATTTTCATTATGACTCCGGAAAGAATGCACCATCTATTAATTGAACACTGTGATCTTCAGATTGATTTCGTTTTTATAGATGAAGCCCATAAGATTTCTGAACGGGGTGGCCGGAGCAGTTATTATTATAAAGTTATCTCACAGCTATATCGCTTGAAGTCTACGCCTACGATTGTATTTGCGTCACCCAATATACCAAATCCAGAATTATACCTCCGCACGATTCCGGGAATTCAGCCTGAGAAAATCCAACATATAGCGTCGCGCTTTACTCCTGTCAGCCAGTTTAAGTTCTTTATGGATCTGCCAAACAACAAGATGTTCATACATAACGAGCACACTAAATCACTTGATGCAGTATACCGTGTTCCAGGCGATATGACACTTGCTAAGATTATTCAGCGAGTTGGAAGAGGTAAGCAAAATGTCATATACTGCAGTTCACGGCAAAAGGTTGTGGATTATGCCATCTCTTATGCTAAGGATCTTCATCCGTTGAATAACCCTCAGCTTACAAAGTTGGCAAATGATATAAAGAATGATGTTCACAGGGAATGCTATCTCGCGGAGCTTATAGAGAAGGGAGTAGCCTATCATGTTGGTTACTTGCCCGCCAATCTACGTTTGAGAATTGAACAGAGCTTTGAGAATGGTGATCTTCGTACGATTTTCTGTACGAGTACTCTTGTTGAAGGCGTTAATCTCCCCGCCGATAATCTTTTCATCACAAGCTATCGGAATGGAACTGCAAATATGGACGAGGTCGAATTCAGAAACCTTGTAGGCCGCGTCGGAAGAATAAAGTACAACTTATTCGGAAACGTTTTTCTATTGAGAATGGATTCCAAGCTTACTGAAAAGCAATTTGAAAGGCTGCTGAATAGTGATGTACCGGAACAGAAGCTTTCCTTTGATCTTGAAGAGATTAAACAACACTATCCGGCGCTTGTAAGAGATCTGGTGAAGGGCGACATCGAAATGTCTGCCTGTCATGCTGAAGCTCCAGATAAGGACTTCGATGCGCTGCGCAAGTTTGCATTAATCATAATGAATGATTATGCCTCCGGAAGAGCTACTCCTCTTACAGAAATGTTTGATGGTTATGTTACGCCCGCTCAGAAGACAGCTATTATGAATAACTTCCCACCAGAAAAGACGAATGATGATATTACACTGTCATATGATCAGGCGTATACATTATCCGAAGCCGTACGACTGGGCGCGAAATACCCTGAACTCAAAGGAGAAAATGATGAGGTGGATTTTAATGAGTTGCTAAGGTTTCTTGGAATGTTGAGTAGGGTTTTTAAGTGGGATGTATATGAAAAAGAAACCATTGGAAAGTCACCCGGCGTACTAAAATGGTATGCCGTAATCCTGTTGCGTTGGATTCGAGGAAACGGGCTAAATTCCATCATCAATCATGCCATTGATTACAAAGACGCAAATCCTGATACAGGCGTCTGGGTGGGAAATCTTCAGATAGCCAAACGCTATGACGGTTCTCGGGATCACAAGAACTACATAATCGCGGAAACGCTTGGCGTTATTGAAAATGTTCTTTTGTTCAGCATTTCGAATTACTTCAGAAAGTTTTCCCTTGAGTATAAGGCATTTCATAATGTGGAGCACTTCGATAACGATTGGTATGAGTATGTTGAATACGGAACTACCAACGCCTTGACGATATTCCTGCAAAGAGTCGGTTTTACTCGTGATTCAGCAACATTCCTCGAACAACCGCGAAATCGAGCAAAATATATAGAAATGATTGATGGGGAGATCCGAGTCAGAAAGAGTGCTCTCACATGTGGAAATGCAAGTGTTGAAATAGACGCAAATGAAATACAGTTTAATATGCACGAGTTGTTTGTTGACTGATTTTCAAAGATTCCTAAGCCTCCTGCTTTGATAGTGGGGGCTTTTTTATTTTCCATATTTCCTCCATATTCCACCCATACTTGCTCCATATCCGATGAATTTTAATGCCGAATCGATTCTGATTTAATAGAACTGTGAGTTGAAACTCATAATCCTCAGGCTCAACTGAAGGCCAAGGTTGAACCAGAAAGATGGCAAAAGATGACAAACATGGAAAAGCGGAACTGGATGGATAACCTTCAAAATGCAGCACGTGATGCTTGTAATCAAAGTGGAACCGAGATTGTTACTCGCTACCTTCAGCAGCATTATGGTGTTTCATCCGTAGACGATCTTTCCCCTACAGATTATGATCAAGCCTTTGATGATCTTGATCTGATGGCTTCTGACCTGAAGTAATCACAGCATCAATGCCTGTGGAGACGTGTCCCGCTGCAGAGGGTCATGTGCAAGGTCGAAGCAGGCATAACACAGTACCAAGCCAGCGTCTTGCACCGCTGGTCACCGATGAGAAACGGAGCAATCCGTAAAGGTGACCATATGGAAAATAGCTGGCATGCCACGGTTGTCTCTGTTTCTCGCAAGAGAAAGGATAGAGACAAACAATGGCAAAAAATGAAAATAATACTATTACTGGCACTAAGCTGGTCAAGCTGCCGCTTCGCGTCAACCAAGAGACCATCGAAGCAAATGGGCAAGCAGGGAAGGTTCGCTCCGTTCGTATCGGTTCCAAACATTATCCTTGCATTTTTGTTGAGGTTTCCGAACACGATGCCCATCAGTATATGCAACTGGAATGGGCCGATGTCAAAGCGGAAGAGCGCTCGGAGCGCTGCCTGATTGAGGACGGGCACGGCGGCTACATCATGTGCCCGGAATGCAATCGCTGCGCTAAGTGCCAGAAGGTAGGGCGGTTTGATTTTAATAACAATCATCCGGCCTCGTTGGATGCACTGTATGTGGAGAGTGAATTCGAGCCTGCAAGCCAGCAGCCGGATCAGATTGATGAAACATCTGATATCCTGGCGATGCTGGTGGAGGAGCTTGGGAGGATTAAGCCGAAATATGCGGAAATCTTCAAGGAGCTCTACAAGGGTAACGAGCGCCCGCTTTCTATCGCTCGGGCAGTAGGCATCGGAAAAACGCAGGCTTATACCGACGTTCCCCGCGTGAGGGAGCTGGCAGAGAAGCTCTATCGTGACATGATGGCATAAAAAAACGGCCTGGCGGCGAATAACCGTCAGGCTTTTTCCATGCCCGTGTTCAGCCGATAATGAACACAGCAGAGCCGTGAACACACCCTGAACACACCTGAACACCCCCGTGTTCAAGGGCCATGAACACAGCTGAACACACCCTGAACACGGGCGTCGTGAACACAGCCCAAAACGTAAAAAGCCCATATTTCAAGGGCTTCCGAGGTGTGTTCACGTCCATATTTCAGTTTGACAACTTGACCGATGGCCCAGAGCACATCGTTCACATCGATGGGGTCACTGGTTCGAGTCTTGTTGCGACCACCAACCCGAATTAGTCTTGAGAAATCAAGGCTTTTTCTTTTTTTCCCGTCTCCCTCGGAGAGGGTGCATTTTTCCGCGCCGACAGGGTGCATTTCTCGATGTGAACAGCTTGCCGGTATGGCTTAAGAGCCGGAAATCGTGTATAACAATGGGGTGGCGTTAAAAGTCACTCAGAAAACTCAGAAAAAAATTTTTGAAGTTCTGTAAGATTTCCGCATGTTGTGCGTCAAATATAGTGAAAGGAGGAGCGCTCGATGGAACCAGGAACATTTGATGAAGTCTATCAAAGCTACTTTGATTCAGTCTATCGATATGTGCTTTCTCTTTCAAGAGACCCACATGTCGCGGAAGAAATCACCCAGGACGCCTTCTTTAAAGCTCTGCGGTCTTTGGATCAGTTTCGGGGAGAAAGCAGCATGAAAAGCTGGCTTTGCACCATTGCAAAGAACATCTGGGTTTCCGGGCAGAGAAAGAAGAAGGAACAGCCCATTGATGAAACATTGGCTCTTCCCGATCCGGCTTTAAGCCCGGAAGAGTCAATCGTACGTCAGGATGAAAGCATGCGTATCCATCGGCTGCTTCACCGCCTGGATGAACCGTATCGGGAGGTTTTCACTCTACGAACATTGGGTCAGCTGAGTTTTCGGGATATTGGGGAGCTGTTTGGCAAATCCGAGAATTGGGCCTGTGTGGTCTTTCACCGTGCCCGTGCCAAACTCAAAAAAGAAATGGAGGTTTGAATATGAAACTGCCCTGTGCTGTTGTCAGGGATCTTCTCCCCTTGTATGCGGAGAATCTTACAGAAGATGAAACGAAGAAGATGGTTGACGAGCATCTGGAAAGCTGTACAGAGTGCCGTCAAAGACTGGCAGAGATTGATACAAGGATTGTTGATCCAGTAGATTCCTCAAAACCGCTAATGGCATTGAAGAAAGAAATACAAAAGCGCCGTTGGTTTTCTGCGATCGTTGCTGCGTTGCTTGTTTTCGTTGCAGTTTATACTTACTTCTACCATGAAAACAAGATGGAACTGGTGCCGTGGCAAAATGGGCTTATTGAAGTTGAAGGAATAGAGGCTCGATCTTATTCAGAAGTGTTCGAAGGAGAAGTCCCTTCCGTTTCATCAGAATCTACCGTTGACGTTCTTGTCCTTAAATATGACAGCATCATCAACGGCATACAGGAATCCATGTTCAAAGATGATGACGGTACAGTAACAGAGCTTCTACAGGGATGGAGCTCACAGAGTCGCAGAAACAGTCTGACAAAAGATTATAGTGAGATGACATTGTATCCCGTGCCGGATCGTCTGCTTTACAGCGTTGGCAGTCAGCAGCGGCTTTTGTGGGGCGAACCGATGAATGGCGGTGTGGAAGTGCTGCCCCGCCTGGCACTGGCATTCTATATTTATGTTGCTGCAGGACTTGCCTTGATTACAGGAACTGTTTGGTTTTTTCTCCGGAATCGGGAAAGCAGCTGGATTCCTCGGCAGATATTCTTCGGCCCGGTTTCCTATTTAATTGCTCACTTTCTTATCAAAGGTACAGGAACACAAACCTTCTTTATGGAAAGAGATTTCATCAGCATCATATTAATCGCAGTCGCTCTGTATACTCTATTCTCTCTCGCCTGGCAGATTTGGTTGGAACACAAAAAATCAGTCTGAACAACGAAAAAAGACTCCCACAAGGCAAATTCACCTTACCGGGAATACACGCAGGTGAAGGCAAAAATCAACAGGTTTCTTGGAAAAGGGAAGGTTGCTGAAAAGGTCAGCATCTTTGCCAATCCCTGCACCATGCAGATCATGCTGCTGCACTTTGGCGATGTCCTGCTGAAGAACCAGGGGAAGAAAACGAACAGCGCCGTCATAGAGCAAATGACAGGAATTCAGAATTATGATGCGCATGAAGCCCAGATCAGGGAGCTGTGCAGCAGGATTACCCGCAGCAGCTACCCGGAAATGAAGAGACGG
>DGWH01000111.1:13247-50506 GCA_002395225.1 Christensenella sp. UBA4263
CTGTTTCGTGGCGTCAGATGATCGCTGGATTACAGAAATTCGGAAGGCATAAAAACATGGCATCCAAACTGTCCAAATCCTCTTCCGCATCTGAAGTGATCACGACATTATATTCCGTACTTCGCCGTCATATCAGAAACAACTTCGTCAGCATCCCTGTACTTTCCCTGACTGGCGTGAAGTCTGGATTTTTCAAGTTTCCTGAGAATGTCCTCCTCAGACATCGCAGTATAAGGATTATCCACAGCTCTTTTGATTTCGAAAGGAAATCCGTTATGTGCAACCGCCTGTGTTAAAAAGATTCTTATCGCTGACGTGTATAACCAAAATTATATACATGCAGTCAATGTTTTTCTTTCCTTGTTGTTGCATTAAGCGGATGAAAAGAATCAAAATGTGGTCAGTACCACATCCTTTTTTGCCGGACCGGATTATAATACAGCAAAAACAAAGGGAGGTTTTTATCATGGTCAGGAAAATCATTCGTATCGATGATGAAAAGTGCAATGGATGCGGGCTGTGTGCGGCCGCCTGTCACGAGGGAGCCATTGAGATCGTGAACGGCAAAGCCAGACTTGTAAGGGAAAACTTCTGTGACGGCTTTGGTGACTGTCTGCCCGGCTGTCCGACGGGAGCCATTTCATTTGAAGAACGGGAAGCACCGGAATACGATGAGGCGGCAGTGAAAAAGGCAAAGGAGGTCCGAATGAGCGGAATGCAGCCTGAACACCATGAGGGCGGCTGTCCCGGTTCAAGGATGATGGAATTTAAGCAGAACGGGAACGCAAACGGTGAGATCCGGAAATCGGTTTCCCGTCTGGCACAATGGCCCTGTCAGATCAAGCTTGTACCGCCCCGGGCACCTTTCTTTGAGAAGGCAAAGCTGCTGATTGCAGCTGACTGTACGGCGTATGCATACGCCAATATGCATGAGGAATTTATGCGCGGCAGGGTAACCCTCATCGGGTGCCCGAAACTGGATGCCGTTGACTATACGGAGAAACTGACGGAGATCATCCGTGACAACGACATCAGGAGCGTGATCATTGTGCGCATGGAAGTGCCGTGCTGCGGCGGCCTTCAGCGTGCTGCCGAAATGGCGCTGAGGAACAGCGGAAAGTTTATCCCGTGGCAGGTCGTGACAATTTCACGCGATGGAAGGACCATCGACGGATGATCGTCTCTGACGTTGCGGGCCCTGCCGGAAAAGACAGGATGGATGTGCAAAGGGGAGACGCCAGAAACGATGTGCAGGGAAACCCGGACAAAGTCCGGAGGAGGAGAAAATGATTCAGGTTGCTTTTTTTGATGCCAAAGCCTATGACAAGCCTTCTTTTGAACGGGTTGGCAGGGAGCACGATATCCATTTCAGGTTCCTTGAGACGAAGCTGAATGAGGATACCGTGGAACTGGCGAAAGGCTGTGATGCGGTCTGTGTGTTTGTCAATGACACGGTGAACGCGGCGGTGATTGACCGGTTATACGCATATGGTGTTCGCCTGATTGCGCTGCGCTCTGCCGGATACAATAATGTGGATGTAAAGGCGGCATTCGGGAAAATTCATGTGGTCCATGTCCCGGCCTATTCGCCCTATGCGGTAGCCGAACACGCAATGGCGCTGCTGCTGACATCCGTGCGGCGTATCCACAAGGCGTATAACCGGACGCGGGAGTTCAACTTTTCGCTGAACGGTCTGACCGGATTTGATCTCCATGGCAAAACCGTGGGCGTGATCGGCACGGGCAGAATCGGACGGATCTTTATCAATATCTGCCGCGGATTTGGCATGAAGGTCATTGCGTATGATCATTTTCCGGCCAGGGACAGCGACATTGAGTACGTATCGCTTGATGAACTGTTTGCCTCAAGTGATGTCATTTCGCTTCATTGCCCGCTGACGGAGGAGACGAGGCACCTGATCGATTCGTCGGCTATCGGGAAAATGAAAAAAGGAGTTGTGATCGTCAATACCTCAAGAGGCGGCCTGATTGATGCGGAGGCACTTCTTGAGGGGATTAAGGCCAGAAAGATCGGGGCAGCGTGCCTCGACGTATATGAGGAAGAGGCGGACATTTTCTTTGAGGACCGTTCCGGACATATCCTGAATGATGACCTTTTGTCCCGTCTGATTTCCATGCCCAATGTCATTGTGACCTCTCATCAGGCGTTTCTGACAGAGGAAGCGCTCAGCAACATTGCGGAAACAACCGCCGGGAATATTCTGTCGTATTTTGAAAATGACGGACTCTGCAATAATGAACTGTGCTATCGCTGCGGTCACATTGAACAGTGCAAAAAAGAACGGAAAGAGAGATGCTTTTAACAGCAGAGCCTCTTTGACCGGGAGGGTTCAATCGCCATAGAACGTGTCTTCACTCCGGAATTCGGGATGCATAAAAATCCTGTTGAAATGTACAAATAGATTTGATATAATCACGGCGCTCATCCGATCTGAATGAGCCGACAGTTCATTTGTACCTTCCTGTCGTTAAGCAAAACCGGGACTACGACAGGCGGAATATCGATTTCGTTTATTTAGTAGGCTTTGCGTTTTGCAAAGCCTTTTTTTTATTGGAGAAAGACATGAAAGCATTGGTTTTATTCAGCGGCGGTCTTGACAGTTCGGTTTGTCTGGGCCTTGCGGTTAAGGAATACGGGGCGGATGAGGTCCTTGCTCTTTCCATTTACTATGGACAGAAGCATAAAAAAGAAATGACGGCCTCTAAGCGGGTGGCTGAATTCTACGGGGTAAAGCGGATAACGCTTGATCTCGGAGAGATCTTCAAAGACAGCAACTGTACGCTGCTTGAAGGTGCTCAGGCGGAGATCCCGCATGAGGATTATGCGGACCAGCTGTCCAAAACGAATGGCGCGCCGGTAAACACGTACGTTCCATATCGCAACGGGTTATTCCTCTCATCTGCTGCCTCCATTGCACTGAGCCATGGATGTGAGGTGATCTACTATGGAGCGCATGCCGATGATGCGGCCGGGAATGCCTATCCGGATACAAGCATCGAATTCAACAGGGCGGTTTCCGAGTCGATCTATATCGGAAGCGGAAAAGCACTGCGGGTACTGGCCCCTTTTATTGACAAACCCAAAGCGGCAGTCGTTGCGGCAGGGGCAGCCATCGGCGTTCCGTTTGAAATGACCTGGAGCTGCTATGAAGGGCATGACAAAGCGTGCGGTGTCTGCGGAACATGCCGGGACCGCAGACGCGCATTTGAGGAAAACGGAATGACTGACCCCATTGAGTATGAGGAGTAACGGACATGTCGAATGAAATCATCTTTATCCTGACGGTTTTGATCTATCTGGGAAGTGTCCTGCTTCTCTATAAGGTGTTCGGCAAAAACGGCCTGTATGCGTTTGCCATTTTCGGAACGCTTCTGGGGAACATTGCCGTATGCAAAAATGTCGATATCTTTGGACTGGCAACCACGGCGGGCAATGTCCTTTATGCATCGACGTTTCTGGTGACAGATATCCTGTCGGAGAAATACGGAAAGAAAGAGGCATCAAAAGCGGTTGCCTATAGTTTCTCCATTATGGTTCTGTGGATGCTGGGCACACAGCTCATCCTGCTGTTTACGCCGAATGCAAATGACTATATTCACGAAAGCCTGAAGGTTGTGTTCAGCCTGGTTCCGAGAATCACGGTGGCCAGCCTGATTGGATTTGTGATCAGCCAGAATCTGGATGTTTTCCTTTATCATTTCATCTGGAGCAAGACCGGCAACACGAAAGCCAAGCTGTGGCTGCGAAATAACGGGAGTACGCTGACGAGCCAGGCGATTGATACCGTCATTTTTACGACGATTGCCTTCTGGGGTGTATATCCCCCCAATGTGTTCTTCAGCATTTTGATTACCACATACGTATTCAAGGCCATTGTTGCCATACTTGACACGCCGTTTATGTACCTGGCAAGAAAGATCGTACCGATCAGTGAAAGGGATGACTGAGATGAGAACAAAAGAAAATCTGACGAAACTCGGGAGTGCGAATACCGAATATAAAGCGGAGTATGATCCCTCCCTGCTGGAAAGCTTTGCCAACCAGCATCCGGGCAATGACTATTTTGTCAAGGCGAACTGCCCTGAATTTACCAGCTTATGCCCCATTACCGGCCAGCCGGACTATGCCAATATCGTCATTTCCTACGTGCCGGATAAAAAGATTGTCGAAAGCAAGTCGCTGAAACTTTACCTGTTTTCCTTCCGCAACCATGGCGACTTTCATGAGGATGTCGTCAACCGGATCATGAAGGACCTGATTGCCCTTCTGGATCCCAAATACATTGAGGTGTGGGGGAGGTTCCTTCCGCGCGGCGGAATCTCTCTGGATCCTTACTGCAACTACGGAAAAGCAGGTACCCCCTGGGAACAGGTTGCCTGGAAGCGCCTGAGTGAACATGACATGAATCCGGAAATGGTCAATAACCGGTAATGAAACCGCCTTCCATTGAGAAGGCTTACACAGGGAACTTATCCCGGATAAAACGGCATAGCCGCAAAAGGCGGCTGTGCCGTTTTGGCGTCTTTCCGGGGCAGTAACAGCATACAGCAATGAATACCATACGGATGTACCAACCCCCGGAGAAGTCCCGGACGAAAAAACGAAACACGCGCGTTCCTGCCGGGAAAAACAAAAGACCTGGCAGGAGAAATTCTGCACACGCGCACAGATGATTTGACAGAGACCGAACAGATGCGGTAATATCTGGGAAACTGTCCTAACATGACATAGAGAGGAAGCAAGGAGTTTCGATGTTCAATCATCACGATATCACACGAGATGCCCTTATGCTCCATGGACCACTGGCCCGTCAGGGATATGACTGGTGGTGGCATTCCTTTACAGCCCAGGATGCAGAAACCGGGGAGGACAAACCATTCTTTATTGAGTTCTTCGTCTGTAATCCTGCTTTGGCTGAAGAACAGCCTGTTTTCGGACAGAGTCCGGAAAACCAGGCAGCCGGAAAGAAACCTTCCTACCTGATGGTGAAGGCGGGTACATGGGGCGAAAAAGCATGCCAGCTCCATCGTTTTTTTGCCTGGAAGGAGGTCACGGTTCATGCGGAGGCCCCCTTTCAGATTGAAGCCGCGGATTGCATGGCCTGTGAAACGGCCCTGAAAGGCAGTATCTGTATCAGTCCGGAGGAGGCCGCGACACATCCGGAGTGGATGTGTGATGCGGGGGAAATGAGCTGGGATCTGACAATTGACAAGCAGATTGCGTTCAATGTGGGGTACGGAGCCAGCAAACCACTGCGGGATGCGGAAGCTTTCGCCATGTACTGGCACGCGGAGGGCATGAAAAGTGCCTTCAGCGGAAAGGTGACCTTTGGCGGCAGATTGTACACGGTAAAACCTGAGACCTGTTACGGGTATGCGGACAAGAACTGGGGACGGGATTTTACCACGCCCTGGGTCTGGCTTTCCTCCAACTGTCTGTTCAGCAGGAAGACGGGTATGCAGCTTCAAAACAGCGTTTTTGACATCGGCGGCGGCAGACCGAAAATTTACTTTGTACCGCTGGACCGCCGGCTTCTTGGGGTATTCTACTATGAAGGAAAGGAATACGATTTCAATTTCTCGCACCTGCATCTCATGGTAAAGACGACCTTTTCCTTTGAAGAGAAAGAGCAGGAAGTAGTCTGGCATGTGCGGCAGGAGAACATTCATGCTGCCATGGAAACAGAGGTTCACTGCCTGAAGAAGGACATGCTGCTGATCAACTACGAGGATCCAACCGGCAGAAAACGGCATAAGCGCCTGTGGAACGGCGGCAATGGCGTCGGCACGGTGAAACTGTATGACCGGCAGGACGGCGAGCTGGTGCTGGTGGATGAGATCACCGCCACCCATATCGGCTGCGAGTACGGCGAATACGATCATGAGGAATCGTATTCGGATGAAACCTGAAAATCCAAAAGGAACGCATTTCCTGCCGCACAGATGATCCGGGGATTCACTGTCGCCGGGATTTTTCAGACGAAAACGGAAAAATTGGATGATTTTGCATGACCGGGACATTTCAGCGTTTCGGTCATGCTTGATATTTATCGGATTTTCGGGTAGAATTCGTAATGATCAAAGAACGGTGTTTGCGGACATCCGGGAGGAGAAAGAAACCATGCTGGAACAGAGCAGAATACTATTGACTCTTCGCTATTTGTTTGAGAATACTGATGAAGAACATGCCGTATCGACCAGGGACATCAAGACCATGCTGGAACAGCATGGCGTCCAGGCGCCCGTCAGCAGAACGATCGATGCAGATATGGATCTTCTGGCTGCGGCGGGGTTTGATATTGTCCGATCACATATCAACGGGCAGCCGTCATACTATCGGTTTGCCAACCGGCCATTTGATACAGTCGAACTGAAAGTGCTGATTGATGCGGTTGCCTCATCCAGGTTTATCAAACCCGAGAGGAGCAAACAGGTGATCGGCCATTTGGCCTCACTGGCTTCCATCAGTGACCGGTCCTGCTTCGAAAACGAATATCGGCAAGTGAGAACGATCAAAAAAGCCGTCGGCGGGGCCCTGGCCGGGGCAAATGATCTTTTCCGGGCCATCATTGCTCAAAAGAAAGTCCGGTTTCGGATGACCGACTATCAGGTCAGGGATAAAGCAGTCGCTGCGCAAAAGGGTGGAAAGGCGTATATCGTTTCGCCTTATGCCATCATCCGGTCGGATGACCGATATGTTCTCGTGGCGTATGAGCAGGAAAGCAGCAGCATCATCACGCCAAGGGTGGACAATATTCGCAATGTCCGAATCCTGGAGGAGGCCGTTGATCCTGCCCCGGCTGAATTCGATATCGGTTACTACTATTCAGGCAGCCATAAGATGCAGGACGGCCCCGAGATGGAGGTAACCATCGAGTGCGAAAACAGTCTGCTGGGGGAATTCATTGACCGTTTTGGAATGGATTTTGAATGCAGGCCTGTCTCGGATCAGTCCTTTCAGGCAACGGTAAAGGCGTGTCCGGGCAATGCATTCTTCGGCTGGCTTCTGCAGTATGCAGGACGGATGAAGCTGTTGTCCCCGCAGGAAGCGGTCAGCCTGTATAAGGCACAGCTGTCAAAAGCACTTGATGACCTTTAAATGCGCAAAGTGAGGAGTTCAGAAATGGCAAATGATCGATTTCCCGCCTGTCCCGTCTGTAGACAAAATCCACATTCAATTTGGAGTATGGGTCATAAACCTCATATTCCCTCATAAGACCTTGCGCAATGTAGGAGCTTACAGCACTTCTTACTTTCCTGAAAAAAGGGCCGCAAGTTCGGAGACCATCGACAGGGCTGCCTGGCTTGGTATGCTATATACGATGCGGGGCTGGGTCACCCGTTTACGGCATTTGTCAGAACAGAATCGCTGGGGCTTTCTCGCATCTTTCGGCAGCACCTTTTTGCACTGTACGCACCGCTTGACGTCGTTATGCTTCTGCCGATGCACAAACACCTTCAGTGCAGAGACGTCGATGCCCAACTGAGCTGATATTTCCTTGTACTGCTTGCCCGCTACCCGCATGTCCAGAATCGTTCTCTTCTCTTTCTCCGCCAACGAAAAAACCTCCTCTCGCCTGGTAGCAGCGAGAAGAGGCAAAAAGGGACGTTTATAGTTGTTCCGGCGTTTTCTTTTAGCTGTCTTGCCTGAGCGCAGTGGACTTCAGCATGGCTGTCAAGCCTCTTCGGGAAAGCTGTGACGCTCGCTGCGCTCTGTTTTTTCCCGGACTCGTTTTGTCATGACAGTTCGTGGAAGCAGAGTCCTGATCGCATCAGCTTTCCCAGACATCGAGGGATTTCTGGTTCTTCTTTCTTCCCACGCAGATAAGAATTGCCACCGCGAACGCTAATACGAGAACCGCGGGCATGGAGGCTTCCACGCCGAATGCCACGTTATAGCAGAGACTGGTTCTGGCCGTGGCGGAATTAAGCTTGAAGATGGAGAAGTCATAAACCGTGCCGCTGTTCGGCAATCCGAAGATGAAATTCTGCGTGAAATTCCATGCCGCGTGCGCCGCCATCGCCATCCACAGAGAGTCAAGGTAATAGACCATGAGGCTGAACATCACGCCCGCCAGATAGATACTGAGCACCGCCCAGATCGTAATCCCAGGGATCAGGCTATGCATGAGCATAAAGACGATGGGATTTATCAAAATGGCGACCCACGGATTCCTGTATCCCTTTCTGAGCCGCTGGTACAGCACGCCACGGCAGAGGAGTTCCTCTCCGCCGGACTGCGCAAACACCGACAAGAAGACAAGCAGGAGCTTTAGCACCGGGAACGATGAAAAGCTGAGCTGAATATCCCCGTGAAAAACAGCGATGCCGACGCACAGGGCGTTCAGGCCCAGCCCGACGGGAAGCCCCCACAGCGCCATTTTCACGGTGTTTCCCCGCGGCTCCCTGCCGAACGCGCGCAGGATCGGCTTATCGGATTTGACGAGACTAAGGTAGATGAACGCAATGATCCAATACCCCATAAATCCGAAGTTGGCCCCCAGAATCGTCAGAAACTCCGCGTTCCCCTCGTTTGAGAATAGATTGAAAATCATTCCTATGGGCATGGCGATGCCCGTTCCCACAAAAAACATCATGAAGAAAACGAGAATCGAAACGATCATCGAATCCTTCCAGGTATAGCCGTCCCGATGGAATCCCGCGAATAAGCCCTTCTTGTTTTCCATGTTTTGTCCTTTCTCCCTTTTGGGCGACTGCCGTCAAGTCTGTTAAAAAAATCATGCTTGCGCCTGCGGCCGCTGCGCTCAGTAAGCTGTTAGTATTCTATCACAAAACTGGGATAGATGTTTATCCCCAAAGAAGCAAAAAAACGGAGTATCGCCGTTTGCGTGTAATTATCAAATGAGGGCAAAAGAAAAGCGGTATGACGCCGCTTTTCCTTCCGGTCCAGCTATTTGTGCATCTCTTCCCGTCCTTCCCTTATTGTATACAGTTCAATTACCAGATGTCCACCCGATCCTCCGGAGCAAGATACATCCCGTCGCCCTCATGAATGTCATAGAGGTTCAGGAACTCGTCGAAGTGCTGGAGCACGATGTTGATCCGCAGGTAGTTCAGCGGGTGCTGATCTCCCAGCAGCTGGCGGGCAACCTCCGGCGTCATGACGCTCATGTAGATGTCGGCATAGGCGCGGAAGAAGGCGTCGTAGTCGAACCCTTCCTTCTGAGCTGCGATGCGCAGGATCACCTTCATTCCGGCCAGGTCCGCGCAGGCCTCACCCGAAACGATGTTGCCAGGGCAGTTTACGCCCTTCCAGGGCTGGATCCCGTCGTAGAACGCGGCCAGCCTTTCGGCCTTTTCGCTAAAGGCCGCGCCATCTTCCCCGGTCCACCAGAAGTTCATGTTGCCTTCATTGTCGAACTGGGAGCCGGTGGGATCGAAGGCATGGGAGAACTCGTGTCCGATGGTGACGCCGAGCTTCGCGTAGAGCTCTTCGTCGCTCACCGCGCTGAGGTCGCCCAGCGGGCGCACATACGCGCCAAGGATGTAGATGGCGTTGAAATTCGGGAGGTAGAAGCAGTTGTAGGTGTGCGGCGCGCTGGCATCGGGCCACTATAAAGTGGTTCCAAAGTCAAGGACAAAATTTAGACAGTCAGACCGCGAAAGTAAGGGGCCGGGAAACCAGCCCTTTACTTATGCTTAGTTTGAGTACATCCAGCCCATTTTTTCTCCGTTCCCGCAGTTAAAACCACTCTGTCGCTCATTCTTTCTCGATCCTGCAGGAGTGTCTCTTGTAATTCTCGTCTGTGTTCTTCGCATCCTTATCGGTATTAATGCTGACCAGAAGAAGGTTGTCATGATAATGCTCCAGCGACTGCGGATAGTTTCTCTTCCTGATCTGATCCGCTGCCGTTCTGACCGTCCTGTTATATTTCAGTTCGATCAGCAGCGCCGGCTTTTCCGGGTGCTTCGGCGAGGGGAGATATACGATGTCCGCATAGCCCTTCCCGCTGTCAAGCTCATGTATGACCGTATAGTATTTCTGTGCCGCATAATAAGCCGTTTTCACCGCATATGACAGGGCTGCCTCAGAATTATAGGTCTTATTCTCAGCCGTGTCATGGAACCACTCCATCAGCTCCGCTACCCGGTCTTCCTTCTGCTCCCAGGTTGCTTTAAGAAGCTCCACTGACTTCCAGTAGGCACGGAATGTCAGCCCCCACTCTTCTGATTTCGTGGATGTCTTGAACTCGTCCAGTATCTCCTTATTCGGGATATGGACCTCCTCACTCTCCCTGTCATACTCCAGATAGCCCAGATGTATCAACATGGTCAAGATGTCATCCCTGTTGTGAAAGGTAGTCATGTCGTTCTGGTAGGTGGAAACATCCACCTTCACTCCGCTTCTGTCCATCATCAGCGCCACCGCATCCTTCAAGCCGTCAAAATCCGCTCTGATATACTCCGCAAGCGCCTCATAATTCTCCGTCTTATTCCAGTAGTTCTGGATGATTCCCGTGGAAACGGCTTTTACCACGGACAGGGGACTGTAGATGGAATATCTCGTTTGTTTGTGTTCCTTTCCATTTGCATTTTGCAGCTCATATCCGGGATCCGGAGGAACCACGTCACTTACTTCATACCCATCATACCATTCCTTTATTTTTTCATATGCCCTGCCATATTTTGTGCAGAGCTCCCGAACCTCCATCTCCGTAAATCCCGTATAGGGTGCAAGCTGCATGGGGGAAATGATGGAGTATTCACCAAACATGTTTAAGGCGGAATGCTTTCCGTACTTCTTGATTGGCAGAATTCCGGTTATATATGCCAGAGCTATATAATCCTTATCCTTCATCCAGTCCCGCAGGAAGTCCAGATATAGTTTCTGTCCGTCCTTGTCCTCTTTTCGCTCCCGGAAGACCGCATCCCACTCGTCGATGATGAACACAAAGGGGATCCCGGTCTTTCTGTAAAATCTGTCCATGCTGTAGGCCAGATCTTCCGGATCATATTTCACTTCAGGATACTCCTCCGACAGATCAGTCAGTATCCTGGAGGACAGCATTTTCAGTGACTCCTCCACCTTCTTATTTTCCTTAATGAAATCTGTCATGACAACCCTGATCACATCAAAGCGGTTCAGGTATCTGTCCCAGTTTTCATCCCCGGCAATCTTCAGCCCGCTAAAGAGTGCCCTGCTGTCTCCTCTGCCATAGTAGGCACAGAGCATGTTGGCAGCGATGGTCTTCCCGAATCGCCTGGGGCGGGACACGCATACATATTTCTGTTCCGTCCGCACAACTGCATTCAGATAGCGGATCATTTCTGTTTTATCCACATAGATTTCAGAGTTTACCGCCTCTGAAAACTTTACTTCTCCAGGATTCAGAAAAATACCCATATGTGCCTCCCCTGATGGTCAAGTTTCGCCTCTATCTTAAAAATCCGAAGCACAAGCCATCCATCTCCGGCCTGTTCGATGATAAGAATTCCTTTCAAAATAAATGGAACAATTTCAGCAACTTCAGATAGAAAATACTTGAAATAGCAGCATTATGTAATTGAGCATAACAAAAAGCAAGTTGATCCAATAATTTAGACGAGAATCCTTATTGCTGTTGCTGTAGCGGCAATTAGTCAAATTCAGGCTTTTTGCAAAGAAGCTGCAGCAAATGATAATTATGAGGCCTGCAAAGCAGAAAACAAACGTTCTTCTGACATTTACATTCAACAGACCACTTTTTAATCAGAGTGCATAGACAGCAGTGATTCTGTGCACAGATGAAACATTCTGCGGGTATTCTCGCTTGCAGTTAAATTCCATTCTCAGGACCTTACTGCAGCAGATCTCCGGGGGCCACCAGTTCTGTCTTACAGGTATGTTTTTTCGTTCTCTTACTGTAATTAATCCCAACCAGCAGAACTTTTGGATACTCCCGGAAGCGGGAAATAGTGTTTTTCTCCCGGATGCATTTCAAGGCATTTTTAACTGAGTGATTGTACTTCAGTTCCAGGATTATCGGGATAAAGCACCTGTTTCTCGGTTCAAATGTAAAGTCTGCATATCCCTTTCCGGCCTTGTCTTCTCTGGTAATTCGGTAATCATCCAGTGCAGCGAGATATCCCATAGTCACCACACAGGCAAGGGAATTTTCATCATTGTATTCAAAGAATGGAATCTTTTCTGTATGAAGCTCCTCAATCATAGATGCCACTTCCCTGTCCTTCTGTTCCAGCGTGGCACTGAGCAGGTGCTTGGAATCCTCCAGCGTTTGTTTGAGGCCGAGTTCCTGGGAAGACAGGGCAGATGCGAATTTCAGCATCAGCTCATGATTGGGAATACGTAAATGCCCGTAATAGTAACTCAAAAAACCATAGACAACCATGGCTGACAGAATCTCATCTTTGGTAGATGCTTTTTCTTTCTCCACGTCGAATCCGGATAGTTTAATATCCAGTGTTTCGCCACCTACCATGCGGATGATGTCTTCCCGTAGATCCTGTACATTATGTCGGATGAACTCCCGAACTTCATTCATTGGTCCTGTTCCTGTCCAATAGCTGTTACACATTCCATCTAAAAGGGAACGGGATACAGAAGCTGGATTAAACATGTGCTCGCCATCATGTATCCGAACATATCCATCATACCAGCTTGTCAACTCTTCCATGGAGGGTTGTATGAATCCCTCTCTTAGCATCAGTTCCTGTATTTCATTCCTTGTCAATCCAAAGAAGGGATAAAACTGGTTGTCCTGAAAGGCTGAAAACTCATGAAACATATTGAGTGGGGATCCGCTGGTATACTTGGCAATGGGCAGGATGCCGGTCATGTATGCAAAATGTACATAGGATTTGTCTTTAAGAAGATTCTTCAGAAAGAGAAGGTAATTTTCCTTATCTTCAGCGTTCATAAACGGTCTTTCAAAGATTGCATCCCATTCGTCGATCACAAAAACAAACGAATCGCCCGTCTGATACAGAAGATCTGAGAGACTGTCGTTTTCTGAAATGAGCAAATCAGGATATGTTTCTCTCAAATCATCGATCATTTTTGTTTCTATTTTCAAAATAAAATCATTGCAGGTATTCACTTTGTTAGTAATATAATCAATCATATTAATATGGATTACTTTCAGTTTTCCCTGTACCGGCCAGCACAGTTTTCTCGCATTCATGCCTTCCGGGTCTGCAGCAAAGATCTTTTCCTGCTCGTTTTTCAGCGCTCCCAGCTTACACTTTTCAAATAGTCTCTGGCTTTCTTCTTTTGTGTTCTCATCAAAGAACGCAGCGATCATATTTGCTGCCACGGTTTTTCCGAAGCGCCTGGGTCTTGTAATACAGACATATTTGCTTCCTTCTACGATATAACGGTAAAGGGTATCAAGCATCATGGTCTTGTCCACATAGGTTTTCTGAAAAACGGTTTCCTTAAAGAGCGTATAACTCTTTCCACTATTAAGAAAGTTCATACCATTTCTCCTCCTTTCGTTGTCATTCGGGTTAAGAGGCGTATAATGTAAGGTTAAGTTAAGAGTAGCACTAACGCCGCGAATAGTAAAGCTGTTCAATGTTTCTCGTTCAAATTCCAATCAAGCTGAATTACCTGTTCAAGTTTTTTCTATGCTCTTAAAAAGGTGCCGGATTTGACAATTTGGCGACAGGGGAACCCCTTTTGCTCTTTGGAGATGAACACCCTGTCCTCTCCGGCGGGAATTCGCGGAATGCCTGATGGAATAAACGAATCGCGAACGGCGTCAGCACGAAGCGTATGAACCGGTTTGCCTGCGCCGAATCGCTGCATTTCGCTTTGGGAATCAGACTGTTCAATCCGGCTCCAATGGATGAGCGGCGCAAGGCCGGACAGATGTTCTCTTCTTTATGAGCCGCAGCCTGGTCTTTCGGCGCCGTGGCTTTTCTGATGCTCATACCTGAGACCGATTACACAAAGGAGCGGGGCAGTGTGATTATCCGTCTGCGGCCCGCCTGCCTGGAAACACTGAGCGCTGACAAACATACACTGAAGGCGAATTATACAGATGGCGGAAGTGCAGAAACGACATTTACAATTGCAAATGCATCCGTGAAAGCAGAGTCTTTGCCGCAGACCGGAGACAACAGCAGACTGTTGCTGTGGATTGGCCTGGTAATCAGCAGCATGGCAGCTGTGTTCGTCTTCGCTAAGAAAGAGAGTTTAATCGTCAGATCAGAGGAGGAGCTCCTCTTTCTTTTTGCCAGGAAAGCAGCTGACTATAGGTTTCGAGTTTACAGATTTTGGTTTTTTCCTGATTGATGAGCCGTATCTGAAGTACCTACACGACATTGACGAGGGTCAGAAAGATCCGACTGCAGATCAGTTTTTCATAATCAGAAAGCCCGGTCACATTTCTGTCTGATGTCTCAGCTTTGTGAGACAGCAGACAGGGTATGACTGGGCTTTTTCTCTTTCTGTCCGTTTTTTCCGATGCCTGAAGTAGAGCAGGCAGAAGCAGCAGTTGTCGGCTGGATTAATGAATGGTCGGTTGAGACCGGAATGCCTCCTCCATGGTATGCCAGCCAAGGACGGCACATTTGACCCGGGCGGGCATGTGTGAAATGTCCTGCAGCGCTCCGGCTTCCTCGAGTTCTTCCAGTTCGGAATCAGAGACCGTCTCCCGGATCATTTTCATGAAGAGACTGCACAGATGCAGGGCATTTGTCTGGTCTTTCCCGATGATCAGGTCCAGCATGATATCCGCGCTGGCCTGGGAGATGGCACAGCCATCACCGGTAAACGATCCGTCCTGGATGATCCCTGCATCATTGACCAGCAGATGCAGCGTGATCTGGTCGCCGCAGCTGGGGTTGACACCGCGCAGCGTCAGGTTGGCATCTGGCAGCTCATGCTTATGGGCGGGATGGTGATGGTGGTCCATGAGAATATCGTTGTAAAACGGTTTAATCGGCATAACCCATTGCACCTCGAATTTCAGATAAGATGTTCAGGAACGCATCAACGTCGGCCTCTGTGTTGTAGAACATGAGACTGGCACGGCAGGTGGCGTTGAGTCCCAGATAGGCATGCAGCGGCTGGGCACAGTGATGGCCTGCCCGGATGGCGATGCCGTGATCGGCCATGATGGCGGAAACGTCGTGGGGATGAACTCCGTCAATGGTGAAGGTGACAAGCCCGTGATGCAGTTCAGGTTTCGGGGAACCGATGATCTGCACATGGGGAATGTCGGCCATTCCGGTCATGAGGCGTCTGGTCAGCGCAGATTCGCGGGCCATCATCGCATCAAATCCGACCCGGTTATAGTAGGCAATGGCCTCACCCAGAGCAAGGGCGCCGCCGGTATTGACGGTTCCTGCCTCAAATTTCTGGGGGAGCGGCGCCCATGTGGCGCCCTCAGTGGTTACCTCTTCAATCATCTCACCGCCGGTGAGGAAAGGAGGCAGGCGATTGAGCAGGTCTTTTTTGCCGTAGAGAACGCCGATGCCCGTTGGGCCGAGCATCTTATGCCCGGAAAACGCCAGAAAGTCAACATCCAGTTCCCTGACATTGACCGGAATATGGGGGACACTCTGGCATCCGTCCGCCACGACAAGCGCATTCCGGCGATGGGCAATCTGCGTAAGGGTCCGCAGATCATTGATCTGTCCGAACACATTGCTCATCTGGGTGATGGCAACCAGCCGGGTACGGTCGGTCAGGGACTGTTCAAGGTCATCCGGATTGAACGCTCCCTCTCTGGAACAGGTAAGATAGCGGACACGGGCACCGGTGCGTCTGGCCATCTGCTGCCAGGGAATCATGTTGCTGTGGTGCTCGGTAATTCCCACAAGGATTTCATCACCGGCATGAATCAGCGCATTTCCCGCACAATAGGCAACCAGGTTGAGACTTTCCGTTGCATTGCGGGTGAAGATGATTTCCTCGCCGGAACCGGCATGAATAAAATCCCGTACCAGATTCCGGGCGTGTTCGTAATCATCGGTTGCCTGAACGGAGAGCGGGTACAGGCCGCGGAAAGGGGAGGCCTTTTGAAGCTGCTCGTAACGGTTCAGCCGGTCAATGACACAGGAGGGTGCCTGTGAGGTGGCCGAATTATCCAGATAAACAAGGTCGGGGTTCTGTGCAAAAAATGGAAAATCCTTACGGAAATTGTCCGGGGATTCAAGCATGGTCATCCTCCTCTTTAGGCCTCAAGGTCGGTCGTTTGCCGGAGCTGTTTTTGTCTGAGGCCTGGATTTGACAAACTGTCGCTGCGCGACAGGACAACTCCTCTTTAGGCCTCAAGGTCGTTCTGCTGCCGGGGCTGCTCTGTTTGTGGCCTGAATTTGAAAATCTGTCGCTGTGTAACGGGGCGATTCTTCCTCGGCGCTGTTTATGCGCAGGAACGGCGCTGTCCCGGCCGGGGGTTGTCAGTCAGATGGACAAAGGCCGTTCAGTCAGGATTTTCATTAAGCCTTTGCTGCAGCCACTGCACGGTTTCCGAATCCGGAATCCGCCTGAGAGCAGATTTGAGCCGGGCGGCCGTGAGAAGACGGATAATATCCTCTTTGGAAGGGCCGCGGGACTGCAGGTAATAGAGCAGTTCATCGGACAGCCGGCCGATACTGGCCCCATGATTGCCCTGGACATTTTCCTCGCTGCACAGGATGACCGGAACGGTCTGATTGTGTACCTCGTCGGAGAGGAGCAGGACATCTTCTGTTTCCTCACCCACGGATCCGGCGGCGCCTCGTAAAAATTCAATGGTCCCCCGGAAAACTTTTTTGCACCGGTCATTGAGGCTTCCCTGGGCGAGAATCCGGCTCTCTGATTTCTGTCCGGCATGCGAGATGACCCAGTTCAGATCCAGTTCATGGTCAGCCCGGCACTGGTAATGGATGGCGGCATCAAGACTGCTTCTGTTCCCGCGAAGGAAGATATTCCCGCCGAGGATATTTCCGGCACCGCCAAGGACGATCTGAGTGACATCGATCTTTGCGTCTTCCTGAGCATCTGCCGCCAGAGAGACGGCGGTTTTTTCCTGGGAATTCCCGTCCAGAATCTGGACAATCGTGACATGGGAGGCTGCTTCGGCAAGAATCTGCACATCCTCAAGAATCTGTCCATCCGAGGAGGAGGAGGCGAGACAGCGGGTGATCAGGATAAGATGAGATCCCCGGGCGGCACGGAGGGAAAGACGCCGGACCTGACCGGGAAACAGGGTGTCCCGGATCAGCAGGGGTTTCTCCGGCAGCGAGGAAAACCGTTCGGCCTTGGGCAAAATCTCCTCAAGGAGACGGGTGAATGCGGCCCCGGCACTGCCCGGTACGGAGAAATCTGCGGGGACAATCGGAAAATAGTCGCCTTCTGTCTCAACGGGCCGGGCATGACAAAGGGACGAGGGATCCGGTGACAGGGTGGTATGATTGATTCCAAGCTTGTTCCATGTCGGGGATGGAATCCGGTTAATCTCAATACTGTTCATACGATAACTCCTTTAAGAGAGCCGCAGCTGGGGCTTTGGGCACCGCGGCTTTTCCGGTGCGCATACTTGACAAATCGACGCTGCGCGCCGAGCCCGATCCTCTCATCCAATGGAGCCTTTCATCTCAAGCCGGATCAGGTTGTTCATTTCCACGGCATATTCAAGGGGCAGTTCCTTTGAAACGCTGTCGGCAAAACCGCTGACGATTCTGGCCCGCGCTTCCTCTTCGGAGAGACCGCGGCTCATCAGGTAAAAAATCGCCTCATTGCTGATCTGCCCGATGCGCGCCTCATGACCGATTTCCGCGTCGGCGGTGTTGATATTGAGAACAGGGATGGTATCGGAACGGGACTGGTCATCCAGCATCAGGGACTCGCAGTTGGCGGTCGATTTGCTTCCGGTGCCGGCAGGCGTGACGGTTACCGCAGAACGATACGTACTGATTCCGCCGGATTTGGAGATGGATTTCGCGTGGATGACGGAGGCGGTGTCAGGCGCACTGTGTACGACCTTCATTCCGGTGTCCAGGTTTTGTCCGGCTCCCGCAAAGGTGATCCCGGTATAGGTCATTTTTGCTTTTGCCCCGGCGAGAATGGTCGTGGGGTAAAGATAGGAAACATGGGAGCCAAAGGATCCGGACGCCCATTCCATGAGGCCGCCTTCTTTGACAACGGCTCGTTTTGTGTTGAGATTGTACATGTTTTTCGACCAGTTCTCGATGGTCGAGTAACGAAGATGCGCATTCTTTTCCACATAGAGCTCGACACAGCCGGCATGCAGGTTGGCGACGTTGTACTTGGGGGCGGAACACCCTTCAATGAAGTGCAGGGAGGCGCCCTCGTCGACGATGATCAGGGTATGTTCAAACTGTCCGGCTCCGGGGGCGTTCAGGCGGAAATAGGACTGAAGCGGAATGTCGACGGAAACCCCTTTGGGGACATAGACAAAGGATCCGCCGGACCAGACGGCGCCGTGCAGGGCGGCGAATTTATGATCCGTACAGGGAACCAGATGCATGAAGTGGGACCGGATCATGTCGGCATAGGGGCCATGAAGCGCGCTTTCGAGATCCGTGTAAACGACTCCCTGAGCGGCCACTTCCTCACGAACATTGTGATAGACAATTTCACTGTCGTACTGTGCGCCGACGCCGGCCAGAGAGTCCCGCTCGGCCTGAGGAATTCCCAGACGCTCGAACGTTTCCCGGATTTCACCGGGAAGCTCATTCCATTTGGGCGTCATGCCGGCATGTCCGGGTCGGATATAGGTGATGATGTCCTCCATATGGAGTCCGGAGATGTCCGGTCCCCAGTCGGGAACGGAAAGACGGTGATACTGTTTCAGGCTGTGAATGCGAAAATCCCGCATCCAGTCTGGATCACCCTTTTCCCTGGAGATCTCAAGAACGATGTCCTCATTGAGTCCCTGGTCTACCTTGAAGTAATTGTCCTCGGCGTACCGAAAATCGTACCGGCTGTGACTGATTTCATCCAGATAGGTCTTCTCGTTCATATTCGTCCTCTATTGCAGGCTGAGATAGCGCTCAAAGCCGTGTGTATTAATCTCATCGATGAGAGAAGCATCTCCCTCATGGACAATGTGTCCTTCTGCGAGAATGTGAACCCGGTCCACATGGAGGGATTCCAGAATGCGGGTGGAATGGGTGATGATCAGCAGCGTATGTTCTGCGTCTTCCATGTATCTTGCAACCCCATGGCTGACGGCCTTGACCGCGTCAACATCCAGACCTGAATCGGTCTCATCCAGAATCGCCAGTTTCGGATTCAGTGTCAGCATCTGGAGAATTTCGGCTTTCTTTTTTTCGCCGCCCGAGAAACCGACATTGAGATCCCGGTCCAGATAGGACTCATCCATGGCGAGATCCTGAAGGGTGCCGGACAGCTGTTTGCGGAATGTCCAGAGCCGTTCGTGGGTATTGTGGGTCAGATCGTAGGCGCTTTTAAGAAAACTGAACAGTGAAATTCCGGGTACTTCCAGCGGATTCTGAAAGGAAAGGAAGATGCCTGCCTGTGCCCGCTGGTCGACAGAGAGGGGGAGGAGATCCATGCCGTTAAAAAGCATTTCTCCATCTGTAACGGAATAGGCCGGATTTCCCATGATGACGTTGCCCAGGGTGGATTTGCCTGCGCCGTTTGGTCCCAGGAGAACATGAACCTCACCGGGGGCGAGTTCAAGAGAGATACGGTGTAAAATTGGTTGTTCATTGATCTGAACATTCAGATTGCGTACAGAGAGCAGAGGGGACACAAAAATACCTCCTTTAGGAGTTGATGTTGGTCATATGCCGGAGCGGCTTTGCCTGAAGCCATAATATGGCAAACTGTCGCTGCGCGACAGGGCCATTTTAGGAGTCAATGTGAGAGGCCTTGCCTGTGGCCTGGATTTGGCAGACAGGCACCGGAGAAGGAAAGCAGGCAGAAAATCCGCCGGATTCTAATCATACTATTCCGATAGGAAAAGCGTGCATAGTATACTGCCTTTCGCCGGAATGTGCAAGCTTTTTTGAAAAGAAATTGGAAATCCCTTTCGGCACGGGCTCCTCCGGGGCGAAACAGTGGGTTTTGCCCGGGCCGCTGAGCAATGGCCCGGATGTAACAATCTGTTGCTGCGCGGCAGTCGGCAGGAAGACTCTTCGCACACTGTACAAAGGACCTTTTGAAAAACGGATAAATGTGTTATACTCACTCCTGCTAATTCGATTATTCCCGGAGGAATGAATGTGATAGCGGGAAAACGTGTTTCTCAAATCAGACGGATCATCGGGGATGTTTTGCTTGTTCTGATGATTCTGCTCACGGTTAATGTTGCCTGCGTAATGATTAACAAAATGAATACGGTTGTGCAGAAAGCGCAGACCCGGGATGTGTTTAAGTACGAGCTCATGATGTGTGCGGTTCTCTTCCTGTTTGCCCTTGATGTTCGTTTCGGTCTGTTCACCTGCATGAAAAACAGGATTGTACGGGTTGTTGGATGGGGGCTGCGCGGCGTCATTGCTGCCTTGACGGTGGTGATTCTGTTTTTCTGCGGGAAAGTGATCGGCGGCAGTCTGATCAACACCGCGGGCCCGGCTGAACATGCAATCGTGCTGGGACTTGCACTGGAAAACGGAAAACCAACAGATGACCTGGTCGCAAGACTGAATACAGCCGAGGCTTATCTGAATAAAAATCCCGAAGCGCAGCTGATTCTGACTGGCGGGAATGCGGACGAGTCCGGAAAGACAGAGGCGGCTGTCATGCATGATATTCTGGCGGAGCGCGGTGTAAAGGATGAACAGATGATCCTGGAAGACAAGGCGGGATCGACCAAACAGAATTTCCGGAATGTCGCAAAAATGATTGATCCGGGGAAGCCTGTTGTGCTGATCAGCAGCAATTACCATATGGACAGAGCGGTTAAGACAGCCAGGAGTGCCGGATTTACCAACATTATGCGTCTGCCTGCACCGTCGTCTATCCTCAATTATGGTGCGAATGTATTAAGTGAAGTCGTTCTGGAAGTGAATGATCTTACACTCAGGCGTTAAGGAAACGGCGGGAATAACGCTGAAAAAGCATTCTGCCCCCGATCAGAGGAGGCTGGATGGCGTTTGGGCATCGTTCCATTCTCCGGCGAAGCAGCGCCTGAAATGAAACAGGTTCTGGACGCAGAGAATGGATGTTCCGGAATGCCGGCGGATGAAACCGGAGGATGTCGGTAATATGAAAATGGAGAAGGTTATTCATTTTCATGGAAAACCCATGAACGGTCAGGGGGAGGGGAGTTGTGGACAGGTTTAAGTGAACGCTGAATCCGACCGGTTTCGGTGTTTTCCGGCTTCCGGATGCGACAGGGGGTCTTTATCCGGAGGATGATCCTCAGGGTTAATCGGAGAGCAGGGGGATGGATTGTCTGTTCCTGCAGAGAAACCGGGATGTACGTCGCGTGCGGACCATTTAAGAAAGTCCCCTGAACATGACACGGGGGAAAATTGTCCTCCGGATGGATGCGCTTGAATCCTGGCAGAGGACATCTGCAGTTGGTTTCTTTTTCATGGAAGTACAAATTCGTTATGGAGGTGTTCAGTCAACTGATGTTGGAACTGTTTAGAACGATTGGATCTGTATTCAGGTCGAAAAGCGGGAGAAAGCTTACCATTTTCTCGGTGATTCTTTTTCTGGTGATTGTTGGAATTGTCTTCACCAACGTCTATATGCAACGCAGAGAGGTATTCCTGAAAGTGTCGGATGAAGGCCTTAATGTTATTCCGGATATCATTGCAGATCGCAGGGAAGAACTGGAGACACAGGGCGCTGTTTATGAAGAGGATATGGTGAAGCGCGCGGAGCTGGGTCTGAAAAACTACGAGCAAAATCCACTGCCAGAGGTTCAGGTGCTGGAACATATAAAGAGCGGGGTTAATGCGGACAGTGTCTCGATTCTGGATGAAAACAGGCAGGTGCTTGTGACCACCGGTCCGGTGAGTCAGGAGGAGGTTTTTAAGGCCAGCATCGAGAAACTTGAACCGCGTACGTTTTATCTGGAGAGGCATCATGTTCTCGCAGAGGATGGAGAAGAGACGGGAAAGAACGGAGGAAAAGGCTTTGTCCTGATTCCAGTATCGGAAAATGGGAAGCAGAGTCTGGTTTTTGAATTCTCCTGTGATGGGCTGATGCAGCTGTACGATGCGCTGGAGGACTGGCCCAGCATTCTTGAACACTTGCTCTACGGCGAAGCGGTGGCTTTTGCGAAAACAGGTGACAGAGTGACGGGCTATCCGCTGGACAGCTTTACAGAAGTACAGAGGAATACCATTCTCAAGAAAGCGAATCACATTTTTAACGACAAAAACAAGTATCTGTCTGAAAAGAACGGAAAGCTCGTTACGTTGATGGACACGCTCTGCGTGGTAAAAATGATACACTTTTCGGAGATGGATACCGATGTCATGGTGGTGATTCCGCTGAAGGCTGTTTTCGGAAACGGGTTTTACATAACTCTGGGGATTTCTGCCATTATCGGCTGTGGGATCATCCTGATTCAGTTTTATGTTTTTTATCATATTGCTCAGGAAAAGAAGCAAAAAGGCAAAAAGACAATTTCTCCCGAAATGCTGCGCGGAATAAAGTGGCCGGGAATCCTGGTTTTGCTTGTCGTTACGGTTGTCTTTTCATATATGCTTTTACTGCTGGAGAACCGGACGGATGCCATATACATCGCCAGAAGCAAACTGGCGAATGTCCAGCATGAAATTGCGGAGCGAAAGAGTCTGGAGAACACCATACGCAATAACATGGTGAATGTTTACCGCGAGTATGCAAAGACGCTGGCAGATTTTCTGAAGGAGCACCCGGAGAGCCAGACGCATGAAGGGCTGAAGGAACTCAATGGGATCGCTAGGACAGAATACCTGATGCTGTTTGACAGGGACGGAAAGGAAATAATCGCCAGCAATAACTACATCGGTTTTACCGTTGAGAAAAACCTGAATGAGAAGGTTCAGTCAGTGCTGATGGGCTATCCGGATGCTGTTGCGGGACCTGAGCCGGACCCCTTTACCGGAAAGATGCAGCTTAGCGCCGCCGTCCTGATGACAGACTCGGAGGGAAAGGCAGACGGATTCCTTCTGGCTGTCTATAATGCGGCGGAACTGAAAGAAAAACTTGACAGAACGAATTTTGAGGCGGCGGTCAACGGTTTTACGGTACAGAAAGGGCATGTTGTCGCTGCGATTCGGGATGAGGATGGAATTTTTGTTGCGCATTCCGATCCTGTAATGATCGGGCAGAAGGCCAGCGATTTTCTGACAGAGGTTAAGCCGGGAAGCGACTTTGAGGGCTCTGTCCTGTATACTTGGACACGCATGTCTGTATGTGCAAAAGAGATAGACGGAAAGACGCTTTTGTTTATGATACAGGAAAATAAGGTTTCCAATGTGGAGGGAAGGGCTGTCTGGATAGGGATGATCGTGCTGCTGATTATGGCATTTGTTTACTATCCGATTGCCAGCAAGCTTATTTTGCAGACAGAGAGTGAGATGAGAAGGGATCTGGCTATCCCGACCGTAAAACCCAAGATGATTTTCTACGACGGATATATCGTTTTCCTGACAGGGTTTGTACTGGTCACCATCCTGCTCTCCTATTGTGGAATCTGGACGCCTTTTGAGTATGTGCTCAAAGGCGGGTGGACCACCGGCGTGCACCTGTACTCCATATGGGCCTGTGTGTTTATTATCACCGCTGCGTTGTTTTTTGATTACCTTTGCCGGCGCCTGCTGGATCATGTGGAAAAACGTCAGAACATTAAAGTGAAGACGACCATCCGTATATTTAAGAGTTTCATCGAATACGGCGGTACAATTGTCGTGTTCTTTACCGTCCTCAATATGTTCGGCGTGAATACCACGACGATGCTGGCTTCGGCTGGTGTTATCTCCATCGCTGTTGGTATGGGCGCGCAGAGTATGGCTGCCGATCTGCTTGCCGGCATCTTCATGCTGTTCGATGGCACTGTCTGTGTGGGCGACGAAGTGAATGTCAACGGCGTTGTCGGTCAAGTGACAAACATGGGAATCCGTACGATGGAAATCACGGATAACGATGGAAACACGGTCGTTTTTAACAACAGTAAGGTCACCGGAGCGCGTAATATGAGCAGAAGAAATGATAAACTGGAGGCGAAGAAAGATGAAAAGCATAAGTAAGAATATGAAACGTGTTATCCCGTTATTGATGTTGTGTGCATTGGCATTGACGTTCGGCGGTCTGGCAGAGGATCATGCTTTGCAGAACATGACGAATGCGGACACCCTTTATCAGGTGGCACTGCTGCAGTCCCTGACCCAGGGCTATTATGACGGCATCATTTCGGTGGGCGAACTGAAGCAGCACGGCGACACCGGCATTGGTACTTTTGAGGGTGTCAACGGAGAGATGATTGTGCTGGACGGTGTGGTCTATCAGGCAGTTGCGGATGGCAGTATTGTGATTCCTCCGGATGAGGAGACAGTGCCGTTCAGCAATGTGACGTTCTTTGAGACGGATGAGACGCTGCATCTCAGTGATATTGCCGATATGGCAGCACTGCAGGAGGCAGTGAACGGAGTGGTGAACGCGCTTGGTTCCAACTGCTTTTATATGGTGAGAATTGATGGAACCTTTGCCGCGCTTAAGGTACGCAGCGAGTACAAGCAGGAAAAACCCTATCGTGCACTGGATGTCGCGCTGGCTGAGGACCAGACGGAGTTTGATTACGAGGATGCCCGCGGAACGCTGGTCGGACTGTACTGCCCGCCGTACATGAGCAGTCTCAACACGGCCGGCTGGCACTTCCACTTCATCAATGAAGACCGGACCCGGGGCGGACATGTTCTGCAGGTCAGCGTCAAAGACGCGGAGGCGGCATTTGACCTGACCAACGGCTTTGAGATGACGCTTTCCCGCGAGGATGAGTTCCAGAAGATGGATCTTGCCAAAGATGTGGATGAGGCGATCCACCGCGCGGAGACGGCAACAAACGGACAGGACTGATTTCCGGATGGATCCGGCCTGAGTGCGAAGCATTGCGATAAAACCGTGATGGTTCGGACCTGATCCTGTATAACAAGAAACGAGCCGGCCTTTTCATGAAGGCATGCGGTTCGTTTCTTTTCTTTCAGTTGTTCCGTGCTGATTTCTGGCAGGGGGGCAGTTACAAAAGTTTGGTAGTACTTGTGTGCAGGATCATGGATGGAATGCTGAAAGGCTATTGACAGAAACCCCTCTGTGTAGTAAAAACACAGAGGGGTTTTGGGCGGTTAACGGGCTTACGGAAGATGAGGAAAATCAGGTCGGAGAGCATTTGTTTTCATTGCCTGAGGCGGGTGAAACCGGATGAAAAAATCAGTTTTTCTTTACGAGACAGTCAAGCAGGCCCGGGATGCGGGAGATCTTTTTCTCGATTCTGCCGCTCTCAATGTTCCCTTCCGAAACAGTGAGTGCCCGGGGGAATGCTTTCCAGTGAATGCTGTCTATGCCTTTGATTTCATTGTGAATCAGCTTCAGGGATTCTCCGTTTATAAATTTCACCAGGAAAGCCTGAAGAACCTCAGAGACATCCGCATTGATCACGCTGCCATACATCTGCAATGTTTCGCTGTTTCCAAGCAGTGTTGCCGCCACATCCGTCGAGCCGGCCCCCAGATTCTCAATAATCGGTTTTTCGTCCCAGTAGAGCAGATGGACCTTATTGCCTCTTTCGGCAAGCACGGCGGCGCTGCGGTAAAGATTCGCCGCGAGCCATTGTTCGGCCAGCCTTGATGTGGCTTCGAGTTCGGTGCAGGAGGCCATCTGTGTTTCCACGTAAGCCTGTATGGCACCGACAGTGGAAGCATCCATGGTTTTCTGCTCATCCTCCACCGCTCTGGACAGTCCGTCGATATAGTTCTTATTGCCGACAAAGGACCGGTAAATCAGCATTTCATTGCGCGGAATGCCAATGATAAACTCAATATCAGAGGCGGCGCCGTTTTGCCATGCACGATAGATGTCAGCAGGAATAAGCCGATTGTCACAACTTGGTGCACACAGATTCAGCCAGAGTTTTTGCGCCGCTTCTTTCAGCGTCTCTGAGCTCATCTGACACAGCTCCTCCATGGTTGAGGCATGGGTTTCTTTCAGCAGGTCGCGTGCCAGAATTCTGGCATTTTCCGATGTCGTATAGGCGTTTTCCGGACTTCCGTTAAAGAGGAACGCTTTGCGGAACAGGCCTTTTGCCTGAGGGCAGACGGAAAGCAGAGAGATGGAGACAGCGCCGGACTCAAAACCGAGTACCGTGACCCGGTCAGGATCACCGCCAAAAGCAGCGATGTTTTCCTGAATCCATTTGAGTGCCGCAATCTGATCCAGCAGACCGAGATTATTTGCATCCGGATAATTTTCTCCGCCGGGCACTTCTGAAAAATCGATAAACCCGAAAATCCCCAGGCGATAATTAAAGCTGACGAACACAACGTCGGGATGCGTTTTTACAAATTCAGTGCCGTGCAGCAGAGGATCCGTGGATCCGCCGAAGGAAAAATCACCGTTGTGAAACAGTACGAGTACAGGTTTTCTGGCCTCCGTCTGTTTCGTACTGACGGTGATATTCAGGGTAAGGCAGTCCTCACTCTGCCGATGCTCCGTCAGGATGACCCCTTTGTGCTGCACCTGGATGGCGGAGGCACCGAAATGTCTGGCCTCCCAGACCGTGTCCGATGAGGGGAGCGGTTCGGGTGCTTTCCATCTGAGTTTGCCTACCGGCGGCTTTGCGTAGGGGATTCCCAGATAGGAGAGAAATTCCAGGTCTTTTTCCCCGACATAGATGCCGGTCCGGGTTTTTACTGCACAATCCGCATCGTACTGGCCGAAAAGCCGCTGATTCTGCTGGTTTGCTTCCTGTATTTCTTTTTCTTCCAGACCGTAAATATAGCCTCTGCTTCCGTCTCCATATCGTTCCTTAACGCGGGAAATACGATATTGGCGTAAGAGCAGGTTGATGAAAAAGCCAAGAACGGGAAAAGCGATCACATAGATAAATTGTTCAGTGAGATACTGCAGCATGGAAGCACCCATCCAGCGGCTGGAAATAGAATGGGCAACCAGAAAAAGAAGAACGATGGCGATATACGTGAATATGCGGTTACGCTTCTTTTTCTGGACGGCTTTACTGAAAACGATCCGGTGGATGAGAGGTTCAAGTGTCATTCCGACGAACAGACATGCCAGAAGAGCGATATACCATGGCCACCGGAAAAGTTTTGCAAAGATGTCCATGTATCCATAGCCCAGTGCTGCAACGGTAGCAGCCATGAGTTCATCTATGGTGATTATTTTTTTCATGATTCCACTTCCTGTAAAGATGATGACCGGTATGGCGGGGGAAAACGGCTGAACGATCCGGTTGAATTCTCGCTGCATTGGGTTGACTTTTGTTTCCCGGAGAGACGAAGCTTCATCTGTTCAGCAGATCATCAGAATTCACTGTCAGTATCTTAAACATAAATTCTATCAGAATTCACTGCCAAATAAAAAGTCAAGTTCCAGATTGTCAAACACAAATGGATGAATATTCTTGCCTGTATTGCTGAGTCGGAATATCATAACGTCAGAAAAAACTGGAGGCCGGTTCCATGAGTGTGATGTTTGGGGAAACCCTGAGAAAACTGAGAGAAGAAAGAGGGCTTTCGCAGAAAGAACTTGGAAAACAGATGTTCGTGAATCATTCCACGATTGCCCGCTGGGAGAATGGCAGCCGTCTGCCGGATACCACGATCATTCCCAGTCTGGCGAAATGTCTCGGAGTGGATGTCAACACATTGTTTCAATCCGCGGAAGAGGATAATGAAAGTCCGATTGTCATCATGGTCGATGACAGCAGGGTTATTCTCTCCGATGGATTGTCCGTCCTGAAATCAGTCATCCCAAATGCGACCATCAAAGGATTTATCTGGCCGAAGGAAGCCATTGAGTTTGCGCAGGCGAACCCGGTCGGGCTGGCGGTTCTGGATATTGAACTGGGCACCTCAAGCGGGCTGGATCTGTGCAGAACACTGCTTGACATCAATCCCCGGACAAATGTGGTGTTTCTGACCGCCTATCCGGATTACTCACTTGATGCGTGGGAGACGCAGGCGTGTGGTTTTATGCTCAAGCCGATAACGACGAAGAGTATAAAGGAACAGCTTAAAAGACTGCGTTATCCGCTTTTGATGGGAGGCACGAAGTGAATCCCTGGCTCTCTTTTCACTATGGCTTTCTGGCCGGCGGAGGTGTTCTGCTGAGCGGACTTGGGCTGTGGTTTGTTTCCATTTTGCCCGGATTTGACCGCTGGAGCACCCGCTTTTTCCGATGCTATTACAGCGTGTTGATTCTGAACTGCCTTGCGGCAATCGGTGAATTAAGCGCGTACGTGTTGGAAGCTCCGGCATACGTGATTTATTGGATAATGGTACTGGAATCTATTTTTCTTTCGCTGCCGCAGCCCATGCTGACGGTATACCTGGTTCACTGCAGCGGTGAAAAAGCACGCTCAAGCAGACTCGTGCACACCGCGATCTGCCTGTGGATTTTTTTTCTGTTCGAGGGTGTTGTTTCACAGTTTATCGGGGGGGCTGCAACGGTTACGCCGGACAGACAGTATATTCGGGGACCGCTGTATCCGGTGCTGCTGCTGCCTGTCGTCATCGTGGTGCTGCTCAATCTCATCGGGACGATCCGGCGCCGGAATTGTCTTTCCCGCAGGACATATATCAGCTTTCTTGTGGCAATCCTTCCAATCACCATTGCGCTGGTTGTGCAGCTTTTTGTGGATGTTTTCGCCCTGATTGATTTCAGTACCGTTCTTTCCTGCGTGGCCATGTACGGTCTCATTCTGTCGGATCAGATCAGAAATGATCTGTCCCATCAGCGGGAAATTGCTCGGCAGCAGCTTGAAATTGCCAATCAGCGCACAAGCATCATGGTGCTGCAGATGCGGCCGCATTTCATCTACAACACCATGACCAGCATCTACTGTCTGTGCAATCAGGACCCTCAGACAGCCCGGCAGGTGGTCATGGATTTCACGACTTACCTGCGAAAAAACTTCAGTGCCGTTGCAAGTGCTGCACCGATTCCTTTTACGTCGGAACTGGAACATGCACGCGCATACCTTGCGGTAGAGAAGGCGCAGTATGAGGACAGCCTGTTTGTTGAATACGATACGCCGCATACGTTTTTCCGTATTCCGCCGCTGACACTGCAGCCTATCGTGGAGAATGCCGTCAAGCATGGCAAAGATCCGTACGCCGGTCCGTTTCACCTTACCATCCGGACACAGAAAACCGCTTCCGGAAGTGAAGTGGTGGTTGCGGATAACGGCCGTGGTTTTAATCATGTGGATAACGGTGAGCCGCATATTGCGCTTAAAAACATTCAGCAGCGGCTGGAGATTATGTGCGGCGGAACGCTGGAGATTACGAGCCGGGAGGGCGGCGGAACCGTGGTTACGGTGACGATTCCGGATGAGCGGCAGGAGAATACTTGACAATCTGGAAACCTTCTTGACACATACAGAAAAAATCGATAGTGTAAATATGGTTTGATGTATCATCAGCAGAAAAGAATGTCGCTGTTTCCAGGATGTCCCAGACAGAAAAGGAAAAGAGAACGTGTCTGCTATCGGGTGGTTTAGCGTTAAACCTGCCTGTGCCCGGTACGAATCGTACCGGATTCCGTTCTGGACATTCTGCCTTGCTGAATTCCGGAGCTCCGGGATGGATCACCGGTACCTGAAAATTGAAATCCGGCTTGCTCTGAACAGGAAGCCGCAGAAAAAGGAGAAAAAAATGAGCGAAACAGGAAATGGTCAGATGGAAAAGATCATGGCCCGCATTCAAAGCGGGGAGCTGATGAACCAGAAATGCTGGTCCTTTATCAGAGAACTGAATTCTGCCAGCGAGGAGCGCCTGAACAGTGTGGCAATCCATGACGGGTATCGGCAGTACACCTATCGTCAGATGTTCCGTTACTGGGAACGTTATGCGGAAGTCTTTTCTGCCTTGAACATTACCGGGGAGAATCATTCCCGCGCCATACTGGTTACGACGCCGATAACGGAATCCATTTTCACGTTTTATGGACTGAATATGACCGGAGCGGATGTGTCTCTCATCTATCATTTTGATCTTTATGATGAGAAGCGCATTCAGAATATGATTGAGAAGGAAAAAATCACTGATCTGATCGTCTCTGAGCTGTTCGCCTTCCCCAAAGTGATGAAGAATCTTGTGGATAACAAGGAAAAGCTGGGACTGCGGAACATCATCGTCGTGGAAAGCCCCATGGGCGGTGAATTCGGCATTCCGGCACTGGAAACGCTTCGCAAGATGAATGCGGACATGGACCGCGGGATTCCCGGCTGCCTTCTGATGGAGGATCTCCTCAAGAAGTACGAGGCGACTCCCATCATCTACGGAAACAGAGATCCCCTTGAGCCCGCGGTCATTCTTCATACGACAGGAACGGTCAGCGGGATTCATAAGCCGGTTCCCATGTCTGACAAAGCCATTAATGCGTTTGTTGTCAGCGCAATCAGGGCAAAGGACTCTTACGAGGATTTCAAGGCCGCACCAAGCCATATGGTCAGCTGCCTGACGCTGAACATGTCCTGGGTTTATGCCATGGTGGATATGCTTCACACCTCTCTGGGCCTTGGCATGGAGCTGGTTACCCTGCCTATCGGCGGTTCCAATCCCCGCTATCCCGATGCGATTGTGAAGTGCGGCATCAGCATTCTCTTTACCAGCAAGGCCATTCTTGACACCTGGAGCAAGACCATGCCTCATATTGACCTTTCCAAGCTGAAGGTCGTATTTATGGGCGGCAGCTATGTTTCCCCTGAATTTAAGAAGAGTTTTAACAATTATCTGGAATCCTGCGGTTCAACGGCACGGCTCATCAACGGCTATGGCCTTTCGGAGCTGGGCGGCGCCTGCATTATCGCGCCCTCGAACCGGCAGGATGATGCCATCGGGTATCCGCTGCCCGGCTTTAAAGTAAAGATTTTCTCGGAAGAGGAGAAACGTTTTTACGATCTGTCGGATGGCCCGCGCACCGGTGTGCTGTTCATTTCCTCTCCGACCATGAGCACCGGAAAGCTGGATGACACCGTCTTCTTCCGCCTGGATGAAATTGACGGGGAACTGTTTTTCAACTCGAATGATAAGGTTCGGGTGAATGAGGACGGAAGCATGACCTGCATCGGCCGCTCCAATCAGTTCTTTGTCAATAATGAAGGCGTACGGTTTGATGCCGGTCTGGTTGAAAACGCCGTTTCCGCGCAGCCGGGCATTGCCGCCTGCGGCCTTGCACCGGAATTCCATAAGACGCTGCATGATAATGTGCCGATTCTTTATGTGGAGACGACGGTTGACGCGGCAAATGAACTGATCGTTCTGCGCAATGCGCTGGTTCAGGTGTTCATCAATGAAGGAAGGCTGGCGGATACGAATATGCCCAGCCAGTGTGTCCTGGTAGACAGCATCCCGCGCAATACCGGCGGCAAGGTAGATGCCAGAAAACTGGCCTCCGGGACGGTGCATGGGCGGCGGTTCCATGTGAAGCCGGTCAAGCTGAATGACATCATCACGGATATTGTGCTCGTTCCTGCCTCCGTTGGTGAGGATGCGACCATGGGTGCCGGCGTTCCGGAGGAACTGGAAAACGATCCGTACAATATTCTCTCTGAGATTTTTGCGGCCATTCCGGACATCACCAGCGGCCGTTACAGCCGGATTTTCCGTATTCCCGGACTGCGGGAGATGCTGCTCAAGCTTACCGACGTGGACATTCGCAACATTCCGGCCAGCCTGAAAAAGGTGACGCCGCAGGTCAGAAAGTTTATTGAGGATCAGCTCCCCGCGAACCTGCTGAACGATACGAATAAGAAGAAGATGTCGGGTGTTCTGCCGAAAATCCCGGGCATGGATTTCATGCCCCCGATTCCCATGATTCCGCCGATTCCGCCGGTACCGCCCATGCCGGGTGTTGGATTCCTGGGCTTCATGATGAACGACAAGGACGAGGAACGGAATCAGTGGGAGAAGTACGAGTCCAAGCTGGATGCCTACTGGGACCAGGTGCAGTACATGCAGGACACCTACCAGGAAGCAAGCAAGGAGCAGTGGAACAAGTTCTTTGGCAAGATGCTGGAGCTGGAGGACACCTTCAACGACGGACTCTCAGACAATGTGCCCGCACTCCCCGGCATCCTTTCCTTCTTCATGCCGGCCATGTCGCCGAAGGCGTTTATGAAGAAGATGAAGGAAATGCAGGAAATGGCCAATACACATGCAACGGAGCAGGCGGACAACTTTGCTGAGCTCGTTAAGCAGGGACAGAAGCAGTTCAGGAAGGCCACGTCCGAGGCAGTGAAAAAGGTCAAGGAACAGGCGGTTGAAAATGCCGAGGAGAAGAAAGACTGATCACCGGAAAGGCCTGCGGGAAAATGACGGACCGATGAGGCTGCCATTTCCCCGCTCTGTGAACGGAAACCGAACGGAATAAACAGATAAGTCTCACGCTGAACAACCGATGAGTGTGTTCAGCGTGAGACTTTTGTTATTTATTTTCCGGGGACATCACAGGCGTGAATCATTTCAGGCAGCGGACAATGGCACTGCGTATATCGTCCGTGATTTCATCCGGGGTGCGGCCCAGGGTCTTTACCTCCGGACAGAAGGTGATGGTCAGCGTCTTTTTGCGGCCGGTGGTCTTATCTTTGGTTTCAGGCAGCGTTTTGTTGTACGGCCAGATTTCATAGCCGCCTTCAATGGCCACCGGGATAATCGTCAGGCCTGTCTCAAGGGCAATTTTGGCCGCCCCGTCCTTGAACGGGCCCAGTACTCCGTTGCGGGTCCGGGTGCCTTCCGGATGGAGCAGGAAGAAATTCCCTTCCTTGATGAAATCGATGGAACGCTGGGTTGAGTCAATGGTATTGCCCGACCGCTCGACGGGGATTCCGCCAAGCGTTTTCATCATGAGTGAGGTAATGGGGCTGTCAAGGTGTTCGGCCTTGGACATACAGCCAAAGTGGTCGATATCCGGGCATTTATCCCCCAGAGCGGTCCACGTAAACAGGCCGTCGAAATGGGTCTGATGGTTCGGGCAGAAAATATACTGACGGTCTTTCTGAACATTTTCAAGGCCGTGAACGACGAAATTGAGGCTGTTCCGGGTCCATGATCTGAAAAAGTCAAACAATAACCTGTGGTGCAGCTGCCTTTTCACCGGATAGAGGTAGGCATTGACTTTCTTCGTCGGGTTCTTGCGATTCGTCACCAGATTTTCAAAGATCGGATCAAGGACATAATCAGCCAGCTCCCGTGCATTGGGGATGACGGTAATGAAAGCGCCGACGCTTACGGAAAACACGGATTCAATTTCGGTACACATTTCCATGATGGACAGAGAATCCATGCCGAGATCATCCTTGAAATGTTCGAGACCGGTCAGTTCACCCTCGTGCTTTGAAATGGTCCGGACAATGTTAAAGACGGTTTTCTCCACCTCTTCGGCATTGCGGACCTTCTGTGCGCCGACTGCTGCCTGAGGATCTGCCGGTTTCTGGTCCTGCGCGGTGTCTGCCGCTTCATCCCCGGCGCCGGATCCATGGCTCAGTGCGTATTCTTTCAGCAGATAGCGTTTCGGCTTTCCGATGTTGGTTCTGGGAATTTCATCCATAAAGTGAATATCCTGGATCCGGTACTGATTCATGGACTTGCGCTGGAACTGCAGGATCTGTTCCCGCAGTCTGTCCTGACCGTCTTTCGTCAGCGCATCCTTCTGGATAAACAGATGGATCTGATCCCCGCCCTCCTCGGGGGCAGGGACGCCGGCAACGGCATAAATGACTTTATCCGGCATCACCGGTGCGAGCAGACGCTCAAGGTCCGCCGGCGCAACTTTGGCGCCGTTGGGCATCAGGATGCTTTCCTTGATGCGGCCCGTCACATAGAGATAGCCATTCCCGTCAATCCGGCCCAGATCTCCGGTCTTGAAATAGAGTCCGTCAAAGGACTCCTCCGTCTTTTCACGTTCACGGTAATACCCGTTCATGATCTGATCGGTCCGGACGTAGATTTCACCGATCCCGTCCGCATCGGGGTTATGAATGATCACCTCGGTATAGGGATCATTCCGCACATTTCCCACCGACCCCACGGACTGCGAATCCCCCGGGGCTGTGGCGGAGATATAGACGCCGCATTCCGTGGAGGCGAACAGGTCAAGGTATTCGATGCCCAGATTCTGAATAGCCTGGGCGGTATGGGGTGTGCCGCCGGCACCGCCGGAAAACAGGCAGTGGAAATTGGGGCCGTACAGAAGACGCCGGAAAGGCGTCATTAACCATCTGGTCGTGTTAAGGCGTCCGGATTTAGCAATGGAGGCCTCTGCTCTGGAGGACAGAAACGAATAGAGCCAGAAGAGATGCTTTGCTTTCAGTCCCTCCTCCAGCTTGCTGATGAACAGATCATTGACCCGGGGGACCATGCCGAAGGCGATGGGCTGGAATACTCTGAGTCCTTCCTGAATGGTGTCGCTGGAGAGATTCTCCACGCCTGCAATGCTCATTCCTTCGTAGAGAAGGGTAAAGGCGGAAAGGAGTCCGGAAACGTGGCTCATAGGGAACACTTCCAGCATGGGACAGCCAGGCTTCCCGGCATACAGAACGCCCTTTCCCTTGATCTTCTGGTGGGTAATCATGGCAGTTGCGTGGGAAAGTTCAACGCATTTGCGGCGTGCCGTGGTTCCGGAGGAAAAAATGATAGCCATGGTGTCAGGCGTCGGCTCCCCGTGTTCTGCCGGACCGTTTCCTTTGCTGAGCACCCGGCCGCAGGAACGAAGGCCATAGGTCAGAAGGATGGGCACCGACTGTGTCCGCGTCATCTTCCCGGAATTGTTTAGATCCGTGAAAACGGCAGATATCTGACAGTGATCAATCAGGGGCATCAGTTCCTCATCCGGAATGGCGGCATCTGCCATGACCGCCGTGAGGTGATTGGCGGTAACAATGAGGAACGTGATAAAGGCATCTACGGTAAAGTCGGAGAGCACCAGTACCCGGTCGCCGTCTCTGAGGCCCAGGAACTGCTTGATTTCCTGAAAATCCCGGATATAACGGAGCAGCATGCCGAAGGAAATTTTCCAGATGGAATGATTCTTCATCAGGCAGCTGATGGCAATCTCCTTTTCGTGTTCCTGGAAGGAACGCAGGAGGCCCTGGGCGTAGTCATCAAAGGTAAACGTTTTTTTCTGAACGGGCAATGAGCTGATCTGTGTCGTTTCCATCAGATGCTCTCCTTTCTGAGACGGGTCATGTCCTTGTGCATAATGGCGAAGGAGATAAACAGGCAGATGCCCTGGCCGATGACAAAGCAGAGCCAGATATGCCGGAGCGGGGCAAGAACGGTCAGTGCAAGCCCGGCTGCCACGGGCAGGGCGATATGGTTCAGGAGGCAGATCAGATAGGCAGCCCCCTGGTGGTTGATGTCCTGCTCATAATTGCGGATGATGTAGTTGATGGTATTGGGCAGGACAGAGAGCACGTAAAGCCGGAGACCCCAGACGCTCAGCGCAGCGGTTGCCTCCGATTCCGGCGAAAACAGCGACACGATCGGACGGGCACCGAGCATCACAGCGATGATCTGAATGAGGTTGACGATCACGGAGAGCCGGATGATTCGCTGACACAGTCCGGCGGCGGCCAGCGGGCCACGCTGTTCTTTTTCCATTCCGATAAGCATGTGGGTCGTACTGCCAAAACCGGATGGGAAGGCACCGATGAGGAGCTCCACGGAGAAAATAATCGAGTTTGCCGTTACATACTGGACGCCTCCGCGGGCGGAAAGCAGCCGGTTCAGGAAGAGATTCATAAACGCCACACAGGCTTTATAAACGAGATACAGCAATCCGAACCCGCAGACCTGTGCCAGCTCGGCAAAGGAAAAAAGCCGCATCGAAAACCGGTAACCGGCCCGCGTGAAACAGGGGACGAGCATCAGGAGGATGTACAGATAGACGCTGATGACGGTTGCCATTGCCATGCCAAACATTCCGCCATGGAACAGCGTGACATTGAGATAGTCGAGGACCACATCTGCGGCAATCTGAGCGAACGCAGCGATGACAAGCTGACGCTGGCAGTTCTTTATCTGCAGAAAAGAGGGGAGGATCTGGCCGATCACGAGCGCGGGCAGGCAGAACACAATTCCGCTCAGATACTGACTGGTAAAGTCCTGCAGTGTCGGGGTGGCGGCGCCCAGGAGCACACTTAACGGGCGAATAAACGCGGAGAGCACAACAGAGATGATCAGGCCGCCGCCAAATCCGGCTGCGACAGTGGTGGTGAGCACCCGGTTCAGGCCTGTCGTGTCCTCATTGCCGGCATACCGGCCGCAAAGAATCTGGGAACCGGAGGCCAGGAGGCCGCCCAAGGCGACAAGAAGCATGGTTACGGGATTGGTCAGTCCGTAAGCCGCGACACAGTCATCGCCCAGGTATATGCCGATCATCACGCAGTCAATCAGCATGGAAATCACGGCGACCATCACGGTGACAATCTGTACGGTGACAATCTTTCCGAGATTAGGCAAAGCAGCATGATTACGAGTTTTATCCATTCGTTCAATCACCTTCACGTATGAAATGGGTCATATTCCTGCAGCATTATACTCTCTTTGTGTGTTTCCTGAAATACCTGTTTTGTGCCGATGCGTCACGCAGACTGTTTTGAGATTCGGAAAGACCGGACAGGCGGGGCGATATCGGCCGTTTGCAGGCGGAACGGTTCATTTCAGGGAAAAGCAGCGGCTAAAACAGTGACGGCGACAATGACGCAATATCGAATGACGGGAACTGACAGAGGGTGCTGCGGCAAAGCCAAGACTTTCTCAAAAAATCGTCAAATGGTTTGACAAAGTATAAGACGGGGAGTAAACTAGCAGCGGATTTTAAGTCAAATTGTGTATGAAGGTTTGAAAATAGCAGTGTTTCTGACTTCAGGCGCCGGTTAATGATGGAAAAGATGGCCCATTCGCAGGAGGAACGGACACCTCTTCTTATTTTTTCAGGAGATGTTTCTGTCTCTTGCGGCAGGGAAGCGTTTCAGCCAGGGCCGGGAAGACAGAACGGGAGCGCCGGGAACAGACACGGTTTCAGACAGAGATACGGCCCGATATCAAAGGGGCGGTTTATCAGAGAGGTAAATCAGAAGAGCAGCAAAAGACTTTGTTGCTGCCGAGGAGGAGGAATAACG
>DGWH01000118.1:0-4378 GCA_002395225.1 Christensenella sp. UBA4263
TTTCCTTATCTCTTTCCTTATTTATTTCATCTAAATCCGGCTTTAAAATTTCCAGCCAACTACGAGCCATATCATTATCCCTCCTGATTTTTTCCATTGTTTCCGGGTTTTTTGACTCAATCAAATCCAGAATGATACGATAATGTTCCTTTTCTGACGTATCTGTGGCTTTTTCTGCACATTCCAGCAAATAGTAAATATCCTCTACATTCGCCCGATTATTATCCACAAGTGCCCGTTCGCCTGCATACTCACCTCCCATCAGTTCTGTCATAATCACGATCTGCATCGGAAATTCTGTCATTCCTGTAACATGATAGATACCGCGGACCTCATCTGCCGCCAGTTGTCCGGCATCTTCCAGCTGCCTGAATAATTCCGGATTCTTCGATGCCCGAAATATAGAAATGGTAATTTGGTTTACCGGTCTTTCGTCCTCATATTCAGCCAGTCCTGCATACAGATGCGCATATCCAATTGCCTTATGAAGAACCCGCTGATTCAGCCGATCATGCGGATTTTTGTATTCGATGATATTGAATTTTCGGAATATCCTGTAGATTTCCTTCGGCAGATACGTTCCTTCTTCCTGAAGCCAGACTAGAAAATCAACCCTCGGAGGTGCAGCACCGAGTCGATGCTCCGCCTCAATGCGAGGCGTTCCGCCTATTGCATTTCTCGCATCCAGTCGCAAAAGTGCTTCAAACCCTGCATGCCAGTCACTCTGCGGCGTTGCAGTGAGCATTCTCAACAGTTCCAGGCATTCATCTATCTTTCTTTTTCTTTCCTCATCGGACAACTGCAAAACTTCTTCCTTTGTCATTCAATCACCTCCGTACCAAGTTACTGTTGCTGTCTGAAATATACATCTCCCCACGCGGGAAAGTCAAGTCCCCTCAATTCAGAAAAGCTGGCAATGGCCATATTGTATAGATCCGCTTCGTTTTCACTGACATGATCCGGATCTCGTCAAAACAGAACAGGACCGATATGATCGGTCCTGTTCGTGACATCTTACTTATTGATCTCCGCGTAGAGGGCATTCCACTTATCCAGCAGTTCTGCCTTATGCTCAGTCAGCCACGGGACATCCCGCTCTACCCAATTGATTGTGTCATCTGCGGGCAGCCACTTGAGTTCATACTCTGCTTTCGGATTGGTGAAACGCAGGGTCTCAAGACGGTTGGCCAGTGCCGTCTGGCCCTCGGGGCTCATCAGGAAGTTGATCATGGCTTTTGCTGCTTCCGGATGCGGGCATCCTTCGATCATTGCGCAGCCCATGGAAGTAGCGGATGCACCATTTTCCGGATACTGAATACGGATATTGGTCGATCCGGACTTGAGCAGGGTATCTGCACCATCCTCATAGGTCAGGCCAACGACATACTCACCCGAATCAACGCTCTTGAAGCAGACAGAGGAAGAAGTGGAGATCACCAGACCATTTTCAAGAAGGCCGCGCAGAATCTTCCATGCTTCGTCGGAATCGTTTCCGTAAACGGCAAAGATGTTGCACAGATTGTTCCAGGCTGCAGAGGAAGAGTTGGGATCAGAAAGCACGATTCGGCCTTTAAGTGCCGGATTGAGCAGATCTTCATAGGTCTTAATGTCAAGACCCAGTTCTTTTTCGAGCTCAACATTGACACAGAAGCAGATGGTGCTCAGATGATCCTGATTGTAACGGCCGTTATGCGACTTGTATGCCGCCGGCAGATCTTCCTCATACGGTGAGGTGTACAGTGCAAAAATGTCATCGTTGGCAGAGCCGTCAGAGGGAGAAAGGCCACCCCACTGGACATCGCCCTGCGGATTATCCTTTTCCGCACGTGCACGGGCTTCAAGTTCGCCGGCAGATCCATTCACAACTTCAACCTCAACGTCCGGATAGACCTCATTAAACGCCTCGATCAGGTTGTCAATGTCATTGTCCGTCATGGAACTGTACAGAACCAGAGGTCCTTTCACCTCTTCCGCCAGGGCTGCGCCCAGGCAAAGCAGCAGCATTGCTGCCAGAACCAGAGACAAAACCTTTTTCATTGAGAAAACCTCCTTGTATATTTTTTACAGAGAAATCCTCTGTAATTTTCCCGGTTAAAGCTTGATATCCTCAGACTTGGTTACTGCCAGGTAAAGAATCAGGGAAACCGTTGTCAGAGCAGTCAGGATTGCCGCAAAAGCACAGGCAAGGCCGTCATTTCCTCTGGAGATGGCTGCGTACGTCGACATTGTCAGGGTAATGGTTTTGTTATTGTAGAGAATAATGGCACTGGAAAGTTCTGTTACAATCGCCACCCAGCTCAGAATCGCGCCGCTCATGATGCCATTGGCCATCATGGGCGTCGTGACGGTAAAAAATGTCTTGAGTTTTCCCGCCCCAAGTGAAATTGACGCTTCTTCCGTGCTGATGGGGATGTTTTGCAGGGTAGCCGTCGCTGAGCGGATCGTGTACGGCATACGGCGAATGACCAGAGCGATAATCATGATGGCCATGGTCCCCGTCAGGGCAAAAGGCTTCTTTCCAAAAGCAATGACCAGGGCAATACCAATGATGGACCCGGGCATGATATAGGGCAGCATGGAAAGTGTATCAATCGTGTGATTCAGCACTTTCGGGCGGCGGACAACCAGATAAGCGATCAGGATTGCCAGAATAATGATGATCAGCAGCGAAACGACACCAAAGATCATCGTATTGTTGATGGAACGCACCAGCAGTTTCTTCATGGCCTTCTGATAATTCCCCATGGAGAATCCCGGTTTGAACACCGCTCCGTCGCAATTGCGGAAAGAAAGATAAATGATATACAGTTGCGGCATAAACGCCAGTGCGATAAGGCCGTAACAGTAGATGTACATCAGAGCGCCCGCAATTCCCTTGGGTTTCTTCTTCTGGACCGGATGCAGTGCGCTGATGGAGAAACTGTACCGCTTGGTCAGAAACTTCTGCAGAAAGAAAACCATTGCTGTCACCACGATGGCGATAACCGATATGGCCGCAGCAAAATTATGATTGGTGCCATTTTCTCCCAGATACTGGTTATATATTTCCACCGGGAATGTCCGATACCCCTCACCAATCAGCAGCGGTGTTCCGAAATCAGCAAAGGCACGCATGAAGACCAGCAGCGCCGCCGCCAGAATTGTCGGCATCGACAACTGCATGATCACGGTAAAAAAGCGCTTGATGCCGGTGCATCCCATGTTGGCCGACGCCTCGATCAGCGTATTGTCAATGGATTTAAACGCACCGTTCATGTAAACGAATACCAGCGGGAAGAACTTGAGCGCCTGCACCATCAGGATTCCGCTGAATCCATAAATGCTTCCTATCCGGATGCCAAACACATTCCTGATGAATACCGTAATCACGCCATTCCGTCCCAGCAGCATAATCCAGCTGTAAGCCCCGATAAACGGTGCGGACATGCAGCAAAGAATTGCCGTCACAAACAGGAATTTTGCCCCTTTGAGGGAATAGAACGAATAAAAATACGCAAACGGGATGCCAATAAGCAGTGTCACAACCATCACGGCCAAGGTAACCTGGAAGCTGTTCAGAATGGTTGAGGAATAATAAGGCGTTGAAAAAAACTTGGTAAACTGTTCCAGTGTAAAGGAACCTTCAGGACTGAAAAAGGCCTGATTCAGAATGCCGAACATCGGATAGATCAGGAAGAGAATGAACATTCCCAGCATGACCCAACTGATGACTGACCAGATTTCAATCTTTTTCACGTGCCCATCCCCCTTCCTACCTGGCTGCAGGTTCGAGATCGTTGATAACCCCCATCAGCAGGTTGCGTTTCCCGTCCGTTGAGAACAGATTCGCCTTCTCCGTATTCAGACGGAGACTGACAGATGTTCCGGGCTCAATAATCGAGTCAATGGTGGACTCCTGGATAATCTCTGCCTTTTCCCCTGTTGTCAGATGCACAAAGTAATGTGTATTGAGCCCCAGGAAGACGCAGTCATCCACTACCGCACTCAATCCCGGCTTCCCAGCCGGCTGCACGATCAGTTCCTCCGGCCTTGCACAAACCTTGACTTTTCCGCTCCCGGTATTCTGAAGTGCCAGCTTATCAAATTCGACGGTATATCCGGTAGGCAGGGTCACTGCCGCTTTCTCTCCCTGAACCTTCATTTCTCCCTCAAGGATATTGCTCCGTCCGATAAAGGTCGCCACAAAAAGATTCGCCGGACGCTGGTAGATATTTTTCGGTGTACCGACATGCTGAATCTCGCCCGCATTCATCACCGCGATGCGGTCTGAGACAGCCATGGCCTCTTCCTGATCATGGGTGACATAGACCGTGGTGATCCCCACATTGTTCTGAATTTCCTTGATCGCCGTCCGCATTTCCACCCGCAGCTTGGCATC
>DGWH01000118.1:4583-16474 GCA_002395225.1 Christensenella sp. UBA4263
AAACGGTCCGCCTGCTCGTGAATCCGGCTCTTGTCAAAGTTTCTGTTTCTGAGACCGAATTCCACATTCTTTCGAACGTTCATATGCGGAAAGATCGCATAGTTCTGAAACACCATTCCAATATTTCGCCTGGCCGGATCCAGATCATTGATCCGTGTGTCATTGAAATAAAAATCTCCGCCTTCAATGCTGTTGAATCCGGCAATCATCCGCAGCAGTGTCGTCTTTCCGCAGCCGGAGGGACCCAGCAGTGTAAAAAATTCGCCTCCGCGAATATTCAGTGACAAGCCTCCGATAACGACATTGTCCCCATATTTCTTAACCGCATCCCGAATGATAATATTGACACTCATTTCGTTTTCCCTCCCGCTCCGTCTTCATTCCCGGTATTCTCTCCGTCGATATCGTCAAATAGCCGGCTCATGTACTGGGCCTATTATACCATGCTCCATTTTTTATAACAACCCAAACATCTTTTCAAATGAATAATTGTCACCTTAATCGTTTTTCTCCAGATTTGTTATCTATTCAGTACGTATTTCCATTTTATTTATATGGCATTTTTCTGATTCTCATTTTCATCCAAACAGTTCTGTTCCTCTGACAATATAAAAAATGGGAGTGGCTGAAAGCCACTCCCTATATAAGAGGGGGGTTGGGGGTGAAGTTAATTATGGAACGAGTTCAACATTCTTTTTACCATCGTTATAAACAATCGTTATCGCTCTGGTAATCGCTGACTGATGTCCCGAATCCACTTTGTCCGTACCGCTTGTCTTGGAATTATGGAAATGGAGACAGAACTGTCCGGGGAAATTGTTATCAAGGATCGTCTGCTTCCCATGCGGTACACCGTACATGGAGCACACAGCTTTAAATCCAGTCTTCTCAATCTGTATCATCATCGGTCTTCTCTGATAATGCTTGGAAGATGTAATGCTGGAGGCATAGGAAACACCATAGATTGAGCAGAGCTTCGCTGTATCAGCTGCCGTAACCGGCTCTGCGTCAATGTGATTGCCCGTCGACTGAATCTTAATTCGCAGTGAAGTTCCAGTACTCAGGTCTGTCAGTTTGGCATAGTTGTTTGCAACAAAGCCAATTTTGGAGAAACCATAATTACCTTCGGAGCTCTTCGCTGCAAACCAGTTAACACTGTATATTGCGCCAGTATAATCTACTGTTCCACCGGATCCGCCGGCTATTTTGGCCTGAAGAGCAGCAAGCGTTTTTCTGCCCGCAATACCATCAGCCCTTAAGCTGTTGTCACTCTGGAAAGCAGCCACAGCTTCAGCCGTCTTATTGCCGTAATGGCCAGTGACTTCTCCATCATAATATTTCAGCTTCTTCAGCCATTCCTGAATGTTGGCTACCATCGGATCCGTATCGCCAACCTGATAGCTGGTGGTATCCGTATCATCAATTTTGGACTGATCTACTGCCGTGGACACATATGCCGCATTGATATAATATCCATCAGTCAGTTTATACCATCCGTTCTCATAATCCGTATAGGTGTAAATATCACCATACTGAGCACGGCGCATGATCTCATAGGTCGTTCCGGGGCCTTCGCGAACAGCGACATCAGAGGAACGAACTTCAAGGACGCCCTGAACCTCATCATCCGCACCGCTGTTATGCTCGGAAGCTGCCTTAAAGTCAGCTGCCGAAATAATGGTTACCAGATCACTCCGCACATAGCCTATATACGTATATCCATCCTGATATGCCTGTACATAATACCAGATCTCACCGCCGGTAACAGTTTTCTTGGATATTTTCATCTGAGTTCCGTTTTTAAGCGTCGTCTTGGACTTGGAACTCGTTGATGCACTGGTTCTAAGCAGTGCACTGGTAGCAGAAACCCTTGCATAACTGACCAGCGTCGTGGTGCCGCTTCCGGAGTTTCCGGATGAGCCGGAAGACCCGCTGGAGGGTGAAATGGAAGATCCTGCCTTCTGATTGATCAAAGCAATCGTCCTGGAACCGGCAATCCCATCAACCGTCAGATCGTTCTTATCCTGGAACTTTCTGACCGCCGCAGCCGTCAATGAACCGTAATTTCCGGAAATCGTTCCATTGTAGAAGCCAAGTTTATACAGTGCATTCTGCAGATCCCTGACCGCATCTCCGGAATCACCCCGTTTTAGCGAAGTTTTAATAACCACCTTACTGCCGCTGCCTGAACCGGAGCCGGTATCGCTGGCAATCCTGGACTGCAGAGAAGGAGTGGCAGTACCCGTCTGGCTGAGTCCTTTGGCTTTCTGATATTTCCGTACAGCCTCAGCAGTCTGGGAACCAAAGTGTCCGGTGACATCACCGGAATAGTATCCAAGCGTTGTCAGATTGTTCTGGAGGCTCCTGACCGCAGCACCTGTGGAACCAACCGTCAGTGTCGTAGATGATACCGCACTGGATCCGCTGGAACCGCCGGATGATGAGGAACCGGAAGAGCCGGAACCTGACGATTTTGCAGAGGAAATCGCCCTGAGCGTTGCAGGTCCTGCAATGCCATCGGCAACAAGGCCGTTTTTGCTCTGGAAAGCCTTAACGGCATCCCGGGTTTTTTCGCCATAATGGCCGGTGATCTCGCCCTTGTAAAAGCCAAGTGCAGCAAGCTTGTTCTGGAGAGCCGTTACATTGCTGCCGGTTGAATTCAGCTGCAGAATACTGCTCGTATTGATTGAACCGCCGCTGCCAGAGGAAGAAGAACCGCCTTTCTTGCTTACCTGCGTCTTAATGGCCGAGAGTGTTGCCTCACCTGCGACACCATCCTGCGGCAGTCCGTAAGCTTTCTGGAAACGCTTGACCGCTTCCTGTGTCTTGGCGCCGAAGTTTCCGGTAATCTCTGCCCAGTAATAACCGAGCGTGGTCAGATTCTGCTGAAGTGTGGCAACCGCTGTACCGGAGGAACCAATTCCAAGGCCGGCGCCGCCGCTCGACACTTTAACCGTCGAGGTATTGCTGTAGACCTGATTCAGTTTGGTCACAGTGGCAGGTCCGGGGATTCCGTCCTGGGTAAGATTATACCGCTTCTGGAATTCCTTAATTGCCGCTATCGTTTTGGAACCAAGGTTACCGGTTACCTCACCGGAATAAATCCCCATATTGCCCAGTTTTGCCTGAACATCTTTGATGGTATCACTGGACACGCCGGAAGAAGAACTTCCGGACCCGGCTACCTCATCAAGCCTTGCAATGGTAGAAGGGCCAAGGACACCATCCGCTGTAAGACCATTGCGGCGCTGGAATTCTTTAATTGCCGCCGTCGTCTTCGATCCGACTTTTCCGGTAATTTCGCCGGAATAAATGCCCAGTTCCTTCAGCTGTCCCTGTGCCCGTTTGACCGCATCTGCAGATGTAGAACTGCTGCTGCCCGATGAGGCACTGCTTCCGCCCACGGATCTGAGTTTGCTCAGCGTATCAGGGCCGAGCTGACCATCTCTGGTAAGACCATACCGTTTCTGGAATTCCTTGATGGCAGCAACCGTTTTATCGCCCATATTACCGGTTATCTCGCCGGCATAAATTCCCATGTCCTTGAGGACACTCTGTGCCATCTTAACGTTATCCGAAGAGGCACCGGAAGAACCGCCTGAGGAAGAGGAGCCGGAAGACTGCGCTGCGGAGCGCTCCTTTGCGGTCCACAGACCAGTCGGTTTGCTCGGCAGATCGCCGTCTGAAACGTTGTACAGCTTCTTAGCCTGAGAAACGCTCAGTACTTTTACAAATGTAGTCTTGCCATCAGTCTGAGCTACCCAGCCGGTCTCAGTTCCCCCTTCATGAGTCCGGTATTTGACTTCAATCCACGTAATGCCGCCGCTGTCCTTCGACTGAATAATGTACACGCAGCGGTCTTTCGCCAGATTGTCAATCGTAGTCGCATTGGATGACGCAGATTCACGTAAACGAAGCCGGTCTGTGGTCGTGCCATACAGTTTACTGTAATTCGCTGCCGAAGCAGGAACCGCCAGTGCAACGATCAGCAGAACCAGAAGACACACTGTGAATCCGAAACGACTTCGGATCCTGTTCATCATTGTCATATCCCCTCTCTCTTTACTGCCGATGCAGTAGGAAATCATCTGACCTTTCCACACAGTTTGTCTGTTCCGGAAAGTTTGAGACAAGTTTATTACGAAAATGTTACGCTGTCAACCCTTTTGAAATAAATTTATTAACAAAATTTAACATTTTTCATTTTTCACCCATCTTCACGCCGATAGAACCCCCGTTGTTTTTTTCTCAATTCCGTTCGTTTTTCCCCTTATTGGTTTCATTTTTGCCCGGTTAACGTATTGTTACATTTGTTACAAAATTGTAACATTCTTCACAATCCGTCTGCATTGAGCCAAAATCTGCCACTCCCCGGAATACGGTATTCTGTCCGCTCCGCCGCAGCGGCAGGCACCAAATTCAAAAGCCGGACCGCTCAGGTGCGAGCGGTCCGGAGTGACAGGTACATCATCCAAGCAAATAATCATCCCGAATTAGCGTCTATGCGGGTTCCCCGGTCTGTCCCTCGGTCAGCCGCAGCCGGCTCCGCGGAACATATCCGGAAAAAACGGTTCCTTCCTTATCGGAAACGAGGGCAATCCGACCGCCCATCTCAGAGATTATCCGGTTCACATTGTACAGTCCCATTCCATGACCGTTTGATTTGGTGGTATATCCCGCCTCAAAAAGATGTTCCTGAACGTTTTCCGGAATCTCAGGGCCGTTGTTGCGAACCGAGAAAAACCAGTTATTCTCATCCTCCCCCAGCATCAGTTCCACCTGCGGCCGGAGACCTTCACGTTTTGTTTCAGACGCGGCTGCATCCATGGCATTGTCGATCAGATTTCCCAGCACCCTGCACAGTTCCCACGCCGGCATGGAGGAATCCCCCCACTTTGCGTGAATGGACAGGACAAATTCAATTCCCCGCTTTTCAGCTTCCTGAGATTTTGCCTGAATCAGTGCATTGACCGCCGGTGAATCTGTCCGGAGCATTTTGCTGACATGCTGCATATCCCCATAGAGGCGGTCCATATACCTCAGTGCCTCCTGAGGTTCTTCCATTTCGATCAGGCTGTAGATGACCTGAATGTGGTTCATAAAGTCATGCCGCTGCGCGCGCATTTCACGGTTAAGGGATTCAAGCTGGGCAAACGCTTCCTCAAGAGCCTGCTCACGGCGAATCGTTGAAACGGTTTCAAATGTTTTTCCCAGATCCGTAACAGCGCCCCACGTGACCACACCCATGCAGACAATAGCCGTCATTCTGGCGATTGTTTCCTCCACACCGCCTCTGAGAAGTGCCATTACCAGAAAGGTCAGTACCACTGCCGCCGCAATCTCAACAACGTTGGCCACAACAGACAGAGTCACCGCTTCCCTGACGGCTCTGTCGCCTGTGGTTTCCCTGGTCAGCTGTACACGCATGGTTTCTCCTTTCCGGAAAATCGCCGCAGTCTTTAGGAGGACCGGTCCGCGTCTGTCACTTTGTGCCGGCTTTTTCCCGCCGCATCTGTGCACCGGAAATACAGCGGTGCCGGAAGATCAGCGGATGACACAAACGCGAGGAAGTGAGACCGGAGCCCAAAATAACGGGGACTGTCCCTGTTCAAGGGACAGTCCGGAATGATTATTCATGAAGGGTCGGCGGATAAACACCTTTTTCATGGAGTTCACGCAGATCTGCCTGGACAATCGGCTTATCTTCCTTATAAGTAACACCGAACCAGACGGAATCTGTTTTCAGCATCGGCACGCGGAGCTCGCCCTTGTGCATGAAGGCATCCACGGCAGACGGAAGCAGGCACTCGGCCTTGATGGCATCCGGCTCCAGTGAACGGAGGAAGTCATTGAAATACTCCTCCAGTTTTCCGAAGAACCAGGGAGTAAAGCCCCAGAAGTTCATGGAAATCGGTGCCAGCGGATCCAGCGGCGTTCCCGGTTCGCCGTTATCCAGGTTCAGGATCCGGCCATCCGGCATCGCCTGAATCTTAAACGTCTCAACAACCTTGGAAAGGTATCCATCCTTCACCTCACAGATGCCGCGGGTGACGGCGCCGTTTTTGGAAACGGTATTGCGCAGCTCATAGCTGACGATGACCGCCTCCCCTTCCGGGCTGATCGTCTGCAGCTTCGGGTAAATGGTTGAGAAAGCGGAAACCCCATAGTAATCATCTGCGTTAATGACGGCAAACGGCTGCTTGATTTTATCCTTTGCAACCAGAACAGCATGTACCGTGCCGAAAGGCTTTACCCTCTCTGCAGGAATCTTATAAAAGGAAGGAACACTGGAAAAATCCTGGAAAGCATAATCAACCTTGATTTTCTTTGAAATCCGGTCGCCACAGATCGCCGCAACCTGGTCCTGCATCCCCGGCTTAATGACAAATACGACCTGGTCAAAACCCGCCCGAATCGCATCATAGATGGAATACTCCATCAGAATTTCGCCGTTTGGTCCAAGACCATCAACCTGCTTATTCCCGCCGTATCTGGATCCCATGCCGGCAGCCATAATCAAAAGTGTTGCACCCATCTTGCTTACTCCTCCTAAAACACCTTTTTTATCGATTCAATCCGAGGAATGTTCTCCTCCGATTCACCTCAAGTTTCTCCGATTATACAGGATTTATGAAAGCTGTACAAGCATCTTTCGCTCATTCCCGAAGGGATATACAGTCCGCGCTCAGAGTCTGGAAAGCTCCACCGCAATCCTCGACGCAGCTCTTGCGTTGTTGAATGCCAGCTGAATATTCGTCTTCAGGCTGTCGCCGCCTGTTTCCTCGACAATATGCGCCAGCATGAACGGCGTAATCTCTTTTCCCTTGACACCGGCCTCATCTGCCATTTTCAGGACACGGTCGATCACCGCGCTCATCTTGTCAAAATCCATGGCGTACTGTTCGGGAACCGGATTGCCGATCAGCAGGCCGCCGCCAAGTCCCAGATCCCATTTGGCTTTCGCAATCCGGGCCACATCCAGCGGCGTCTCCGCATTGTAATCAACCCCAAATCCGCTCTTGCGGCAATAGAAAGCCGGGAAATCCGAGGTTCCCAGTCCCAGGACCGGCACACCCATGGTCTCCAGGTATTCAAGCGTCCGTCCGATATCGAGAATCATCTTGGCGCCCGCGCAGACAACGGCCACCTCCGTATGTGCCAGTTCCTGCAGATCCGCACTGATGTCCATCGTCACCTCGCCGCCGCGGTGCACCCCGCCAATGCCGCCGGTTGCAAACACATGGATGCCGGCCAGTTTCGCCAGGATCATGGTTGTTGCCACCGTCGTCGCACCGGTCAGCTTTTCCGCCACCACAATGGGAAGATCACGCCGGCTTACCTTGAGAACGCCTTTCGCCTCACACATCCGGACCAGTTCCGCCTCCGTGAGTCCGGCTTTCAGCCGTCCGTCTATCACGGCCATTGTTGCAGGGATCGCCCCTTCGGCACGGATGAGCTTCTCAATCTCCCGTGCAAATCCAAGGTTTTCCGGATAGGGCATTCCATGGCTGAGAATGGTGCTCTCCAGTGCCACAACCGGCTTTCCGGCAGCCACCGCCTCCTCAATCTCCGGCGTAATATCCATAAATTTCTTCAGGTCCATCATGCTATATACTCCTTTATCAGTTTTTCAAGCATTTCACTGCTGATTTCCGTATTGATTGTATCCTCGGAGGCAATTGCCGCCATGCCCGCTGCCATGCCGGCATGGACGACCTTTTCCGGACTCCAGCCATGGATCGTCGCATGGATGATTCCGGCCATCGCCGCATCACCTGCGCCGGTGGTATTTACCAGGTGCGGATACGGCCGGTTTTCCCCGATAATCGTCCCCTCAGGTCCGCGGTAGAACAGGCCGTCCCGTCCAAGACTGACAAATACCCGGCGGACGCCTCGCCCCCGGAGGACATCGCAGGCCATCTGCAGCTCTTCCGCTGTCCCGCAGGAAAAGCCCGTCAGGATCTCCAGTTCCAGGCGATTGGGCTTTACGGTATCAAAATAGCCGATATACGGACTCACCTCTTTCGCCCAGGCAGTCGAAACAGGGTCCATATACAGAGGTCTTGAACACACCGAGGTCAGGCGTTCCAGCGAACGGGCCGAAAGGTTTCCGTCACAGACAACCAGCTCCGCACCGCACAGGAGCGGCTGCACCTCATCCACCAGGCGGTCATCAAGCCGCTTGATAATATGCATGTCGCTCAGGGCAAGCAGCATATCCCCATTCCTGTCCATCACCGAGACGTACATGGATGTCTTTTCCTGTTCAAGCACCTTCGTTCCGTCCATATGGATTCCGGCCCGTTCACACCCTTCCAGGATGTTCCGCCCGTTCATATCATTTCCCAGTACCGTGCACAGCCAGACATTTTCCCCAAGTCTCGCCAGGTTCTCACATATGTTCCGGCATACACCGCCCATGGACATATGCAGGTATCCCGGATTTGAATCATGCAGCACCAGTTCATTCAGGCTCTGTGCATGAATATCCATATTTGCCCCGCCGATACCGGCAATATAGCTCATTCTGCGCCTCCATGGCAAAATCTCGCAGTCTCAGCTCCCTCTCAACAGCCGCCCCATTTTATTCGATTTCAAAGTAAAATTCAACCCAAAACTAGACAAATGAGGAGAATCCACCGTCCCCGGACATGGCCTGTCTGTCCTTTTTCAGCCTGAATCCGGGCAGGGATGAGGGATTACGGAAAAGCAGCACAGTTGCGGGGCCGCTCAGCATTTGGTATAATTCGCGCGGTCATTTCCGGCGCAATCGGAATTACCCGCCACCTCATCCGGATGTTTTCCCGGACAATCCCGGGCAGGTCAGCCATCCAGAACAGACAGTGACTGCCCGTTCATCGTTTCCCATGATTTTGCAAGTCAGCCTGCCGCAGCGGCAGTTCGCCAAAGATGCACACTGAAAACAACAGTGCCGCACAAACAAGCTACATTATATATAAGGAGAAAATCATGTCAAATCTTGTTACCATCCGTGTAACCCCCGGCGGCGAACCGGATACCATTGCCAAAGCCATCGCCTCCCTTCCCGCGGATCCCTCCATTCCCGCCCGGATTCTCCTGAGCGCGGGAACCTGGTGCGAAAAGATTGAGCTTCTTCGCCCCAATACCATCATTGAAGGGGCAGGCGCAGATAAAACGGAAATTCTCTGGGATGACGGCGCTGCTGAAATTCTGCCGGATGGGCAGGCCCGCCGTACATTCCGCACGGCCACGCTCCGCATCGCCGGTGATCACGTAACCCTGCGCCGGCTGCGTGTCACAAACGCTGCCGCCCCCAGAGAAAAAGTCGGACAGGCCATTGCCCTTTACGTCAACGGGGATGAATTCCTTGCCGAAAGCTGCCGCTTTTCCGGCAGTCAGGATACCCTGTTCCTTGCGCCTCTTCCCAAAGCAGTCATTGAGCCCGGCGGGTTTACCGGGCCGGATGAGAACACGCCCAGACGTCCCCAGCGGCATCTGTTCCGCAAATGCACCGTGGAAGGGGACATTGACTTCATTTTCGGCGGAGCCGCTGCCTGGTTTGAAGAGTGTGAACTGGTCTCAAAGGACGGACGGGAAAACCGGTCCGAGCCCTTCATCGGATACGTCTGTGCCCCCAGCACGCCCCAGGGGCAGGAATACGGCTTTGTATTTAACCGCTGCCGCTTCCTGAACGACCATTGTCCCGAGGGCAGCGTCTATATCGGCAGGCCCTGGCGCAGCGATGCCCGGATTACCCTTCTTTCCTGCGGCCTGGACAGCCATATTGCTGAGGGATGGTTTAACGACTGGCAGAAACCCGAATCCCATGAGCGGACCTTTTTCGCGGAGTATGGCTGCTGGGGCCCCGGGCATCTGAAAGAAAAAGTTCCCTATATGCACACCCTGTCCCGGGAGGATGCCGCCAGAATCACCTATGATGCGTTCCTGGCCAGTCCTCTCAACGGCATTCCCACCTGATCTTTTCTGCTCAGACAAAATCGGAGATCCCCGAACTGTCGGGGATCTCCGATTTTTCAGTCTCCGTCTGAAACGGAACCAGCGGCGTACGTGTGTTGGATGAATTCCCGAAAAAGCGGATGCGGTCTGTCGGGCCTGCTGCGAAGCTCCGGATGAAACTGCATTTTCCTCACCAATCCAGCGAATCTGCACACTGAGCCCGTTGACAACGCCGCCGTGACGCAGCGCTTCCATGATGGACAGACTGGCATCCTGCAGTTCCACATACTTGCCCACAATCCCGATGGTGACATTGTCCGAGAAATCCCGCAGCCGATCCGCCATTTTCTGCCATTCCCTCATATCCGCCTCCGGTGCCTTGATTTCCGGCAGACGGCATATGGCCTCATCCATTCCCTCCTCATGAATCAGCAGGGGCACTTCATATACGCTCCCGGCATCCAGGGATCGGCGGAATCACCTGAATCGTTGCCCCCGGATACTCCCCCGCCGTTCTTTCGTGATGACCGTATAATACCCCTGCCGCAGGTCACATGGTTTGCCCGCGTCAGGTTTTCATCGATAAAGCGTTCGTCATGTTCCATGTACAGATCCGCTTCCGCTCCGTCATCTGTCACAAATACCTCTCCGTGCCAACAGGGATTCACGGTTCGGGATCGAGATGGATATTGGGGATCCAAATTTCCAAGTGGAAACTTTCAGGCCTCTGTTTTTGAGAAGTCTGCCCAGGAGGCCGCCGTAATTCCCTTTCAGAGGGAGGATCCCACGCTCCCTGTCACAAAATCAACTTCGTCCGCATCTCCGTTCCTCCTGTTTCTCATTGCTGCACTTGTCCGGTGTCCTGTCACGGCCGGACAGGGCTGTTTCTTCCTGCCTGTTTGAAAAAAAAGGATATTCCAGCATAACCGAAGGAGCCTGACCAGAATATTTGCAAATAGTATTTGTATAATTGCATTTTCTGACATACTTGACCGGATATTTGCCAAATAATGAATAATTTAGTGGAATCTTCCTTCGTTTTCTGTTTTATGTCTTCTGTGAGGGGAAAAACACTCTTGAAACATTTTCTGTTTTGCGATATGATATTTTCCGGATTTATATTGACCAAATTCATTCATTGCACGGAATGAATGTTGAAAGGAGCAACGGATTTACTATGACACTCAAACGACTTCTCGCCGTCTTTATGACACTGTTTCTGGTGTTTTCAACAACAGGCGGCGCACTGGCAGCCAATAAGCAGGCCGCCAAAGAAGCAACAACGAAACCAACACTCAAAATAACCGTTCCCAAGGAGGGCATTGAAAGCGGCGCATATGGCGAATTCACCATTAACGCCTCCGTCCCTGGCTTTATCACCATTGAACTTCTGGATTCTACCGGTGCCACCGTACTTAAAATCGCAGAAAATGCAGAAGTTCATTCAAAAGACAACGATTATGAAATCACTGCCTACGCCGATTCCGGCGACGCAATTGCCGCCGGCACCTATACGCTTCAGGCAACCATGGTCAGCCAGTACGGAACCGCATCCAATCCGACCACAAAAGAGCTGAAGATCACGGCTCCGGTTGTCGATCCGGACGCACCCGACGCAGCTCCCGGGATGACCAGTGTCGCATCTGCACAGTCCGGCACGACTGTTCCTGCCGGTGCGGATACCGAAACAGACACTGCTGCCTATGATCCGTATGCCTATAACAGCGGATCAGCGACTGCTGACGCTTCTTCCGGCACAGCTGCATATGACCCGTATGCGGCCGCCTCTTCCGGAACTGCCGCTTATGATCCCAGCGCAGCCGCCCTTCCTTCCGGAACCGCTGCCTACGATCCCTCTGCCGCTGCCTCTTCCGGAACTGCCTCGTATGATCCCTCTGCCGCTGCTTCTTCCGGAACTGCCGCGTACGATCCGTATGCTGCCGCTTCTGCCG
>DGWH01000005.1:0-23286 GCA_002395225.1 Christensenella sp. UBA4263
AAGGCGGCGACAGTACCGGCGGTGATAATTACGGAGAAGGCGGCGACAGTACCGGCGGTGAAAATTACGGAGAAGGCGGCGACAGTACCGGCGGTGAAAATTCCGGACAAGGCGGCGATGTAATCGGCGGTGAGACGTCCGGAGAAGCCGGCAGCGGAACCAGCGGAGAAACGAACGGAAACAACGGCGGGAAGGATGAAGTCGGTGTAAACAAGAGCGCAGGAGCAGATGCCGGCCAGGAAGGTAGCGGAAGCACCGCGGCCGGGGGAAGCAATACCGTCGACGGGACCGGCAGCAATGCGGCCCAGAGCACAGGCGGCGGGGATACAACCGGCGGTGATGCAAAAGAAAACAAGGACAGCAGTTCAGCGGAGACGAAGAACGGGACCGGCAGCGATCCTGTCAGCGGCTCCGGCACAACCGAAAAGAGCGACGACAGTGCTTCCGGTTCGGGCAGCGAAGAGAAAGTGAACAATGCGGTCACTGGACAGACGGGGGCAACGGGTTCCGGTGAACAGAAGGTCGTGGAAGACGGGCAGCTGGATGGCGAAGTAGAAATCATCGAGGGTGAAAAGAAAAAGGAACAGGAGAATCTGCAGCAGAACGAGTCGGAAGAGAATGAGATCGAGGTGAGCATTGAGGCACACTGCGATTATCTGGTCGAAACGGATTCCTTTACCCTGACAGTTTTCGTTTATCCGGGAAACATTGAGCTGAATCTGTACATGACCCGTCCGGATGGGACGGTGAAACAACTGGACAGTTCAGACTATGGATGGTCGATTTCGGTCAAGGCAGAGGGCGAGTACGTTTTTGCCGCTCAGGATGCGAATGAGAATATCCTCGCGTCTAAAAAACTCGAGGTCAAACGGCCGACGGTTTCCGAAGAGGAAGAAGAGGAAACAGAGGAGACAAAAGAAACCGAGAAGCTGCAGGAATCCGGCCAGGAACCGGCTGAAAACGGAAGTCAGACACCTGTGCCGGATGGAACAACCGGAGAAGACGAAGAAGATGATGATGATGACGACGTTGAAGATGAAGTCGTGGAGACCCTGACACTGGATAAACAAAACACGAAAAAGGAAGGGTCAGATGCTTCCTCTGAGGAAAAAAAGGAACGGACACCGACTCGCAGGATGAGGATAAAGAAAACAATGCGCTCCTGAATGCGTTTAAGAAGCTGAAATCGAGTCAGTCCGCTGGCGGGGATGAGGCGATAGTGAACCGGAAACAGACGGAGGGGCTTCTGACAAAATCCGGCGTGGATACAGAAAATCCGGACGAATCGCCGAAAGAGAATGAACAAAATCAGGAGAAGAGCGGCGAATCCGTTCAGAAAATGAACACGGTTCCAGAGGGGAAAACGACAGAATCCGTGACAGAAAAGAAAACAGAGGGAACGAATTCGGATCTGCAGCTGGAGGAGGACAAGGACGAAACGGATTCAGACGGGACAGATGACAAACACAGCGAGGCAAATAAGGCACCGTCGCAGTCATCCGGCCCGCAGGATGTTCAGCTGAAAAACACTTCCGTATCCCTGAAAAGTCTGAATTTAACCGTCAAAAAAGGCGTATCGGGGACCGATTCGGAAAACGAAGAGAAACCGGACGGGAATAATCAGCAGCCGGATGAGAAACAGACTCAAAATGGACAGAACGGGACAGAGAACACCGGTTTAAACAGCAGGGAAAACGGGCAGGTTGTATTCAAAGCCTCTCCGCAGAAGACGCTTTCACTGAGCACGGGCAATGAGCAGAAGCTGAATGAAAATAACACGCTGAGCAGCAAGGAACCCTTGGGGACCGGACAGGACTCAAAAGAGTCCTCAGTGAATTCAGGAGAGGAAGACGGGAATTCCAGCCAGAACGGTTCGCCGCAGAATGAAAATGATGCAGGCAAGCTGAAAACGGGAAATGCCGATTCAGCGCTGCAGACACTGAATACCTCTCTTTTGTCTGCATCGCTTCAGACGAACAGCTCGCCAGCCAATGCGCAGGTGTCAGGAAAATCAGATGCTTCAGATACGCTTTCAGTGACGTTTGCCGAAAGCGGGAATTTGACGGATGCCCCGACCGTGAATTTTTCGCTGGAGTACACGAATGACAATCAGGAAGGGGATGAAGCGGAACCGGTGGCAGTGACAGAGCCGGTTTATTACGTACAGGTGGACGATGAGGAACCGGTCCGGCTGGACGGAACGGAATACCGTCTGCCACAGGAGGGCGACCATACACTGACGTTCCTTGTTATGGATGCAGAAGGAAACACCCTTGCATCGAAAAAGTTTACGGTCAGGGATGGGAACAATGTCACGGAAGAAAATGAAGCGCCCCTGATGACCATGAGTCTCCTGTCGGCTGCAGGCACGGCTGAATCCGGGGAAACCGGTGCCGTTCTTGAAACAGAACTGCTTTCCGCCGCTGCGGAAACGGAAATCCTTGAGGGTACCGAGCAGACCGTTCAGTACAACCTATCTGTCAGCCGGACCGGAGAGATGAAAGAAGGATGGAGCACAGAAGCCGCTGTGTTCAACCTCAGTCATACTGCGGAGCCAGCCGTCACGGAGACGGTGGTTTATGCAGCACAGAGGGACGGCGCAGAGCCGGAAATTCTGGAAGGTACTGTCTATACGGCCGTGGACGGGGAATATACGGTTCAGTTCCTGCTGCTGAATGAGGCCGGCGATGAACTGGCAAGATCCGAGGCGTACAAGGTCAAGCAGGACACGGTTGGACCGATTATGCTGCTTTATATAACGGATGGATACGGACTGGTGGTCACCGGAACAGATACGGTCAGCGGGGCGGTGTCCGTGTCGGTGAACGGCGGGAAAAAGTGGAGTCTTCTGACACAGCAGAAAGACGGAACCATGCGCCGGGCGTACCAGGCAAACGGAAAAGTGACTCTGGAAGTCGGACAAATCTGTATCCGGGATGCAGCCGGAAACATTACCAAGAGCACGGAGCGGATTCTGCTGGGGACAAGGGATGAAAGTGTCGAACTGGAGACGGATGAGGACAAAATGAACGCCCAGACCAGAACCACGACGACGGTGAAACGCAGCAGCGGCGGTTCAAGCCGTTCGGTTAGTCACGCAAAGTCATCCACGACGCTGATTTCCGCCTACAACGGCGTAGATCTGGTGCTTGATTCCAGTGCCATGTCCCAGCTGATGATCGGTGAGGAAACACTGGATCTGAATCTTTACCCGGGTGAGGGGAACACCGGCGAGGCGGCGTCGTTTAAGGCCCGTTTTGCGTCCTGGAATGAGGGAGGCACACTGGATACCATTGTGCTCACCGCGGATGAGAGTGACGAGAATGCCGTTACATGGGTATTCAGCGGCACGGTGTCAAAGAAGCTTTCAGCCAGCGGAATTGCACAGATGGTTCTGCAGGCTGGCGATCACAGCATTACGGTGCCCACAGACGGTTTTTCCGGGGGAACCCGCTATGCCATGTATCGTTCAAGCGGAAAGGTCAGCAAGGATTTCCTGTATGCGCTGACGATGGATACCGCGGACAAGTCATTCAATGTCAACGTAACCGTAGATGATGAGACCTACACGCTGACGGATAACCGTGATTCGGAATTCTATTATTACGATGTGCGCAATAATACCGCACAGGAAATGAACCGGCTGAGTGAGGAGGGACAGAGTTGAGAGGATCCGGGAAAAAGAAGCGCGGACGCCGGATAATCCGTCTGGTGCTTCTCCTCCTTGTGCTGGGCGCTGTCGGGTACTTTGTCGTCTTCAAAGGGGTGAACCGGGCAGTGACCGTGACGTATGACACCTTTACCACACGGAAAGGAAACATTTCCAATACCCTGAGCTTCAGCGGAAGCATGAGTGCCAAAAACTATGAGACCCTTTCGGCGGACAAGGCGGGGACGGTACGCAAGATCTATGTGTCCGAGGCGGAGAATGTCGAGAAGAATGAACGGCTGATCCGCCTGTCCACCGGCGAGATGATTAAGGCCTCCTTCAACGGACAGGTAAATGAAATCGCGGTCAGCGAAGGGGATGAGGTGACGGCAAACCAGAACCTGATTCAGATTGTCGACTTTACCGAGATGACCGTCTCCATCCGGGTGGATGAATACTCGATCTCCAAAGTCTATCTGGGCCAGCCGTGCAAGGTCAATCTGACCGCGCTGGGGACCAGCTTTGACACGACCATTGCCCACATCAACCGGATTTCCTCCTCCAACGGCAACACCGCCTACTACTCCGTCAGCTGCGATGTGGCTGTGACAGAGGACGTGCTGCCGGGAATGCAGGTAACAGTGACCATTCCCCTTGAGGAGGCCACGGATGCCGTGATCCTGAGCAAGTCCGCCCTGAGCTTTGCAGGGGATAACAGCGCGTATGTGCTGGTCAGGGGCGATAATGACGAGATGTCGCAGGTGCCTGTCACGGTAGGTGTGGACAACAATAACTATGTGGAGATTGTATCCGGTCTGACCGAGGGACAGACGGTTTACAAGGTTGCCGAGCAGAAGGCAGCCGGTAATACCGGGCTGTTTAGCGGTCTCCAGAATCTCTCCACCGGAAGCGGTCAGAACAATTCCAGCCAGAACAGACAGTCCCGCCAGAATCAGGGGAATTATCAGCGGAACACCGGCGGAAATATGGGCGGCATGCCGCCGGGCGGGATGCGGTAAGGGAGGTACGTATGCAGAACGGAAAAGATGCAGCGTCTTCCCTGAAGGACTGCTTTTTCAAAATGACCGATATCGTCAAAAAGTATCTGCTGGGTGAGGAATATGTCACCATTCTCAAGGGGATATCGCTGGAAATTGAGGAAGGTGAGTTTCTCTCCGTCCTGGGCCCCTCCGGCTCCGGAAAATCGACCCTCATGAACATCATCGGGTGCCTGGATCTGCCCACGTCGGGTGAATATATTCTGAAGGGCAATGTGGTTCTGGACCTGGATGAGAAGGAACTATCCCACATCCGCTCAAAGGAGATCGGGTTTATCTTCCAGAACTCCCAGCTCCTGCAGCGGATGGATGCGATGAAAAATGTGGAACTGCCGCTCATCTATGCGGGTGTCCGGCCCAGCGAGCGGCACACCCGGGCGGAGGAGATGCTCTGCAAGGTCGGTCTGGAGGACCGGATGCATCATATGCCCAATCAGCTCTCCGGCGGCCAGCAGCAGCGTGTGGCGATTGCCAGGGCACTGGTAACCCGCCCGAGCCTCCTGCTGGCGGATGAGCCCACAGGTGCACTGGACCAGACCACGGGACATCAGATAATGGATCTGTTTCATGCACTCAATCAGGAAGGGCATACGATCATCATGATCACGCATGATGTCAATATCGCCAAAAATGCCCGCCGGGTGGTGAACATTATCGACGGGGTAATGACCGAAGCGGAGGGCGAGGTGACGTTTGCTTGAGCCTCATGAACAGAATCATGGGTCATGTCTACATGTTTGTGGAAAGCTGTGCCATGGCCATTGAGAACATCATGCAGAACCGGCTCCGGTCCTTCCTGACCGTACTGGGAATCATGATCGGCGTCACGGCCGTCATCGCCCTGATTACCACCATTTCCGCCGTTTCCTCGTCCATTTCCTCGTCCTTTACCTCCATGGGTGCCGGGACCATGACCCTGACAACCACCGGAAACGATCTTAAGGACGGACTGGATGAGGAGGATATGAAGCGGATCATCGATATTGATCATATCCGCGGACTTTCGCCCTCGGTGAGTCTGAGCTGCACGGTGGCAAGAGAGAATGTCAGTGAAACCAGCATCAGCGTGCAGGGAACGAATGATACCTACTTTGAGGTGCATGAGGACCTTGTGAAGAGCGGGCGTAAGCTGAATCGGATTGATACGGAAAACATGTCCCGGGTCTGCCTGATCAACGGGGACATTGTTGAATCTTTTTTCTACGGCGTGAGTCCGATCGGAAAGACCATCTATCTGAACCGGATTCAGTTTACCATCGTCGGCATCTATGAATCGGATACCTCCATCGCCAGTCTTCTGTCCGGTTCGCCCAAGATTCTGATTCCCTATACCACGGCGCTCAAAATGAACAGTGCCTCACTGGTCACCAACGCGACCATCTATCTGGACAGTGCCAGTGCCTCAAAAGAGGTGCAGCCGAAACTGGAGGAGCTACTGGATGAGATTTTCAGTTACGAGGATGAGACGTACAAGATCACCACAATGGAAAGCATTGAGGAGACGATGAAAACCATGATGTCCATGATGTCAGCCCTGCTGGGAGGCATTGCCAGCATTGCTCTGGTGGTCGGCGGCATCGGCATTATGAACATGATGCTGACCTCCGTAACGGAACGGACGGTGGAAATTGGTCTCAAAAAAGCCATTGGTGCGGAACCCGGGCAGATTCAGATGCAGTTTCTGATTGAATCGTTCCTGCTCTCCATGATCGGCGGACTGGCAGGTGTGGTACTGGGACTGATTCTCTCGGCGATCATGTGCCATCTGATGGGAACGGATTTTGTAATTTCCTATGGCGCCATTGCGCTGGGCGTTGGCTTCTCAGCGGCCGTTGGCATCATCTTTGGCTGGTCACCGGCCAGGAAAGCCAGCCGTCTGAGCCCGATTGATGCGCTCAGACGCATGTAAACAGATACCAAAAATGACAAGGCACATGCCCTTTTGTGCCGGAGGAGTGACTATGAAAAAGCTAATCGGAATCATTTTGGCATTGGTCCTTATGCCGGTGTTGGCACTGGCATCCACTACATTTGAGGGAACCGTTGTATCAGGTGAGGTTGTCTCCGTAACAGCGCCATTTGGCGGAACCGTCAGCCATTTCAGTCTGCGTGCTGGCAGCCGGATTGACAGGGGAAGCGTGGTTGCCACCATTGCCACGGACAAGGTCTACGCCACGGCGGATGGCACCATTGCCGGGGTATTTGCCCAGGTGGGCGACAGCGTGGAAAATGTCGTGAACCGCTACGGTGCGGTGATGTACATTGTGCCGGAGCACAAGTACACGATTTCCGCGGACATTGAGAAGGCGTATAACAGCGCGGAAACCAAGTATGTGAATATCGGTGAGACGCTGTATATGAGCTGCACCAGCGACGGAGCACATACGGCGGTTGGCATTGTGACGGCAGCCAGTGACACCACGTATACAGTGGAAACGACTTCCGGTGAACTGCTGATGGAGGAAAGCGTGTATCTGTACAGAAGCCCGAATTATGCTTCCAAGACCCGGGTTGGCCGGGGAACCGTGGGCAGAACTTCGGAGATTGCGGTGAACGGCAGCGGTTCCATTCTTCGTTTTCATGTGAAGGACGGGGACAAGGTGAAGCGGGGAGATCTGCTGTTTGAAACCGTGACGGGGGAGTTTGACGGGCTCTACGCCACCGGCAATGAGATCATTTCAGATGTCAGCGGCATCATCGCCTCGGTAGACACCGCGGCCGGCAAGACGGTCAGCAAAGGGGATACGCTGCTGACGGTCTATTCCATGGATTCCCTGCAGATTCAGATCAGCGTCAATGAATATGACCTGGTTTCCATCAGGGAAGGGGATACCGTGAATCTGTCTTTCAATTATGATGAAAGCAACATCATGCAGACCACGGGAACTGTCTCCATGATTTCTCACCTCAGCGAATCAGAGGCCGGAAGTGAGGCAAATTATCCCGCCTATATCGACTTTGTTCCCAACGAGAACATTCGAATCGGCATGACCGTCTCGGTAAGTACACTGGATGAACCGGCGAATCCTGCAGCGGCAGAACCGGAGGAGACGACGGAGGAATAAAAGGAGCAAGGCAACAGGGGATGCTTTGCGGGCATGTGGCAGTCCTGCCTGAGCAGCGTCGTGCGTGCCCGGATTTGACGAACTGTGGCTGCGTGACAGGACCATTCTGCGGCAGGTTCACTTTGTCGGACCGCTGGCCATGAGTTGAACCCAATAATGAAAAGGCTCACACAATTCTCTGGAAACAGAAAATTGCGTGAGCCTTTTATCCAACAGGCAGCATGCCGCTCAATCTTTAGCCAAACCATAGTCCTTCAAAAGCTTCTCCCTATATTCCGGATCTTTTGATACCTTCTCTACATCCTCGATCTTTCCCAGATCAAAAAGCTTTGCTACCAACTGAGCCATTTGTTTTTTGCCCTTCTTCTCGCCTCTCTTTTCGCCTATCTTTATACCTTTTTTCTCCCTGGCGTTCCCGTACGCCTGTACGGCATATTCCTGATTAATTAGCTCGATCATGATATTAACGACCTCATTTTTCCATTCATTCAGACAGTCCTTCAGATCGTTTATTGCCTTTGACTATGAAACAGGTACCAGGTATCCGGGAAAAGAATAGTCTTTCTCAGAAACGAGTACAGCAGGACATATACAGTTCAAGCTTTAGCCAAACCATACTCCTTTAAAAGCTGCTCCCTATACTCCGGATCTTTTGATACCTTCTCTGCATCCTCGATCTTTCCCAGATCAAAAAGCTTTGCTATCAACTGAGCAAGTTGGTTTTCGCCTATTTTTATACCTTTTTTCTCCCTGGCGTTTCCATATGCCTGAACGGCATGTTCCTGATTAAAAAGCTCAATCATGATATTGAGGACCTCCTTTTCCCGCTTCTTCAGATAATCCTTCAGATCATTTACTGTCTTTGACTTTGAAACAGTTACAGGTATCCGGGAAAAGAAAAAAGTCTTTCTCAGAAACGAGTACAGCAGGGCGTATACAGCTCAACCTTCAGCCAAACCATACTCCTTTAAAAGCTTCTCCATATACTCCGGATCTTTTGATACCTTCTCTGCATCCTCGGTCTTTCCCAATGCAAAAAGCTTTGCAAACAACTGAGCAAGTTGCTTCTTGCCATTTTTTTCGCCTATCTTTATACCTTTTTCCTGCATAGATTTCCCGTAGGCCTGAACGGCATGTTCCTGATTAAAAAGCTCAATCATGATATTAAGCTCTCCCTTTCCCGCTCCTTCAGATAATCCCTCAGAACATTTCGATTTTGACAGTTGTTGACCTCATTTCTTTCCGGCAATCAGATAAACAAAGTATACCTCTGAATTCACAGCTTAGCAAGATGTGGACTTTATGGGGATAGGATCTTAAGGGATCTGCCTAAAAAACAATGAAACAATTCTTTCCGGCATACAGTGAATATGAAACGCCGCAGCATACGCCCGGTTTATTCGGGATGATTAAACGCAATGGAGATGGGAAAGGGCTGCAAAGATCCTTCCGTATGATTGTTTGATATTCTGCCTTTATTGGGATATAATCAGTCTGTGAAGACATCGGATGATCAAACAGTTGCCGGAACTGGCTGACAGAAAGGAGTCGTGTATGGGGTATAAGACAGATCAAAGAGATGAATTATCCGGAAATTCTGAGAAATTACGGTGGAAGAATTGTCCTGGTTGGCATTCACTATGATGCGAACCTCAAAATGCACGAATGTGTGATAGAGGTAGACAGAAAAAATGGTTGAATCCGGATGGAACAGTGGAATATATGATCCGGGTGGATGTTGTGCTTTGTATATTTAGGGAGGATCTTTGAGAAGGCTTTTAATCGTCGGAAAACAGCTTGTGGTCAGGTGAAAAGCCGTTGATTTAGAGGCTGAAATCATCTATAATACGGAACTCAAACAGCATGCAGAGAATTTCTCCGTTCATAGACCGGGGGAGTTCCTTTTTTCCTGCTGAAATAGGAAAGTGGTGAGAAACGTGCAGGAAGAACTTAAGAGAATCGATCGCGTGATTGAATCGGGACCATACCGGGATGACTGGGCATCACTTTCTGCCTGGCGGGTTCCGCAGTGGTATGAACAGATTAAATTCGGAATTTTCATTCACTGGGGTGTATTCAGCGTTCCGGCCTTTGATAATGAGTGGTATTCGAGAAACATGTACATCAAAGGCAGCCGGGCATTTGAACACCATGTAAAGACATATGGACCGCAGTCTGTCTTTGGATATAAGGACTTTATCCCGCTTTTCCGGGCGGAACGGTTTGATCCTGATGCCTGGGCGGAGCTGTTCCGGCGTGCGGGTGCACAGTATGTCATACCGGTGGCAGAGCACCATGACGGCTTTCAGATGTACAAAAGTCAGCTGTCGCATTACAACGCCTTTGAAATGGGACCCCGGCGCGACGTGCTGGGAGAACTGAGCCGGGCCTGCCGGGACAGGGGAATCATCGCCGGGGCATCCAGTCACCGGATTGAACACTGGTTTTTCATGGGTCACGGGAAGGATTTTGACAGCGATATTCATGAGCCGCTCCTGCGGGGCGACTTCTACTGGCCGGCGATGCCCGAAGGGGATCACATGGATATTGCCAGTACGCCGGAACCGACTAAGGAGTTCCTTGATGACTGGCTGCTCAGAACCTGTGAAATCATTGATCAGTATCATCCCTCCATCATTTACTTTGACTGGTGGATTCAGCACCGGAGCGCAAAGCCCTATCTGAAAAAACTGGCGGCCTATTACTACAACCGGTCTCTTGAATGGGGGCAGCCGGCGGTCATCAATTACAAGTTTGATGCGTTTCCCTTCGGCACGGCGGTGCCGGACGTGGAACGCGGACAGTTTGCCGAGATGAAGTCCTATGCCTGGCAGGCGGACACCTCCGTGGCCCGCAATTCCTGGTGCTATACAGAGGGAAACCAGTACAGGGAGCCGGCAGATCTGGTCTGTGATCTGGTCGATATTGTCAGCAAAAACGGCCGTCTTCTTCTGAACATCGGCCCCAAAGCAGATGGCACAATTCCGGACAGGGACGCGGCGATTCTGGAGGAGATTGGCCGCTGGCTCAGTGTTAACGGCGAAGCAATTACCGGTGCCGGCGTGTGGAAAAAGTACGGGGAGGGACCAACCCAGATTCCGGGCGGTCATTTTGCAGAGGGAAAGCGGAAGCCTTTTACCTCCGCCGATTTCCGCTTTACAACGGCGAATGGCGCGCTGTATGTGACAGCGCTCAAAGCCAGCGAGGACGGGGTTTATGACATCCATACCCTCGGAATGCCGGAGGATGCCCGGGAGGCAGACTTTAACGGCGTGATTCGCTCTGTATCGGTGCTCGGCACGGATGAACCGGTGTCCTTTAGCCGCGGGCGCACGCTGCAGCTTCGGACGGATTTCCGCTCCGATATGCCGGTCGTCTTTAAGATCTGTATCGACTGACAAAAAGAATGGCCCTGCCGCGCAGCGGCAGGGGATCGATTCCAGGCCTCCCCAAAAGTGATCCGGTCAAAAGATCACCTGTGAGGCCTTTAAAGAAAGGATAACTGGAATGAACCGAAATGAAACCATCGTCAGGACGAGCATGGTAGGCATCGGGGTCAATATTATTCTTGCTGTGTTTAAAGCTGTCGTTGGACTGCTTTCCAATTCCGTTGCGGTGGTAACGGATGCTTTAAATAATATGAGTGATGCCCTTTCCTCCGTCATAACCATTGTGGGTGCGAAACTGGCTGCCAAAAAGCCGGACAAGAAGCATCCGCTGGGGTATGGGCGGGTTGAGTATCTGAGTTCCCTGATCGTCTCCGGCATCGTCATGGTTGCCGGTATCAATGCGGTTGAGGAATCAATCAGAAAGATCATTGCGCCGGAAAAGCCCAGCTATTCACCGGTGACCCTCATCATTCTGGTGGCTGCCGTTATCGGAAAAGTGCTCCTTGGCCGGTACATGGTTGCACAGGGAAAAAAGGTGGATTCGGATTCCCTGATTGCTTCCGGAAAAGATTCACTCAATGACGCCATCCTTTCAAGTTCCGTCATTCTCTCCGCCGTGATTTTCATTCTGACAGGTCTGAGCCTTGAACCCTACGTCGGTATCGTGATCGGTGTGATGATTACGCGTTCCGGCATCGAGATGATCAAGGAAACGCTGGATAAAATTCTGGGCGAGCGGATGGACCGGGATCTGGTAAATGCCGTCAAGAAAACCATCTGTGAGGAGCCCGGAGTTTACGGTGCCTATGATCTGATTCTCAACAGCTATGGTCCGGAACGGATCATCGGGTCGGTTCACATCGAAGTGGATGAATTCATCACGGCCCGGCAGATCGATCAGATGCAGCGCAGCATTGTGGAACGGGTTGCCCAAAAGCATAAGATTGTCCTGACCGGTATCAGCCTCTATTCCCATTACAGTTCAGATGGAAACGAATCCATGCAGGGGAAAATTACGAAGGCGGTCATGAGCCACGATGGAGTACTGCAGATGCATGGATTCTATGTGGATGAAAACCGGAAATCTGTTACGCTCGACGTCATTCTGGACTTTGATACGGACCAGAAAAAACTGATGGATCAGATCCGGAAGGAAGTCAGGGAGATTGCCAGGGGATATACGGTTGAGGTAAACCTGGATCTCGATATCTGATTCCAGGCCTGCCGCAGGGCGGCAGCCTGTCGAGCTGGCGTATCGGGAAGAAGCGGTGCCCAAAGACCAGAATGCGGTTCATGGATGACTGGGCCAGCCGCAGGGCGGCAGCCTGTCGGGCTGGTGTATCGGGAAGAAGCGGTGCCCAGAGACCAGACGATGGCTCATAGAAGGCTGGGCCAGCCGCAGGGCGGCCATTGGCATTGGCATTGAGATCCGGAAAGAAGGCAGCAGAATGCGCAAAGATCAGAAAACCTACCGGCGAAAGCCCGGACAGCCCGGAAAGGCGCCGCGGAAAAGTGTCTATTCCCGGCTGGACCGGATTCCTGCCGGTGAAGCCCGGAAAGTGATAACCCCGGGCTGCCTCTGCCTGGAGGGCGGGGCGTTCCGGGGACTGTATACCTCCGGAGTTCTGGATGTCCTCATGATGAATGACATCAATTTTGAGACCACCATCGGTGTCAGCGCCGGTGCACTGAACGCCCTTTCCTATTTGGCCGGACAGATCGGGCTCAGCGCCCGGATGAATCTCCGGTACCGGCGGGATCCCAGATATGTGGGGATAGGGCCGATGATGAGCCGGCAGAATCAGGGGGTAATCGGGTTTGACTTCCTCTTCAGTCAGATGGAACGGACGGAACCGCTGAACCGGGAGCGCCTGATGCAGCCTGAGCGCCGCATGATTGCCGTGGCGACGGCGCTAACCACCGGCTGGCCGGTGTATTTTGAGAAAAAACAGAACCTGGATGAACTGCTCATGGCGGTTCGTGCCTCGGCGTCCATGCCCTTTGTCAGCCGGCCGGTGAATGTGTGCGGCATCCGCTGTCTGGACGGGGGATGCAGTGTAAAGATCCCCTTTGAGTGGGCACTTCCGCGGTTTGAGAAAATTGTGGTGGTCCGGACCCGGGACAGGTCCTTCCGGCCTTCGCTGCAGGACAATTCGAAGATCATCCATCAGCTGTACGGAGATTTTCCCGAGTTTGAGGATGTGCTGCTGCGAATGAATGAGACGTATATCCGGGAACTTAAGGAAGTGGACCGGCTGCATGAGGAAGGACGGATTTTTGAGATTGTTCCATCCATTCCCATCCGGATCGGCCGGCTTGAAAAAGATGTGGAAAAACTGGGGGATGTCTACTGGCAGGGCGTGCATGATGCCAAAGAGCAGCTGCCTGCCCTCAGGGAATATCTGAGTGCCGGGCATCCGGCCGGGACCGTGTAAAGATAAAAGGAGAATGACATGAAGCGGCTGATTCTTATCCTCGCTGTGCTGCTGATGCTCTCTGGCACAGCAGGAGCGGAGAATTTTCAGATCCTGACGACGTTCTATCCCATGTACATCCTGACACAGAACGTGGCGGGGGGCATCGACGGGGTGCAGGTGACCAATATGGCGGAGCAGACGGTGGGATGTCTGCACGACTACACCCTGCAGACCCGGGATATGGTGCTGCTGGAGGAGGCAGATGCCCTGGTCATCAACGGCGGCGGAATGGAACAGTTCATGGACCGCGTGGCAGGGGCTCAGGCGGACCTGCCCGTCATAGATGCCTCGCAGGGGATTGAAATGGAACCGAGCATTGAGGAAGGACTGCTCAATGCCCATGTGTGGCTGGATCCCCAGCTGGCCATGGTGCAGATCCAAAACATTGCATCAGGCCTCGCTGGAGCGGATCCGGCCCATGCGGAGCAGTACAGGAGCAATGCGGAAACGTACATCGGCCGGCTCAAATCACTGGATGAGGAGATGGCTGAGGCACTCAGGCCCCTGGCCGGAAAGGAAATCATCACCTTCCACGAAGCGTTTAACTACCTGGCCCGGCGGTATGGACTGGTCGTTGCCGGGGTGATCGCCAATGAGCCGGGGGAGGAGCCCAGCACGCGGGATATTGCTGAGACCTGTGATCTTGTCGCGCGTCTGGGCATTAAGACACTGTTTATCGAGCCGCAGTATTCCCCGACAGCGGCCAAAATCATTGCGGGGGAGACCGGGGCGTCGATGTACGTTCTGGATCCCTGCGTCTCGGGAAACGGAAGCCCGGAGAGCTATGAGCAGATTCAGCGGGAAAATGTCCGCGTTCTCAGGGAGGCGTTTGGCCAGTGAGAGAGCGGGGAACGCCGGTGCCTGTTCCGGCACCGGTGAAAGGTGCATCCAAGGAACTGTCCGGCTGCCGACTGTGCCGGATTGAGGTGGACAATCTCAGTGTCAAACGGGACGGGCAGGTGCTGATCTCGGATGTGAATCTTCATATTCACTGCGGGGAGCTGACGGCGCTCATTGGGACCAACGGCGCCGGCAAGACGACGCTGCTGCGGGCGCTGCTGGGACAGATTGAGTACAAGGGCGACATCCGGCACCTGACCGGTGACGGACGGCCCGCCGCGGCCGTGCGTACGGGCTATGTTCCGCAGCAGCTGGAGTTTGATCATTCCTCACCGGTGTCCGTTCAGGATTTCCTGGCCGCGGCCTTTTCCTCGCGTCCGGTCTTTCTGGGAATCAGCCGGAAGGTCAGGGAAATGGCCAGGCATGCCCTGATGCGCACCCACAGTGAGCATCTGGCAGACCGTCCGCTGGGGGCATTGTCCGGCGGTGAGCTGCAGCGGGTTCTGCTGGCGCTGGCCCTGACGCCGCAGCCGGACCTGCTCATCCTGGATGAACCGGTTTCGGGAATGGATGAAAATGGGCTTGAGACGTTTTATCAGACGGTGAATGAACTGAAAAAGCGGAATCATATGGCGATTCTGCTGGTTTCCCATGATCTGGATGTGGTGAGACGGTACGCAGACCGGGTGGCCCTTATGCAGGGAACCGTCATTGAACAGGGAACTCCGGAGCGGGTATTTGCCTCGAAGGCGTTTGAACAGGTGTTTTATTCAAGGGAGGGACGGGAATGAACGGAATCTATGCCGTCATGGGGACAATTCTGCCCTTCAGTTTTCTTCAGTACACCTTTATGAAAAATGCCCTTCTGGCGATTTTGCTGATTACGCCGCTGTTCGGAATGCTGGGAACCATGGCGGTGGACAACAAAATGGCCTTCTTTTCGGACGCGCTGGGACACAGTGCGCTGACCGGTGTGGCCCTGGGGGTGGTGCTGGGAATGAAGGACCAGATGCTGCCCATGCTCCTGTTCGGTGTGCTCTGGGCCGCCCTGATCACCTTTGTCAAGCAGCACTCACGGATGAGTGCGGACACGATCATCAGCGTATTTTCCTCCGCCAGCATTGCCCTGGGTCTGGTGATTCTCTCCCGGGGCGGCGCGTTTGCCCGTTATTCCTCCCTGCTCGTCGGGGATGTGCTTTCCGTGACGGCAGAGGATCTGCCGCTGCTGCTGGGGGCGCTGATTCTGGTCTTTGTCTGCTGGACCTTTCTGTTTAATCCGCTGCTGCTGACCAGTGTCAACGCGTCTCTTGCCCGAAGCCGGGGCATCCGGACAAAGCTGACGGAGTACGGATTTACCATTCTGGTAGCTCTGTGCGTCATGGTCTCCATCCGCTGGGTGGGCGTGATGCTCATCAATTCCCTTCTGATTCTGCCGGCGGCGGCATCCAGAAATCTGGCCAGGAACGCGGTTTCCTATCTCTGGGGTTCCGTGCTCATTTCCCTTGTCTGCGGCATTGCCGGCCTGATTCTTTCCTATTATCTGAATACCTCTGCCGGGGCGGCCATCGTGCTGCTTTGTGCGCTGGTCTATTTTATCTCACTGCCGCTGCGCAGGCGGTAATGAACGGATTTGTCCTTTGTGCAGCGACAGTGAGGCAAATCTGGTGCCCTGAGCCGCCTGGTCATACGACCAGTATTGCGTTCCCGGGGATGGCAAAGACGGTCCGGATGTGCGGGTCAGTGGCGGGAATGCGGCACTGGAACGCAAAAAGTGACAGTTTGTCCGGTGACGGTTGTCAACCTTAAAAAGGCATGATATAATCCCGCAAAAGTGAAACTGTCGGCATTTATTCAGTACGCGGATGGTGCGGCTGTTTTTTAAAAAAGGAGATTTCAATGCTTGGTGTAATGCTTGCCCGAAAGGATGAACTCCGGTTTCGGGAATTTTACCGTTACAGGGCGTTTTACTGTGGGCTTTGCGGGACGCTGGGCAAGCGCTGCGGAGCGGTCAGCCGGCTGGCACTCAGTTATGAGATGACGTTTCTTGCCATGCTGCTGACGGCTTTATATGAGACGGAAACGGCGGAGGAAAAGCACCGGTGTCTGGTGCATCCCTTCGTGAAACAGAAGATGTACAAAAATGCTGCCATAGATTACTGCGCGGACCTTTCAGCGATTCTGTCCTATTATGATCTCAGGGACGGCTGGGAGGATGAACACCGGGTGGAGCGCCTGGCGGGCAGCGCACTTTTGTCCGGCGCGGCATCTGTGTGCGGCGGCCGGTGGGAGCGGCAGAACCGGGCGGTCAGGGACTATGTGCAGAAGCTGCATGAGGTCGAGCGGAGAAAAGAACCGCTGCTGGATACGGCGGCGAATCTGACCGGCGAGATGCTGGCCGAACTGTATGTCTGGCAGGAGGATATTTACAGCAGCGACCTTCGCACGCTGGGCTTCGGCATTGGAAAGTTCATTTATCTGCTGGATTGTTTTGAAGACATTGAGGAAGACCGGAAGCACGGCAGTTACAATCCTCTGGTGCTCAGAGCAGATCAGCCGGGCTTTACAGAGAACATTCAGATGATCCTTGAGGGCGTCATGGCAGAGGCATCGGCGGCATTTGAGCGCCTGCCGATTCTGCAGGATGCCGAGATCATGCGGAATATTCTCTATTCAGGAATGTGGCAGCGCTTCGAACGGGCTGTCATCCGGAGACAGGAGAAAGGAAAATAATGGATCCATATCAGGTTTTAGGCGTATCCAGAAGCGCAACGGATGACGAAATCAAAAAGGTGTACCGTCAGCTCTGCAAGAAGTATCATCCGGATGCCAATGTCGGCAAGCCGAATCAGGCAGAGTGCGAGAAGAAATTCGTTGAGGTACAGCAGGCCTACGAGGAGATCATGCATCAGCGTCAGGGAGGCGGATCGCGTCCGGGCAGCGGATATAACGGCGGAAGCGCCGGACAGAGCCGGCAGAGTGCGTATGCGGATCCGTTTGAACAGTTCCGACAGGAATTTGGCGGATATGGATACGGACAGCGGACCTATGGCGGCGGATACGGGTACAGTCAGAGGACGGAGTCCGTTCCGGAGATGCAGGCGGCGCTCAACTATATTCGTTCCGGCCATTATAACGAGGCGCTCAATGCCCTGGGCATGGTGTCCCCGCGGGAGCGCAGCGCCCGCTGGTATTATCTGAGCGCACTGGCACAGACCGGGCTGCATAATCAGGCACAGGCCATGGAATATGCCCGGCAGGCGGTGAGCATGGAACCGCAGAATATGGAATATCAGCAGTTCCTGTCGGATCTGCAGAGCGGCGGCCGCGGGTATTCCCAGTACGGACAGCAGTACGGCCGGCCGAATATGGGCAATGTGGTCAGCCCCTGTGCATCGCTGGCGGCCATGTACTGCTGCAGCATGTGCATGTGCGGACGGGTTCCGCTGTTCTGCTGTCTGTGACCGGTCCGTGTCGGCGGTTGATCCCATGTTGGCTTTCCTTTCAGGACCGCACGCCCGGGCGTGCGGTTTTTAAGCGAAATGGTTTGTTTTTGCGGAATTGTTTTGCGGACTTTACCGATCTTAAAAAAAATCGTTGCATCCTTATACTATTTGGGATAAAATGCAGTCGTTTAACCAGAATGAGGAATAATCGGGCCTCGAATGACGGGAGGCGGATGGAATGAAGGAAATCGAGAGCATCCGGAATCCGCAGATTCAGGCACTGCGAAAGCTGAGCCGGACCCGGGAAAGACGGGAACAGGGGCGTTTTCTGGTGGAAGGGCCGCGGATGGCAGAGGAGGCACTGGCCGCCGGCTGGTGTGAACTTGTGCTGGTCAGCCATCTGACCGGGCGAAACGGGGCGATTGCGGAAAAGGCTGAGCAGACGGGCATTGAGGTGATACGCGTCAGTGAGGACGTCATGGAGAGCCTGTCCGAGAACCGGACGCCCCAGGGCATTCTCTGTGTCTGCCGCATGCCAGAACAGGCGAAGATGCCGGAGGGACCGCTGATTCTGGCGCTGGATGCCGTGCAGAATCCCGGAAATGTCGGGACGATGATCAGGACAGCGGATGCGGCAGGCTTTGCGGGAGTTGTGCTGGGCCCGGGCTGCGCGGACCTGTACAGTGCGAAAACGCTGGCCTCGACCATGGGCTCTGTTTTTCATCTGCCGATTGTGACGGTGGCGGATCTGCCGGGAATGCTGCACGCCTTTGCGGAAAAGGGCACGGCGGTCATCGCGACGGAGCTGGGCGGGGAGGATTTTTACCGGGCCTGTCCGCAGGAACCTGCCGTCCTGGTGATTGGAAATGAAGGAAACGGAATCTCGGAGAGCGTCAGCCGGCAGGCCACCTGTCATCTGGCCCTGCCCATGCGGGGCGGAGCGGAAAGCCTCAATGCCTCCGTTGCCGCCGGGATCATGATTTACGAGATGGCCAGACGGAGCGAGCAGCCGGTTCCTGCCGCGGAGCGCCGATAGATGTGCACCGGAGATGAAACGGTGCCGTAAGACCAAGTGTGGGATTGAAAAAAGGAGGAGAAAGATATGCTTGAATATCGTTATGATACACAGCTTCTGATCGATGGAAAGAACCTGGATGAGGATGAAATTTACGATTACTTTGTCGACAATTTCAAGGGTGACAGCCTGCTGGCCGTGGGAGATGAGGACCTGATTAAGATCCACTATCATACCAACGAGCCCTGGAAAGTGCTGGAATACTGCTCGACGCTTGGGGAGATCTACGACATTGTGGTTGAGGATATGGACCGTCAGAGCCGTGGTCTGAAAGGATAATCATGGAGATTTTTTCGCTTGGAATGATTCTTGAGGCCAGAGAGCGTCTCAGAGGAATGATTCAGAGAACCGGACTGGTGGCATTTCCGGCCCTGTCAACGGAGGACAGCGTCCTGTACCTCAAGACAGAGGACCTGCAGAATACCGGTTCATTTAAGGTCCGCGGCGCGTACATCAAGATTGCGGGACTTACGGACGAGGAACGGGCGGCCGGGGTCATTGCCTCCTCTGCCGGAAATCACGCGCAGGGGGTTGCACTGGCGGCCCAGCATTTCGGGGTGCCGGCAACCATTGTCATGCCCACCGGGGCGCCGCTTTCAAAGGTGAAGGCGACGATGGAACTGGGGGCCAAAGTGGTGCTGCACGGAACCGTGTATGATGATGCCTATCAGGAAGCCAGGCGGATTCAGAAGGAAACGGGCGCGACCTTTATTCATCCCTTTGATGATCCGCTGGTCATCGCCGGTCAGGGGACCATCGGGCTTGAAATCATGGATGATCTGCCGGATGTGGACACAATTGTGGTGCCTATTGGCGGCGGCGGCCTGGCCAGCGGCGTGGCGGCGGCCGTCAAGATGCTGCATCCCAATGTGCGGGTCATCGGCGTTCAGGCATCCGGGGCGGCCGGAATGAAGGCCTCCTTTGAGGCGGGGCATGTGGTGTGCCTGCCCTCGGCTAAGACCATTGCGGACGGCATTGCCGTCAAGCAGCCCGGCGAACTGACCTTTGAGATCTGCCGGCAGTATCTGGATGATATCGTGACGGTGGATGATGATGAGATCGCCCAGGCCATCCTTTTCCTGATGGAAAAGGGCAAGATGGTGGCAGAGGGTGCCGGCGCGGCACCCGTTGCGGCGGTGATGAATCAGAAGATTGAGCGCAGGGGAAACGTGGTCGCCATGGTTTCCGGCGGAAACATTGATGTGACCATGATCTCAAGGATTATCGAAAAAGGTCTCCTTCGGGCAGGCCGCGTCAGCAAGCTCCGCATCGTTCTCAAGGACATTCCGGGACAACTGGAGATTGTCAGCCGGATCATCGGCTCCGCCGGGGCCAATGTCATGGCCGTACACCATGACCGGACCAATGTGGACCTGGATATCCGGGATGCCATTCTGGAGATTACCATGGAAACCCAGGACCGTGAGCACGCCGTGCGGGTCATTGAAAGCCTCAGGGAGGCCGGATTTACGGTAAACTGAGAAAGGATCCCCGGATTTGCGCGTTTGCCGTGTTTTTTCTCGTTTTCGGGATTGAAATGCAGGAATGCATTTGATACAATATAGAATGGCGCTCTGAAAGAGTGCTGTATCAATAGGGCAGAAACGGGCTGCGGTGCAGACCGGTTCAGCCGGATCACCGCAAAGGATTTTTAGGAGGAACATTTTCATGCAGAAGTCATTTGAACTGAAGCCCGGTTGCAAATTTATTGTTACCTATACATATGATTATAGTGAAGCGTATCCGGAAGCACTGAAAGTTGCCAATACGATTCGTTTCCCGGGATTCCGCAAGGGCCATGCGCCTTTCGGCCTGGTGGTGCGTTCCTACGGCCTGGATGTGCTTTTTGACAGTGCCTTTAACAAGCTGCGTTCGATTGAGGATCTGATCAGTGACCTTGAGGAAACCGGGCATACGTCCATGTTTTCCCCCACCTTCTCCACCGATCCCGTGAAAAAGGATGAGCCGGTTGTGTACAGGGTGGAATGGACAGTTGAACCGCAGGTGGAACTGGGCGAATACAAGGGAACGAAGCTGCCGGTGCCGGAGGAGTCGGTGACCGATGAGATGATCGACGAGCAGATTCAGAAGGAACTCCGCAAGCAGACCTCGTTCACCAATATCACGGACCGTCCCTGCCAGAACGGGGATATGGTGACGGTAGACTTTGTGGGAACCATTGACGGAACGCCGTTTGCCGGCGGCAGCGCGGATGGCGTCTCCTTCAAGCTGGGTGAGCGTTCCTATCTGCCGGATCTTGAGGACGGCATCGTGGGCATGAACGTCGGCGAGGAAAAAGACGTGAATCTGCATTTCCCGGAGGAGTACGACAAGTCCGTTGCCGGCAAGGATGCGGTGTTCCATGTCAAGCTGACGGGAATTGTCGAGGAAAAGCTGCCTGAGCTGGATGATGATTTTGTCCAGGACATCAGCGATTTCGATACCGTCGAGGCGTATCGCGAAAATATCCGCAAGCAGCTTCAGAAAGAAGTGGAGGTCAGAAATCACAGACATCTGGCCGACCGGATCATCGAGCATGTGGAAAAACTGTCCAAGATTGATATTCCCGAGAAGCTGCTCGACCTGCAGACAGAGCGTGTCTACGAGGCCAATGTCAAGCGGTATGCCGCGATGGGCCAGGATTATGAGAAGATGCTGGAGAATACGGGACTCGGCAAGCAGTTTGGCATGATGATGTGCAAAACTGAAGCCGATAATCTGCTGAAGAGCTTCTATCTGACCCAGAAGCTGGTGAATGAGCTGGGAATCGAGGTAACGGATGAGGACGTCGAGAACCTCATGGAGGAAAGCCGCGAGGAACTGGGCGACCGGTATGATGAGTTCGTTGACAGAATGACGGAAAGCGATAAAGACGCGCTCCGTGAAGAGTGCCAGCTTCGCAAACTGGGGGAGGCCATGAAGGAACTGATGGAGATTACCTTTGTGGCGCCGGATGATCCCTCTCTCAAACCCGCTGCCCCTGAGGCCAAGAATGAGCAGGCAGAGGAGAAGGCGGCTGAGGACGGAAAGGAATAATCATGGCAGGAATGCAGTATTTTGAGCCCAGCGTCATTGAAAAAACAGCTTACGGCGAACGCGCCTACGATGTGTATTCAAGACTGCTGAAGGACCGTGTCATTTTCCTGCGCGGCGAGGTGAACGAGGCGCTGGCAAACAGCATTGTTGCCCAGCTCCTGTTCCTCGAAATGGAGGATGCGGATGCGGAGATTTCCATGTACATCAACAGCCCGGGCGGCAGTGTGACAGATGGCATGGCCATCTTTGACACCATGCGCTATATCCGGCCCAAGGTCCGTACGGTCTGCCTTGGCATGGCCGCCTCCATGGGTGCCTTCCTCCTGATGGCCGGTGAGCCCGGCATGCGGATGGCGCTGCCCAACAGCGAGGTGATGATTCATCAGCCCAGCGGCGGGGCCAGCGGCCAGGCGACGGATGTTCAGCTGCATGCGCAGTGGCTGCTGAGGACCAAGCAGAAGATGAACAGCCTGATGAGTGAGATGACCGGTCAGCCGCTTGAGCGCATCGAGCGGGATGTGGAACGGGACTACTTCATGACGGCGGAGGAAGCAAAGGCCTACGGCATCATTGATGAGATTTTTGTTCCGCGGTCAAAGTGATTTGAAGCAATTGAGGTTTCTGAATGGCAAAATTAAATGATCCTAAAGCGCCGCGCATCGCCAGATGTTCGTTCTGCGGGAAACCGCAGGATCAGGTCCGGCGGCTGATCGCCGGAAACGATGCGTATATCTGCAACGAATGCGCGGAACTCTGTCAGGAAATTATCCGGGATGATTTTTATTACCAGGATGGATTCGGGACCGTCAAGAGTGTTCCGAAGCCGACGGAGATCAAGGCGTTTCTTGATGAATATGTCATCGGGCAGGAAAAGGCAAAGCGGGTTCTGTCGGTAGCGGTCTACAACCACTACAAGCGAATCAACAGCGGCATGAAGTCGAGGGATGTGGAACTGCAGAAGTCCAATATTGTCATGGTCGGTCCGACCGGCTGCGGCAAGACCTTCCTGGCCCAGTCCCTGGCGAAGATGCTGAATGTTCCCTTTGCCATTGCCGATGCCACCAGTCTGACGGAGGCCGGCTATGTGGGTGAGGACGTGGAGAACATTCTGCTGCGTCTGATCCAGAACGCCAATTATGACGTGGAAGCAGCACAGCGCGGCATCATCTATATTGATGAAATTGACAAGATTGCCCGCAAGAGCGAAAATCCGTCCATCACCAGAGATGTTTCCGGCGAGGGCGTGCAGCAGGC
>DGWH01000005.1:23348-85553 GCA_002395225.1 Christensenella sp. UBA4263
CTGCTGAAGATTATCGAGGGAACGGTAGCCAGCGTTCCGCCGCAGGGCGGGCGCAAGCATCCGCACCAGGAATTCATTCAGATCGATACCACCAATATCCTGTTTATCTGCGGCGGCGCCTTTGACGGCATTGACCGCATCATCGAGAAGCGTCAGGGTTCCACCGTCATGGGCTTTGGCGCGGATGTAAAGGGACATACCAAACGGGAAATCGGTGAGATTCTGGATGATATCCGGGCAGAGGATCTGCTCAAGTTTGGCCTGATTCCGGAGTTTGTCGGCCGTCTGCCCATCGTGGTGACGCTGAGCGGACTGGATGAGGATGCGCTGGTGTCCATTCTGACCAAGCCCAGAAATGCGCTGGTCAAGCAGTATGGCGCATTGCTTGCCATGGACGGAGTGGAACTGGAGTTCACGGAGGAGGCCCTTCGGGCGATTGCCAAGAAGGCCATTGACCGCAAGAGCGGTGCCCGCGGTCTGCGTGCCATTGTGGAAAGCACGCTGATGGATACCATGTTTACGCTGCCGGACCGCAACGATATCTCCAAAGTGGTGATTTCCGGGGAGACGATTGAGAAAGGGGAGCAGCCGGAACTGGTTCAGGGCGAACCCAAGCGCCGCAAAACGGCCGGGGCTCTTCGCCGGGACAGTCTGCCCGTGGTCGGAACCGAACCTTCCGTATCGTAAAAATAGGTGAGACGGGAACAAGCGGTGTTCCCGTCTTTTCTGCAATCCATTGTGGAAAGGAGAAACTGAAATGGACTATACGACAGAAATGACGGTCTATCCCCTGGTGCCCATGCGCGGTGTGAATCTGTTCCCGGGAACCGTTCTCCATTTTGATGCGGGACGGGAACGCACGGTTGAGGCACTGGAACAGGCCAGGAAAAAAGACAGCATGATCTTTCTGACGGGACAGAAAGAGATCAGTGTGGAATCACCGGAAATGGATGACCTGTACAGCATTGGAACCGTGGCGAGGATCCGGCAGATTGTCAAAATGCCGGGACAGCGGACCCGGGTCATTGCGGAGGGCGTCAAGCGCGGACGGCTTTGTGAACTCATCCAGGAGGAAACCTATACATCGGCCAGTGTGGAGGTCCTAATGCCGGTGGTTCAGGAGATGACGGCCGAGGTTGAGGTGCTGATGAAGACCGCCCGGGAGTATTTCCAGCGGTATGTGGAATCCGGCGGGAAAGTTACCCGCGACCGGGTGGACAATATCATGCGCCTGGAGGATCCGGGTGAACTGGCGGACATTCTGGCAGCCAATGTGGTGACCAAGATGGAGGACCGCCAGGAGATCCTTGAGATTCTGAACCCGTGTGAACGGCTTGAGCGGGTCTGCGCCCTGATGCTGACCGAGACGGAAATGGTCGGGATTGAGCGTGAGGTGCAGCAGCGCGTCCGTGAACAGGTTTCCGAGAACCAGAAAGAGTACTTCCTGCGGGAGCAGATCAAGGCCATCCAGAATGAGCTGGGTGACGGGGATGTGCTCAATGAGGTGGATGACCTGCGGAAGAAGCTGGCCGACATTCCCATGAATGAGGAAGCGCGGGAGCGGACGGAAAAGCAGCTGGACCATCTGTCGCATATGTCGACGTACAATCCCGAGGCGACGGTGGTGCGGACGTATGTGGAAACCCTGATGGAGCTCCCCTGGGGCAAATATACGGAGGATGATCTGGACCTTGACCGGGCCAGGGCCGTCCTGGCCGAGGATCACTGCGGACTTGAGGATGTCAAGGAACGCGTGATTGAATATCTGGCCGTCCGGAAATTCAAAAAGGACATGAAGGGACCCATCCTCTGCTTTGTGGGACCGCCGGGTGTCGGCAAGACCTCCGTGGCCCGCAGCATTGCCCGGGCACTGGGACGGAAATTCGTCCAGATGTCCCTGGGCGGCGTCCGGGATGAGGCGGAGATCCGGGGCCATCGCCGGACCTATCTGGGGGCAATTCCGGGCCGGATCCTGAGCTCCCTCCGGCAGGCCGGCACCATGAATCCGGTGTTCCTGTTCGATGAGATTGACAAGATGGGCATGGATGTGCGCGGCGATCCGGCCAGCGCCATGCTGGAGGTACTGGACAGCGAGCAGAATTTCGCGTTCCGGGATCATTATCTGGAGGCGCCCTTCGATCTCTCCAGCGTCATGTTTATTACCACGGCCAATACGGTTGAAACGATTCCGCAGCCGCTGCTGGACCGCATGGAGATCATTGAGGTCAACGGATACACGGAGGATGAAAAGCTGGACATCGTCCGGGAACATCTTCTGCCGGACCAGATTAAGGAACATGGCCTTGAGCCCGAATCCGTGACATTGTCCGAGGAGGTGATCCGCCAGCTGATCCAGGGCTATACCCGGGAGGCCGGTGTCCGCGGACTCAAGCGGGATATCGGGAAGATCGTGCGCAAGAGCGCGGTGGAGATGCTGGATTCAGGCGTCACGACGGTGACCGTCGACGGCGACAAGCTGCTCAGCTTCATGGGCGCACCGCATTTCCACTATGAAAAAGCAGGGGAAAAAGCCGAGGTCGGCGTGGTGAACGGGCTTGCCTGGACCGCGGCCGGCGGCGATACCCTGCAGATTGAGGTTCAGATCATGCAGGGCAGCGGGGTGCTTGAAACCACCGGAAGCCTGGGTGATGTGATGAAGGAAAGTGCACACGCGGCACTGACCTGGGTCCGGGCTCACATGGAGGAACTGGGAATTACGCGGAAGATCAGCAAGGAAACCGACATCCACATTCACGTGCCCGAGGGGGCGGTCCCCAAGGATGGTCCCAGCGCTGGCGTGACCATGACCACGGCGCTCGTGTCGGCCCTGACCGGCATTCCGGTCCGTCAGAATGTGGCCATGACCGGCGAGGTCACCCTTCGCGGCCGGGTGCTGCCCATCGGCGGCCTCAAGGAAAAACTGCTGGCGGCCCTTCGGGCGGGCATCGATACGGTGCTGATCCCGAAGGAAAATGAGAAGGATCTGGAAAAGATTCCGGAGAACGTGAAAAACGCCATCCGGATCATCCCGGTGGAGGATGTGAAAGAGGTCCTGGAGGCCGCGCTCCTCACGGAACAGAAGGAAGCTAAAAAGAAAAGCGGCGGCCGGAAAAAGACGGACAAGGTGAAAGCACTGCCCAGCGGAACCATGGATGTTAAGCCGTCGGTGCGGGCGTGAGGCAGCCATGATTATCAGACGTGCGGACTTTATCACCTCCATGAAAGAATACGGCGCCTTTCCGGGAAAGGGAATGCCGGAAATCGTCTTTGCCGGACGGAGCAATGTGGGCAAGTCGTCCATGATCAACAAGCTGACGGGCCGCAGCAAGCTGGCCCGGACCAGCGCGGACCCGGGCAGAACCCGCCTGATCAACGTCTTTCGCATCAATGATGAGATCAACCTGATCGATCTCCCCGGGTACGGCTTTGCCCGTGTCAGCAAGCAGGAACGGCTTTCCTGGGGGAAGATGATGCAGGACTACTTTGCCCGGACGGAGGATCTGGCCCACGTGTTTCATCTGGTGGACATCCGCCATGAACCCTCCCAGGAGGACGGCGAAATGAACACCTTTCTAAGGCAGGCCGGGATTCCCTTTTCGGTCATCGCCACAAAGGCGGACAAGATCTCACGCGGGGCCAGGCTGAAATACCTGGCGCCCATCTGCCGGGCTCTTTCGGTACAGCCCTGGCAGGTGATCCCGTTTTCCTCACAGGACGGGACCGGACGGGATGCGGTGCTGAATCTGATTGAGACAACGTGTTACGCAGAGGAAATCCTCGACGAAAGCATGGATGAGCCAAATGAATAAGCTGTCCTCCCGGTTCAGAGGGAAATTCCATTCAGCAACGGTGCTTTAAGAGGTGAGCTTGCTCGCCTCTTTTTGATTAAAAGCATAACCCATTGGCGGGGGACAGAGGAATGGAGCGGTGAAGCAGCAAAAGGGTTTTCACTGGAAAAGGAACAGGAAGGTTACAAATTGCAACCGGAAAAACGGCGCTCCAATTCTGACAAACATGCTGATTATGTATAGACATTTGTTTAGCAAGGTGCTATAATCTCAGAACAGTTGAACTGAAGCAGGCGGAATTCATTTATTGTGGACCCTTGCTGATTGTCAACCCACATTATGCGAGCTTATCTTGCAAATACTTTAAGGAGGAACTTTTATGAAGAAGCTGCTTTGCGCACTGCTGGTTGCGATGATGGTCCTGTCCATGCTCGCAGTCGCATCTGCCGAGACCGCTGAGAAGCTGCCGTTCCACGTCGGCATCGTCACCGGCACCGTTTCCCAGTCCGAGGATGACCGTCGCGGCGCTGAGGCTTTCCAGGCTAAGTACGGCGAGGACGTCGTCAAGCTGGCCACTTATCCGGACAACTTCCCGGATGAGAAGGAAACCGTTGTTCAGACCATCGTCAATATGGCGGATGATCCTGACATGAAGGTTATCGTTGTCAATCAGGGTGTTCCGGGAACCGCTGAGGCATTCCGGAAGATCAAGGAAATGCGTGATGACATCATCTGCATCTGCGGCGAGTCCCAGGAAGACCTTCCGGTCATCGCTGATGCGGCTGATCTGGTCGTGGTCAATGACTTCGTTTCCCGTGGTTATCTGATCATCAAGACGGCTGCCGATCTCGGCTGCAAGACCTTCGTTCACATTTCTTTCCCGCGTCATCTTGGCATTGAGTCTCTGAGCCGCCGTCTTGCCGTTATGCAGGAAGCCGGCAAGGAACTGGGCGTTGAAATCCAGATGGAGACCGCGCCTGACCCGACCAGCGACGTTGGCGTTTCCGGTGCTCAGCAGTACATTCTCGAGAAGACTCCGGAATGGATCGAGAAGTACGGCAAGGATTCCGCTTACTTCTGCACCAACGACGCGCACACCGAGCCGCTGCTCAAGCAGCTTCTGGCCTATGGCGGCTATTTCATCGAGGCTGACCTGCCGTCTCCGCTGATGGGATATCCGGGCGCTCTGGGCGTTGACCTCACCGAAGCCAACGGCGATTTCGAGAAGATCCTTGCGACCGTCGAAAACGCAGTGGTTGAAAAGGGCGGCGCTGGCCGTTTCGGCACCTGGGCGTTCTCCTATGGCTATGCTTCTTCCTATGCGCTTGCACTGCACGGCGTCAATGTTGCTCTTGGCAACAGCGAGCTCACCGAGATGGATGACATTTCCGATGCATTTGAAGAGGTTTCCAATGTCAGCTGGAACGGTGCAAACTACACCGATGCAACCACGGGCGTAAAGACCGAGAACCTGTTCCTGGTCTATCAGGACACCTATATCATGGGCGATCCGGGCCACTTCATGGGCACCCCGGATGTTGAGATTCCTGAGAAGTATTACACTGTCCACTAATTAAATTGATTAAAAAGGGGAGGGTATCCCTCCCCTTTGTTTTAGTAAGGTAGAGATAAGATGAGTGATCATGTGCCTTTGCTGGAAATGAAGAAGGTCGCTAAGGACTTCTTCGGAAACCAGGTACTTAAGGACATCAACCTGAAACTGGAGGCCGGAGAGGTCCTGGGACTGGTTGGTGAAAACGGCGCAGGAAAATCCACGCTGATGAAAATCCTGTTCGGCATGACCGAAATCAACGAAACCGGCGGATATGATGGAGAAGTACTTTTTAATGGGAAAGTACTTCATTTTACGTCTCCGTTTGATGCGCTGGCAGAAGGAATCGGCATGGTGCATCAGGAGTTTTCTCTGATTCCGGGATTTACTGCCACTGAGAATATTCTTCTGAATCGCGAACCGCAGAAAAAGAGTGTTGTCTCTGAAGTGTTTGGCGAGCGCCTGAATACGCTTGACCGGAAAAGCATGAAGCAGAAAGCGGATGGGGCAATCGATAAGATGGGCATGCATATCGACGGCAATATGGTGATCGCGGATATGCCTGTCGGACACAAACAGTTTACAGAGATTGCGCGGGAACTCAGCAAGGAACAGCTGAAACTGCTCATTCTGGATGAACCGACAGCGGTTCTGACGGAGCAGGAGGCAGAGGTTCTGCTTCAGTCCATCCGCGGCATGGCATCCAGAGGCATTGCAGTGATTTTTATCACTCATCGTCTGCATGAGATTATGTCTGTCTGTGACAAGGTTGTGGTCATGCGCGATGGCGTGCTTGTCCATGATGTGGCGGCAAAGGATACAAGTATTCCGGAAGTCACCCGCTGGATGGTGGGCCGTTCAGTGAATATCGATGCGCAGACGCATCGCAAGCCGCCTGAGACGCCGACCATCATGTCTATCCGGAAGCTCTGGGTGGATATGCCGGGTGAAACGGTGCGCAATGTCAGCCTTGACATCCGTGAAGGGGAGATCCTCGGCATCGGCGGTCTGGCAGGCCAGGGCAAGCTGGGCATTCCCAATGGAATCATGGGTCTTTACAATGCCGGCGGACAGGTGACCTTTGACGGGAAAGAGATTCCCCTCAATGCACCCAGACGCTGTCTGGACAGCCAGCTGGCCTTTGTTTCCGAAGACCGCCGCGGCGTCGGACTGCTGCTGGATGAATCGCTTGAATGGAATATCGCATTCCCGGCCATGCAGATTCACAACAAGTTCCTGAAGAACTATCTGGGCGGACTCATCAAGTGGCGTGATGAAAAGGCCATCGGTGAGGTTACCCGGAAATATATTGAGGAACTGCAGATCAAGTGCACAAGTTCCAAACAGAAGGCGAAGCAGCTTTCCGGCGGAAACCAGCAGAAAGTTTGTCTGGCCAAGGCATTTGCCCTGAATCCCAAGTTCCTCTTTGTGTCGGAACCGACGCGGGGAATTGATGTCGGCGCCAAGGCACTGGTTCTTGAAGCGCTCAAGAAGTTCAACCGTGAGAATGGTGTTACGGTTGTCATGATTTCTTCTGAACTTGAAGAACTCAGGCAGATCTGCGATCGGATTGCCATTGTTTCAGGAGGACGCATTGCCGGCATTCTGCCTGCAACCAGTTCCTCGGAGGACTTTGGCACGCTGATGGTCAGTAAGGTAGTGTAAGGAGGAAACGGAAGCTGTATGAGTGATTTAAGAAATGCAGGTACAGGCTGGCAGGAACGGCTTGTCAGTGCATATAAAAGCTTCGGTTTGCCGAGAATGATCATTGCCGGAATGCTGGTAGTGCTCCTCATTGCCGCACCGCTGGTAGGCGCTAATTTCTGGATGCAGATTACAAACGTGATCAACCGTTTCAGCTGGAACAGCGTTCTCGTACTTGCGATGGTGCCAATGGTACACTCAGGCTGCGGTCTGAATTTCGGACTGCCGCTCGGTATCATCTCCGGACTTCTCGGTGCAACCATCTCACTGGAGATGGGATTCACCGGCCCGATGAGCTTCGTCATGGCGATTCTCATCGCAACGCCGTTCGCGATCCTGTTCGGCATCGGATACGGCTGGCTGCTCAACAAGATCAAAGGCGGAGAGATGATGATTGCGACGTATGTCGGATTCTCATCCGTTTCATTCATGTGTATGATGTGGCTTCTGCTGCCGTACCGGAAACCGGACATGGTCTGGGGATATGCCGGCACCGGTCTGCGCACCACCATCAGTCTTGAAGGGTATTATGATCAGATTCTGGCCAAATTCCTCCAGATCCGTATCGGCAGCCTTGTCATCCCCACCGGTTCGCTGCTGTTCTTCGCGTTTCTGGCTTTCCTGATGTGGGCTTTCCTGCATACAAAGACCGGAACAGCCATGACGGCAGTCGGCTCGAACCCTGTTTTTGCCAAGGCAGCCGGCATCAATGTGGATAAGATGCGCATGCTCTCCGTTGTGCTCAGCACCTGGCTTGCCGCCATCGGCATTCTGGTGTATCAGCAGGGATTCGGCTTCATCCAGCTGTACATGGCGCCTTTCAACATGGCGCTTCCGGCTGTTTCCGCGATCCTGATCGGCGGTGCAAGCGTCAATAAGGCGTCCATCGCCAATGTCATCATCGGAACGATTCTTTTCCAGGGGATTGTCACCATGACCCCGACAGTCATGAATAACGCTATTCACATGGACATTTCAGAGGTCCTCCGTATGGTCGTTTCCAACGGAATGATCCTGTATGCGCTGACCAGAAAGACGGAGGCGAAATCATGAATAAGAAACAGAATAACGCCTCCGGCAGGCTGCTCAATTTTCTTGGGGAAAACAGTGTCCCGATCATGTTTGTCATTATCGTGGCCATCTGTATTCCGATTTCCGGCTTCTCGCCGAAATTCCTCCTGAACGAGATCATTACCCGCATGGGACGGAACGTTTTCCTGATTCTGTCTCTTCTGATCCCGATTATGGCTGGAATGGGCCTGAACTTCGGCATGACGCTGGGCGCCATGGCCGGCGAGATTGCCCTGATCTTCGTATCTGACTGGCAGATCTGGGGGATCCCGGGAATTATCCTTGCCATGATTCTTTCCATCCCGATTTCCGTTGTGATGGGCATCATGTGCGGAAAGATTCTGAATGCCTCCAAAGGCCGCGAAATGATCACCAGCTATATCATTTCCTTCTTTACCAACGGCCTGTATCAGCTCCTGGTGCTGTATATGATGGGTTCCATCATTCCCATCATCCACAGTTCCATCAAGCTGCCCCGCGGATACGGCATCCGCCAGACGGTGGGCCTGCTCAATATGCGGCAGAGCCTTGACAATCTTCTTGCCCTGCGTATCGCGGGCGTCAAGATCCCGGTGCTTACTTTCATCATTATTGCCCTTATGTGCCTGGTAATCGTCTGGTTCCGGCGTACCAAGCTTGGTCAGGATATGCGGGCCGTCGGCCAGGATATGGAAGTTGCACGGGATGCCGGCATTGATGTGGAACGTACGCGCATCATCTCCATCGTCATTTCGACGGTTCTGGCCGGTTTCGGCATGATCATTTACCTTCAGAACATGGGTGACATGGCGACCTATTCCGCCCATTCCCAGATCGGCATGTTCTGCATTGCAGCGCTGCTTGTCGGCGGGGCGTCCGTTGACCGTGCCTCTATCGGCAACGTGTTCCTCGGTGTCGTTCTGTTCCACCTGATGTTCATCCTGGCTCCGACTGCCGGCGCCAAAATCACGGGTGATACCATGATCGGCGAGTATTTCCGCGTCTTCATCTCCTACGGCGTCATCACGGTGGCCCTTGTGATGTATGAGACAAAGAAACGCAAGGCAAAGGCAGGTATGGGTCATCTGCTCGAGGCGGCTCAGCGGGAGGAGGAGAAGGCAAATGCGTAGAATCCTTTTCCGTGCAGGAACCATTGTTCTGCTGATTGCCATTGCGGTCTGCATGATGATCATCGGCAGAGGACATACCATCTATTTTGACAACAAGACCCTTGAATACGAGGGCACCAAGTACGAGGCAGTCCGGCGTATCAATGTGAATGTCAACGGTGAACAGGTGGCCAAGCTTTCCAAAAAGGAACGCGGCATGGCGACCTTCACGGGACAGAAATTTTCTTTTGATATTGAGATCATCCGCGAAAAGAACGGCCCGAGCGAAATGCGGACGTTCAATATCGAAGTGCCGTATACGATGGACGGCATCGTCGTGAACCTGATCGGCATGATCGAGGGTCTTCCTCAGGATGCCTGGCTGAAGGAATTTATTCCTGCACCGGTGGTTGAGGAGGAAGATGAGGAAATCATCATTGACGAGTTCGATATTCCGGCCGACGCCCGGGAGCCGGGCACTGTGCCGGCCCAGGAGCCGGACACTGAGACGGCCTCCGAGAGCTAAATCCCAAAAGCGCAGAGAAATCTGCGCTTTTTTGCATCCCTTTTTCCTTCTCCGGAAAGCAGTTAATCAGCATTTTGCCTGAGTCATGATATTGCTCATGCCATTTTATGCTGAGTCTGGCCCTTCATCGGATTTTCGTTGAAAACAGCTCTGGCTTTTGCTATAATCCCTTCATATCTCCGGGCTCACACGCAGGGATGTAACATTCCGCGCCGGCAGGACTGTTCCCAGGAATATTGATGCATCAATCTCGAAGAAAAAGCTTCTGTTACAAAAAAGCAAAGACGGTCGGATAAACCGATATTGACTGCAGTTCCGAATGCCGACAGCCCTGACTGCTGTCTTCACAGCAAGTCAGGGGCCGGATATAACTGGTCGTTTTGCCAGTGTCTTAAGCAGAAACTGAAACTTAAAAAAGATCTCAGTCCTGAAATAGTCTTTGGATGTGTGATTCATCTATTTTCGTAAAAAAGAAGGGGGTATCCCATGAGCTGGGAGCAGATCTATTCAAAAACAAAAGAGCTTACTGACAGAGGACTTAAAGGTGAGGTACTGGTCGATGAACTTAAAAAATGGGCCAAAGAAACTGCACCGCTTAAAGATATGACCGTCCACGATTTCTTCAATGTTTCCAAAGAAGAAGAAGCTTCATGGTATGACAATCACATTGTCTTTAAATCCTTCGAGGAGTTTACTGAATATTTCACTGAAAACGGGCTTGATGTTACGGTTGGCTTTCAGAGAAATGCACTCAGGCAAATGAGTGAGGAAGGCACGGATTTTATTGCTTCTTATCTGGACAGGATGGCAGATTTCTGTGAAACAAATACCTTTAATGATTCCCGAATGCTCTCAGATGAAACACTGACAATTTTTAAATCCGTCTGTTTCTTTGCTGCCGAGAATCACATTGAATCATTTTTTAAACCGGTTCTAACCTGCCTAAGGACACTCCATACAGATGACTATCAGCCACTCAAGATGTTCATTCAGCAATGCCTGCCTTCCATCCTTTATGCAATATGTGATGGTGATTTTACGTTTGTTCTCAACACGCTTTTTGACCCTGAACTGCATCCGGATATCCGGGAAAAACTTGCCATGATGCTGAGACAGTTTGCATTGGATGGCGTCTTCCCGGATGATATTCATACAGACATACTGAAAAAGTACATCGATTTCATTGTTCAGCAACACGAGGAAGGGCTGGTCGCTGCAGAATGGCTTGCGCTTGCTGATCCGGAATCAATCCCGCGAAAAGTACTCAAAAAACTCCTGAAATTCCATGTGAATTTCGCTTACTATGGGACAACGGATTCGAAGGAATTTACGAGGCAGGTTCGTTCCGGCCCGGAGCAGATGTACAACTATGTGATGGATGACATGATTCTGCTGGGGATGTACACCCCTGTTCTGCATCCGCCTGAAGGACTTCGTGAAAAGGTAACTTCAGCTCAAAAAGATCGTATTGAGCGTTTCAGACTTGCCAATCATTAACAACGATTTTCTCTGCATTTTCCGCTTTCATGATCATTCAAACACTATTTGGTCATACACGGTCTGATGTCGTTCTGCTTATCTATCGGGATTAATCAGGAAGTCCCGGAAAGACGGAAAACCTGTCAATGTATCTGTTCAGAAAATGGCATGCCCCATATAGCCTTTTTCAGTCACAAATATGTCCGGGGATGAGGATGAAATTGCTGGCTGCAGTGATGTTCTGAATACGATACACGAGCACCATGATGACATAAACCAGACAGTTTTACTGCTGCACCTTGGAACGGGCACCTAGGCTGGCATGAAGGAAAAGGTATTTGGCGCCGTTCATGAAGTACATACCGAGGGCTATCCTGGTGTATTACAGAGAGTTTGAGAGAAGAGCAGATGCTCTCAGCAAGCCTGACGAGGTTGGAAAGTGCTGGTTAAATCAAGTACCATCGATATTGTACGGGCTTCGGTACAAAGTCGAACTGGAAAGTTTTTCAAGGCAGATGATGAATATCTGTCCGACATTGAGTCGTTCATCCGTCGAAGCCGGATTGAGAGAACTGATTGTGAAGAGCGACAGCGGTTCGGCACAGGCAGACTGACTCATTATTTGCGGTCTGACGCTGTCCGATAATCGCACGGTCGATCGAACTTTCGCTTGAAAATCAGGATTTCAAGAAAAAAACGATCATCAAGCGAAACCCCTGCCAGGAAACTGTCAGGGGTTTTTCATGCTGAAAAAGCGAAAGAAGAAACCGGATGAGCAGGTCGATGAAAAAGAAGATCGTGTGGTACTATGACGCAGATACTAGGATTGGCATTGAGTGTTATTGCCAATTAAAAAGCCATTTCTGATATACGACGAAACTCCGATGGCTGTATTGCATCACTTTATATAAGCCCCAAATCTTATATTGTATGTGAGATAAAGATGTACCGTAGGGAGAAACAAATATAGACTCAGCTCTCGCCAGGCTGTTTGGCTTCCGGAAGATCAGACTCTGAAAGAGAAGATTGCAGTGTTGCAGTCGACTGTTACGCGCCACCGCTTTCGGATTCGGTTTCATTTGACTTTGCAATAAGTGCTTCAATCTGGGGGCAAAGTTCATTGCTCAGAAGAAATTTGATTGCTTCATACGGGCAACGGCTCTCTGACCATCCGGGTCAACTCGGTTGCCAAGGCGGTGCTGGATGTGGCCCAGGGGGGCGGTGATTGTGAATGTTAAGGACTACATTTCCAGCGGCTCCAATACGGTGCAGCTGCAGGTCACTGATTCCTACGGCAACAGCCGCGTGAAGAACTTTACCATCACGGTGGTGGAGCTGACCCTGGTCAGTTCCTTTGATGATTCCACCATCCAGACAGGGGTGCTGGTATTTCCATATACGCCATACGGAGCAGTATCAAAAACGGTACATTTCATTCTGGATGGAACCGAGATGGAAACGGTCACGACTTCCGTATCCGCAAGACAGCAGACCTATATCATTCCCCAGCAGAGCCATGGACCGCATACGCTGCGGGTGTATTTTGAGTCAACGGTGAACGGAAACACTGTCCGGTCAAACGAACTGTACTACGAGATCATCTGGTACCGTATTTCCGAAAACACGCCGATTATCGCGTCCTCATATAACCAGTTCACGGTCATGCAGTTCACCACAGTGAATAATCCCATACACGGTCTACACGCCCAATGCCCAGATGAGTGATGTGGTGATCCGGGTAGATGGCAGGACGGCCAGTGAGATCACGGTGGACAGGACAAGGCAGACATTCTCTTATCGGTTCAACAATGCCGGCACGCATTCCGTGACCTTTACCCCCGGCGGAACTCTGAAAACGATGACCTTTACGGTAACCGCGGCGGACATTGACTGTCATGCGGAAACAGAGAACCTGGTGCTGCACCTGCCTTCTGCCTCACGGTCCAACAACGAGGCGAATCCGGGTATCTGGACCTATGGAACCGGAGAGAATCAGATTGCGGCGACTTTCACCAATTTCAACTGGAAGAGCGACGGTTGGCAGATGGACGCGGATGGAATGATTGCGCTTCGTGTTTCCGGCGACGCCAGGCTGACGATTCCGTATAAGCCATTTGCGCAGGATTTCCGTGCCACCGGCAAAACCATCGAGAGCGAGTTTGCGGCGAGGGATGTACTGAATTACGATGCGGTGCTTCTGTCCTGTCTGAATGCCGGCAGTGGCATTTCGCTGACTGCCCAGACCTGTCTTCTGACCTCAGAGCAAAGTTCCATTGCCATGCAGTTCAAGGAGGAAGAGCATGTTCGGGTCGGATTTGTGATCGAGAAAAGGTCAGGATTCAGACGCATATACTGTTATATCAACGGTGTCATGTCCGGTGTGGTTCAGTATCCGGCGGATGATGACTTTTCTCAGGTGACGCCCGCGGACATCACGATCGGCAGCAGCCAGTGCACCATCGACCTTTACTGTATCCGGGTTTATGATAACGACCTGTCTCCCCAGCAGATGGAGGACAACTGGATCGCGGATACGCAGGACGGAGCGCTGATGCTGGAGCGGTACAGCCACAACAACGTCCGGGATGAATACGGAAATGTGGTCATTGCCAAATTGCCGAGTGATCTTCCGTACTTTATTATCGAGTGTGCTGAACTGCCGCAGTAATATGAAGCCAAAGCGACCGACACAAATACGGAGGGATAATCAATGGCGCTGCATGACATCCGGGAAGTGCGTATTCCCATTGAACTGGACAAACACCCACGCGCTGTTTTTCGACCTGAACGCCTTCGCCGAGCTGGAGGACAAATTCGGCTCTCTGGATCAAGCATTTCAGAAGATGCAGCAGGGCTCCGTGAAGGCGCCCCGCACGCTGCTGTGGGCAGGCCTGCTCCATGAGGACGAGACCCTAACCGAGCGCAGGGAGGGCGCGATGATTTCCATGACCAATGTGGAAACCATCATGGAGCAGATCATCCAGGCGCTGACCGTCGCGCTGCCGGAGGACACTGATTCTTCGGAGAATGTCGTGGCCCCTGACCCTCGGTAAAGGCGCTGTGGGACTCATTTGATACGGCGGCATCCGGTGCGCAGGAATCTGTGGACTGGGTGCTGCTGTATTATGTGGGGACCGTGGTGCTGCATATGAGCGAGGATGTATTCTGGAAAAGCACCTTGCGGAAGGTGCACGCGGTGTTTAAGTGCCGCTGTGAGCATATGCCGAAACCGGCAAGCAAAAAAATGGAGCAGTCACTGTTGAGCTGTGTATAGTCCGCGAGTGACAAAAAATTTCATGCTGATTTCTTGCATGAAAGATTGTCCTGCGGTATAATCTCTCCTGAGGGAGGAGGTTGTTGCCATGCTGCTGTATCTGAAGCTCAACAACTATACGATATACAATCAGGAAGTCGAATTCTCCATGTTGGCAAACATGCACTACAGCCGTTTTCCATCCAACGTTGCGTCTGAGGCCGGGGTAAATGCTCTGAAGACAGCGGTTCTGCTTGGACCCAACAATACGGGAAAGACGAATTTCGTTCGCGCCATCGCCATGATGAAGGCGATCATGCTGAACCAGTCTCCCAGCATCATTCCCAACATCTTTTCAGGGAGCGCGATTGTGGAAGCGAGCATTTCTTTCCTTGAGAGCGGAAAGGAATATGTCCTTGACATCCGGTATGACGCTGAGCATGGCGAGTATGTGTATGAGCGTTTTGCGGAAGTCCATCGGGACAAGTACAAGAACGTCCGCACACATGTTTTGCTCCTGCGGGATATTCAGGGGAAAGAGTTCATGGCAGAGGATGAAAGTCTCGTATCCGTAATGAAGGTTGCGGCGCGAAACAATCTCCTGATCTATCTCCTTGACACGGAGAGCTTTCCTGCCCTGCACGAGATCAGGGAAGCGGTTATTGCCTTTGCGTCGAAGATCGACATTGTCGATATGAATAACATACCGATCCGGAAGACCATCGACATGCTGAAGCTGTCTGATGAGGACAGTCAGCGCATCGCAAAGTTTGTGCTGAACGCGGATCTGTCGCTGGATGATTTCAGGTATGCAGGTGATGATGAAGTCCGGATTATGTTCCAGGGAGTCAACACCGAGAAATCCGCTCCTCAGGAAAACGCCCTTCAGCAGGCTGCACCGCTTGCAGAAATGCTTCACCTGGTGTCTGTGTATCAGGGCGTGCCTGTGCCGAGCATCCTCTTTGACTCAACTGGCACAAAGAAGATGGCGGCGCTGGCGAGCTATGTCATCAGCGCGCTGAAGGAGGGCCGTATCCTCGTTGTAGACGAACTGGATAACAGCCTGCACTTCCGGCTGACCCGGGCGATCATCAGCCTGTTCAACAATGAACTGAATGAGAACGCGCAGCTGATCGTAACGGCGCACGATTTTTCATTGCTGGACTGCAATTCACTCTTCCGGAAGGAGCAGATATGGTTTACCCATAAAGACAAGGAGAGAGCGTACCTGTATTCGCTTTCAGAATTTACCGCCAGTGAAAGCAAGACCAGAGGCACGTCTGACCTGGTAGCCAAGTATCGGGCTGGTGTTTTCGGCGCGTTGCCGGAGCCGGATCTGTTTGATACGCTTCTGGAGGTGAGTCAGTCATGACCGCGCTGCCTCCTGTCCGGCGAAAGCACAGAATCTGTGTGATCTGTGAGGGTTACGAAGATTATCACTATTTCAACCGTCTGATTGCTCTGAATCTGTGGGATGCCTCCTAAAGAATGATTCTGACGGGCAGACGAGGAGCAGCAATGCTCCTCATCTTTTTCCCACATACCAGTTGACTTCTGGGCTGCTTAGAGTGATATATACACATGCCGAAACAATAATCACAAAGAGCTTGGAGGGCAAGAAAATGGCATGGAACAACGAAGACCTGAGAGCATGGATGATCAAAGCCGATTTTCCCGGCTGCGAGGATTGCGGACACTTTGGAACGGTGATCTACAACGGTGCGTTTACAACCCTCTCATTCATCAAAAAACCGGCAACGGAAGGTACGGCGGCAACATACGCACTGGTCAGCAGCGTTCGGGAATGCCATAGAAACTGCTTCGAACATAAAGCGAAGATGGTCAGGGAACTGACGCGGGAAGAGGGCAACCTCCTCTGGAAAGCGATCAAGAGCACTGAGTGGACAACCAAAAGCCACAATTTCTGCTACGACCTCGGCAAGGCGCTGGACAAACATCCGGCCACACTGAGAGCAAAGATCGCAGAGAATTGAGCAAAGCCACGGAGGAGGGAAAACCTCCTCTTGTTTTTTATGCCTCCCCGGTCAGTATTTCTCGCCATCTTTTCTGGATGACTTCCGGGCAACTTTTCAACTTGACTTCCGGGCCGCTCATCAACCATATTTAAAAATGGCCTCTCTGCCGCAACACGAAATTAGCCGTGATAATCGAACAGAAACGCCTTATGGCTGTTCACCGTAGGGACGGCGAATACCAGTACAAGTTTTTGTACCAGTTTTTGCAAACAATTTTTGTGAATAACCTCTTGACAGCGACATACAAGGGTGCTATATTATGTGGTGTTAGAAAATCGCGAACATGTGAATGACTGACAACAGGAGAAAAGGGGTAAGAACATGGAGGAGGCAAGGACATTCGGGGGTTATGTCCGGGAGAAGAGACTGGCTGCCGGTATCAATCTTCGTAAGCTGGCTGAGATACTGGATATCGCACCCGCATATATGAGTGACATCGAAAACGACCATCGGTATCCGCCGGAAAAGGACAAGATCTACAAGATTGCTGAGGCACTGAAGATGACGAAGGAAGAAACAGATCATCTGTTTGACCTTGCGGCGGGGAACAAGAAAAACTCTGTATCGCCGGACATTGCCGATTATATCATGGAGCAGAACAAATCCCGTGTGGCATTACGCCTTGCCCGTGACAAAGGGCTTGGTGAGAAGGAATGGGAAAAGATCATCCGTATGCTGGAAGAAAATGAATGATCTTGGGGAGGACACAGCGGCTTGATGTACCACAACTATTCATACGCGCAGTTGGAAGCTATGGCAGATGAACTTAACAGGAAGTATGACGAGAAGAGGCTGACGATACCTGGACAGGCCGATGTTTATGACATCGTAGATCTGCTCGGCGCACGTTTGGCATTTGAATATCTCTCGCCAGACCGCACCTATCTTGGCGCAACACTCTTTCGACCGGGCATGCTTTATGTCTGGCCGGGCAATCCATACAAACCAGGTATGATGCCCGAACAAAAGATTTTCTATGGGGGCACCATCATCATAGATCGGGATCTAAACGAAGGGTGTACAGAGCAGGATCACTTTATAGAAAACTTCACTGTCATTCATGAATGCTTTCACTTCGCGAATCATCAGGCCAGCTTTAAAGATTCCGGACATATGTCCCGATCCTTTACGTCATACGGTAGGTTTCAGGAGGACAAATCGTCTGCAATCTACAAGATTGAACGCCAAGCAAATTATTCTGCCGCAGCTTTTCTGATGCCTCGTGAGGCGACGCTTGCCGCCGCACGCGAATACATAAATTACAGAGACAGGAGGCTTCCCTTTGGATATGACATAAAACCAGCAATCAAAGAAATGGGCCGCCTTTTCGGTGTCAATTACTCTCCGATGCTTTTTCGGCTTCAGGAGATGAATATTGTGGATTGGGACTTCAATCCTTACCTTTAACGATAACCCGGTTGCTTGCAAATAAGCTGCTCTGACATGCTAAATTGCAGAACTTCCACTACGGCGAAAGCCAGAACATTTCAAAGGAGGTTTTGCAATGATAGCAGACCATATTTCCAGATACGGTCTTCAGCACATGATCACCCTGTGGGGAGGTGATTACTGATGGGCAGCGGAAAGAGCGGGCTATATTCAGGAGCAAGTGCATCCAGTTTAGCGCCTGTCGCGGGTGAACTGGTACTTCGGAGCAAAGACTATCGCTATTTTGATAATATTGCCCGACGTACAGATATTGATCCGAAAGGGCAATTTGATCTGGTCGGTCATGGATCTCCCATAAGCATACAGGTTGAAATCAATGGTGTTCAAAGACAACTGGACGCCCGAACTATATCTCGCTTACTTTTACATGGTAATAAATACAGGAGAAAGCAGCCGATACGTTTACTTTCCTGTCTGACGGGTGCCAAAGCAGATGGTTTTGCTCAAAATCTGGCCAATAAACTGAACACCACTGTATATGCACCTACGGACATTGTTTGGGCTTATTCTAATGGACGGCATATCGTTGCTCCAAGAAATCCGGAGAATCCAAAACAGCCTCATCCAACAAAAAGAGGCGGCTTTAAGGCTTTTTATCCGGGAGGAAAGAAAAAATGACTCAAAAAATAATATGTGAAAAATGCGGTTCTGAAATGAACGACCGCAGTTCTGGAAACTCAATCTGGGTCGAATGTCCAAAATGTGGGTGGGGATGGGCTTGCACTACCTATGATCCGTCCGTGGACGATGAAACCGCATATGAAATTTGGCTACACCCTGGCAACTCTCAATCGCCAGAAGTACTTCGTCTGATTGCGAGTATTGCCGGCGTCAACTTGCTGCAGGCAAAGAAAATGCTGAATGTTGCAAAGCCGATAATGCTTTATAAAGCTCATAATGAGGCTGCTTCTTCTCAAACCAGAGTTCAAAAGATGCAGGCTATTGCCAAGAGCCTGAAGCAAAATAATATATCATTCTTCATAGTTCCGGACTTTAAATACGATTTTTGAGGACGATAGCCAAACAACAGAAACTTAGGGAATGCTCCGGCATTTCCAATAATTTGAACATGATGTTAGAAATCAGCGAAATTCTAACGGAGGAGATTTCAATGCAGACGCAAGGATACATATACTACTGCACAGCAAAGTGTCCGATCAGGAAGAAATGTTTTGTCATCAAGACTGAGCAGATGCTTTCAGCCCCTTTGATTGTATTAAAAAAGTGCGAGGCCCGTAAGGGGCAGGACATCCGGATCATCGTTGGCGAGACCCGGTTCTCCATGAATCATTAACAAAAATGAATATCTGTTTCTTGCAAACAAGCCGCATAGACGTGCTATATTGCAGAACCTGCTCGCAAGGACAAAAGAGCTATTCTGCATATGTTTATGCGGTTTTTATTGAGATGACTCACCTAGAGAGGAGTCTATTATGAATAAAAAAATCAAAGCCATTATCGACGATGGATGTAATCCCGAACTTGTAGCCGGTGCGGAATTTGCACTGCCGCTTGGCATCCCGATCATCAAAGCGACATCAAAAATTATTGTTCCGCCAGGCATTACGCCATTTTCAATGAGACGGCGTGCTCCGAGTTTTGAAGAAGCCGTGGGTTTCCACGAAATGGATGTTAACTTCGCAGATGTTCTGCGAAACCCGGAAAAGTACATCGATGATTTTGCACGTTTTGCTGTGCTGATCAGTCCGGACTGTTCTCTATACAGGGACGCTCCATTATCCGTTCAGTTAACAAATGTATACCGTAACAGGGCTATTGGTAGCTATTATCAGAGACGGGGACAGTATGTAATCCCACAGATCCGATGGGGCAACGAGTATACATACACAACAAAATATTTCCCTGAACGTATTGCTTTTCTTGGCGCGGAAAGGCACAGTATCCTGGCAGTCGGTACCTATGGCTGCTTTAACGGGCGGGAAAACAAATATCACTTTGCTGCGGGCCTTGACGCTATGATGGAGACCCTGGAGCCAAAGATTGTGCTGGTGTACGGTTCCATGCCGGAAAAAGTATTCGGACCGTATATGAAGTACGCAAAATTCGTACTATATCCGGACTGGACCAGCCGCATGCATGGAGGAAAATGCTTACAAAGCGTGCCTGGATACGAAACTTCTGAAGCTGATTGATTACGCACACGCCGTGAGGAGGGAAACCTCCTCTTGTTTTTTTTATTTTGTCCTTCCAGGCCAGTTGCTCTCACACCATCCACGACAATCCTCGCTAAAAAAGCAAAAGATCCCCGTGTGGGCAGCTCGGCGTGATTGTGTTTCAAAAAAACTGTGAAAACAGTTGTTGACATGTAGGAAACTTAGAGCGATATATACGTCTGCTCCGAATATAGGCCTACCCAAAATAATAAAGAATTGGAGGACACAAAGATGGTGAATTTGAAAAGGACCGGGCGTTTGATTGCTAAACGTCGAAAAGAGATGAATCTGACGCTACCACAGTTGGCAGAACTGCTGCACGTATCCCCGAAGGAAGTTAGCGTATGGGAAGAAGGGACTCTTTTTCCCGATTTTTCATCGGAGAGGATGATTTATAAGGTGATGGGCCTGAATCCTGTGGAGATTCTGACGGGTGCTGAGATGAATGATGAAAAACTGAAAAATGACATTTCTGCGTATTTGAAGAAGGTTGATTTGGATTATTCCGGCGGTAACGAAGCATATTTGAATGAAACGTGAAAAAACTTTTAGCCGTGACGACTGTTGAAATGGAAAAGGTCGTGACGGGTGGACTCCATACAAGGAGACAGTTTTATACAAGGTGACAGCTTCGGCTGTCCCTTTTTGAGTAGTGTGATTCTCCACCTCTTCTTCAGTTCATCCGTCTCCAGACTCCGCCCTTAATATAACCCACATGGAAGAGCAACCGGACGGGAATGAGATGAGCGGTAAATCTGTACGGTAAATCTGAGCGGTAAAAACAGATAGTGACAAAATAAGAACTCCCATGCGCTCCGGAAAAATGGTATACTATTGGCGAAAACTCAGAAATGGGGAAGATACGAATGAACAAACTGCCGATGGATTATGGGATCGAGGCTCTTAGCGTTGAAAGCCTGGTTGGAATCGCCGTGAACAGTCTGCTGGAGAAAGATAAGGATAGATTGCTTAAAGCAATTGCGGAAGAAGCAGTCACGCGTGTCTTAGTGGCAGATACGGAAAATAAACTGGTCCAGGCCGTACAGCAAAGGATCGAGGATTACGACCCGAATAAGATGAGCGAGGAACTTAAAGCATACATCTGGGATGCGTTAAAAAACGAAATCGAACGGAGCGAATCGGCGCGGGGATAAAACAACTGCAGTGGCTCTCTGAGGCTCACTGAGGTTCTCTGAGGCTCACTGAGGTTCTCTGAGTCTCACTGGAAAGGCTGGGAAATAAAAAAAATAGGATGAGCCCCAAAGCTCATCTACAGAACTCCTCACCGACGATTTTTTTCCCAATCTTATAGCCGTCCGCTGCCATCTGTGCCATGGCCATAACTTCCTCATGAAGGGCAACGGTTGTGGTATAGGGGAAAACGTACTCCACCTCAATTTCAAAATAACCAGCCGTAAACTTCTCCGGCCAGATCTTATACCGCGACCACCTCTTCTCCAACTCTCGAACCAACCTCTTCGCCGGCCGTATGAAGTTCACCAGTCCGACATACGTGGACAATGTGATCATCCCGGACGGAGAAGCAGCAAGCCACACCATGGTTTCAGGGAAATGGACGGCAAAACTGTTTTTACTGCTGTAGGTGATGGAATGGAGGGCAAGATAGCTAGCGTAACTGTCAAGAATCGTACTGTTTTCTTCCATCTTGTGGTTTTTCTCTTCCGTCATTTTCTTCTCTTTCTTTTCAGTTTTCTCTACTTTCTCTTCATCCTCTACATAAGTTATCTTCACCAACTTCGAAATCAGTAGCGACAGTGCGGAAAGAACTGGAATAAGGATAATGGAGATAATATTGTCAGTTGATATTGTAGAGAATGTTGGTAAATGAATCCAAAAGGAAACTGGTATGTTCACCTCGCTTCCTCCTTTATATTTATAATAGTAGACCATAAAGCAATGTCAACATCGATTTCAGGTGAAAAAGTTCCAGATTGAAAACGCAATGATACATGGCTCCCATACCAGTTTTTCATCCACGTAAATTTTTTCTTCCGTTCATCAATAATTAGAAACATATCAATTGTTGTAAAGCATAGGGGCGTCTCTTCTTAAACAGAGGAGGCGCTCATTTTTTTTTCTAGAATTGTGTTTGAAGGGAAAAGCGTGGTTAGGATTGCAAATAAAAATGGATGACGTCGACATAAAACCTGTGCAGGACTGCTTCATAAGCCCGCTCAAAGTGGGTGGGTGCAAAAATGGCATAATCGTCTGATAATGCACCCTCAAACACCCTTGGATGCATTTTGGTATATTATCAGACAATTCCGAAAAATCATAAAAAATGGGTGCACAATCAAACGATTCGAAAATTATGTACGGTATCAAGTGAGAGGTGCAGGGGGATGTGTATCTCAGGATCATGTGGGGAATTTCCAATACACGGCCGGTAAGTGAAGGGAAATTTGAGTGGGATGCCTGGATTGAGATCGTCCGGTTCTAAGGGTGGCGGAGACGACCGAAGTTGCCAACAAAAGGATTTTTGCACCGCTGGACCGTTCCGTGCTGCGCTTGGATGGCATTGCAAATGCAATTGCTGCAAATCAGCAATTCGAACACATGTTGATTTATTGAACATTTATATGTATAATAGCATATGTGATTTGGAAACTGATTTTGAATATTTCAGAAATATCAGTTCTGGGAAACAATTGTGAAAGGGTGAGTGACAGATATGGCAGCTTCAAACCAGGAAGATAAGCGGATACGGCGGACAAAACGGATTCTCGAGCAGAGCCTGATGGAACTCCTCGAACAGAAACCGTTAAAGGATATCACGGTGCGGGATCTGACCACGCTGGCGGATATTAACCGGGGAACCTTTTATGCGTATTACAGTGATATCTATGATTTCGTTCAGAAACTGGAAGACGGCTATTTTGAACGCTTTGTGGAGCTGATGAACGCCCACGGGGATGAAACGGTCTTTCGCCAGACCAGGAGCTTCCTGCTGGACATGTTTACCTTCATTCAGAACAATTCCAAGGTGGTTCGCATTCTGCTCGGGGAGAACGGCGACGGTTCGTTCCGGGAAAAGCTGATTGCCGTGGTCAGGGAAAAATGCCATGCGGACTGGATCGCGGATAAAAGTGAATTTGCCGGTACGGAGAAGGAATTTGATTATCGCTATGCCTTTGTAACCTCCGGCTGTATCGGCCTGATCCGGGAATGGGTCAGTCATGGCTGCACGGACAGCGTGAGTGAAATGACGGATCTGACGGAAAAGCTGATCCGTCAGGGCGGGATGAGCACCTGATAAACAGACGCGGACGCCCTATGGTTCGGGAATGAATCCCGGATCCGGGCGAAGGGGATGTTCAAAGAGCTCTGCCGTATAATTCTCATAGGCAGACAATGAAGTGGCCTTGCGGATCTTTTTAAGGAGCTTTGTGGCATCCTCAAAGCAGCAGGCCAGGTGTTTGCCCAGCTCGCGCATGCGGCCAAGAACCGCATTCGGGGGAAAGAGCTGCCGGTAGGCACCGTACAGCGCATCATGATAGGTGCGCATCTCCCCAGGCTGCAGCGGGACATTTTCAAGGACGGTTCGGGCCAGGGCGGGATTTGCCGCCAGGCCGCGCCCGATCATGACCGTCTGGATCTCGGGATGGGCTTTTGCAAAGGCCTGGCACTGTCCCGGCGTAAACAGATCGCCGTTATAGACCACCGGCATTTTGCAGGATGGAAGGAGGGACAGAACTGCCTCCGGCGCCGTCTGGCCTTTGTAAAACTGGACCCGCGTCCGGGCGTGGATGATCAGTTCGGAAACCGGATAGGTGTTGAGCCGTGTGAGGAGGTCCGGAAACTCATCCGGATTCTGCCAGCCCAGCCGCGTCTTGATGGACACCCGGATGGGTGTGCGGGCATAGACCTCATCCAGAAAGCGTTCAAGGCCGGTCAGAGAGGTAAGAAGACCGGCGCCTTTTCCTTTTGCGGTGACGGTTCCGGAGGGACAGCCCATGTTCAGGTTGACTTCGGTATAGCCCATGTCGGCCAGCTGACTGGCGGCCCACAGAAAGAGCTCCGGACGGGAGGCGATGATCTGCGGAACCAGATGAAAGCCGCGGTTTTTCCATGGATCCACCTCGGCGATTTCATGATTGGTCAGATTGTAATTCTGGGTCGGGCTGATAAATGGGGTAAAGTACTTGCAGATTCCTGAAAAGTGAGCGGCATGGATCTGCCGGAAAGGGGCATCCGTAATGCCCTGAAGCGGTGCGAAATAGATTTGCATAATGGTCCCCGTTCAAGATGTGATGCAGCTCATTATAGGGGAAAGAGAAACAGAAAGCAATCATTCAAAAAAACAGTCATCACGGCGTGATGAAACGATTGGAGTAAAGAAAAATGATCAGGCGTGTACAGGAAAAAGACCGGGCAGTTCTCCGGAAAATGCTCAGAGACTTCTATGCCTCACCGGCGGTGGCCATTCACTGCTCGGATGAAATTGTGGAGAAGAATCTGGATGCGGCCATCGGACCGAATCCGCAGCTGCAGGGAGTTGTTTTTGAGGAGGATGGAAGGATTGTCGGTTATGCCCTGATGACCTCCTGTTACAATACAGAGTTTGGCGGCCAATGCGTATGGCTTGAGGAACTGTGCATTGAGCCGGAATGGCAAAGCCATGGACTGGGAACTGCTTTTTTTGACTGGGTGCGTCAGCAGTATCCGGATGCGGTCCGTTTCCGGCTTGAGGCGGAGCCGGACAATGAGCGGGCGGTGGCGCTTTATCGCCGCTGGGGCTTTCATCCCTCACCGTATCTTCAGATGAACTACGAGTGAATTGCATCCGGATCAATGTTGACATTTTATGACAATTTGTCAGTGGCAGACACGGAATGAATGTGATATGATACGGGACATTGACCCGGGAAGGCGTGCGGAGAGAACCTTCGGCTCTCCCGGTGTTTGGCTGATCTCGGACACTGCAGGGAAACATCCGGATAAAAATGGACCTGTTCCAGAACGGTTCCGGAGCGTGCGACAGCGAAAAGAGAGGTAGATAATATGTGGAATTATACTTTTGTTCTGCCGAGTACCATGGTGCTGACGATTCTGCTGATCTACTATTTCGCCAGGCCCCGGCTTCCAATCCGGATGAACCGGACTTTTCTGGGCGTTCTGGTGACGGATATTCTGACGGTGCTGGCGGACTTCAGTTCCAGCATGATGGATGAACACTACCAGATGTTCTCCATTCCGCTCCTGACGGCGGCGAATATGGCATTCTTTGTCATGTTTCTCCTCCGGATTTATTATTTCCATCTGTTTGCACTGGATGAGATGGGAATCTTTAACCGGCTGTCAAAGCCATTGTCAACCGTTCTGCGGTCAGTGGTGACCGTCTGTATCGTGATCACCTTGTCAAGTGTATTTAACCGTGCCGTTTTCTGGATTGATGACACAGGCTATCATTCGGGAAAGCTGTACAATCTTCTCTATTTCTGCTTTTTCTTCTATATTTTCGCTTCGATTGGACTGATTCTGCACAGGCGAAAGCAGCTGCAGAAACGGGAACTGGCGGGGCTGCTGGGTTATCAGATGATTCTGCTCATCGGCAACGTGGCAAGAATTCTGCTGCCGCATTATCTCATCATGAACACCTTCAGTCTGCTGGCCATTGTGGTGATCTATCTTTCTTTTGAAAACCCGGATCTGTATCTGTCCGACAGAAGAAATGCCTTTAACGTGAAAGCGCTTCGGGATATTCTGAATGAATATTGCGGAAAACGCAAATTCCGGATTCTGGGCGTCGTTCTGTGCAACTATAATGACGAGCGGGCTATTTACGGCGGTCCTCAGATGGACCAGGGAATCGGAATGATCTGCCACCATATTGCCACGACGTATAAGGACTGTCTGGTGTTTTATATCCGGGGCGGCCGTTTTGTCATTCTCGGAAACGCCAATATGAACTGTCTGGTTATGCGCCGGGAATTAATCGGCCGCTTCACGGGACCGTGGAAAGCGGATGGGGCGGATCTTTATCTGACGCCGGCATTTGTTCAGACGACACCGGAGGACTGCAGTGCGGGACAGGAAAAGATCGTCAATGCACTGACCGTTGCGCTGGATGCCGCGGGCAAGAGCGTTGTTATTCAGGAGCCGGATGATGAGCTTCCGTCGATTCGCGAGGTTGACCGTGAAATGGAAATCAAGATCAACCTTGAGCGGGCACTTGAAACAGACCGGCTGGAAATCTTCCTGCAGCCGCTTTATGACAGCAGGGAGAAACGGACCGTCGCAGCGGAGGCGCTGTGCCGGCTTCGGGATGAACAGGGGAGAATTATTCCGCCGGGAGCCTTTATTCCCGTTGCGGAGCAGAACGGATATATCAATGTCCTCGGGGAACAGGTATTCAGGAAGGCCTGCCTGTTCGTGAAGGAACATGACATGGAGGAACTGGGGATCAGCTGGCTCAATGTCAATCTGTCCCCGATTCAGTGCATGCGTTCCGATCTGTCCCGCCGCTTTGAGGACATCCTGGCTGAAAATCATGTAGACTCCAGATACATTCATCTGGAAATCACGGAACAGTCCATGGTAGATTTTTCCAGCAGCATCAAGCAGATCATGAAACTCAAGGATGCCGGTTTCAAGTTTGCCTTGGATGATTATGGAAGCGGGTATTCCAATCTGACCCGAGTGAAAGAGTATCCGTTTATTAATATCAAGCTGGACATGAGTGTGGTATGGGATTATTATCACGAACGTGATTTCCTGATTCCTTATCTGGTGGAAGCGTTCCACCAGATGAACTTCTCCATTACCGCCGAGGGAATTGAGACGCTGGATATGGCAGAGGTGATGAGCAGTATCGGGTGCGATTTTCTGCAGGGGTACTATTTCTCTAAGCCGCTGCCGGAGGAGGAGTTTGTCCGCTACTGCCGCAAAGAAAAGGCGGCCGCTGCCAAAAACGGAATGACAGGAACGACAGAAAGAATTCGGGAAAACAGCTGAAAACAGATCGGGAAACCTGACAGACAATGTCTGCCAGGTTTTTTATTTATGCGGGAATGTCCGCAGCGGATGCATCCAAAACGACAGTGAAAATCGGTGCTTCAGCCCGGAAAGGAAAATTTTGTTGGTGAAATGATACATGAATGACGCAGATGCGTCATCCATGGAATAGACGCCGAGGGTGGAATGGGGTATATTTTCGCACAAGAGCAACTGATTCGTGAGAAAGAAATGGCCCTGTCGCGAAAGCGACAGTTTGCAAAAGCTGGTCCAGAACAAAGACGCTCCGGCTAAAGACCAGCATAAAAGCCTGGAAGGAAGATGACAGCATGAGAAGAAGAGAAATCAAAGCAGAACGTTATCATCTGGAATCCGAAAAAGAAGGTTTTGTGGATGTTTCATCGCTTTTTGGCAGTCTGTATTTCTGCTATGTAAACATCTGCGGTCCGGAAGGAACAGGGAAAAGCACGCTGCTTTCAGCGCTTCGCTGCTATTATGACGAAGGTCTGAAAACCGGTGATCTGTTCACAAACAGCGATGTATGGAAAGAAGGGTGGCGTCACTGGGAAAAAGGGCAGCATCCTGTCATTGATCTGGATTTTTCGGATTTTGCAGCTACCACCATGGAAGGAGCACGAGCGTATTTCAGAGCCAGGATATCGGATCTCTATCTGCGCAAGCTTGACCGTTGCGGAGGTTATCTGCGGGACAATTATTTCTGCGGGAAATATCTGGATTTCATTGAAGGAACAGCAGGTGAGGATGCCCTGACAAGGAGCCTTCAGGAGATGGTCTGGGCGATAAAGTGGCGAAGAGGACGGGAGCCTCGTCCGCTGATTCTGATTGATGAGTTGGGAAGAACGCTTCTGTATGCCCAGCAATATGGGTATCTGAATGAAATGCGGGCATTTCTGGACCGCTTTCTGGAGATTGATCATTATGAGGAGGATATCGGGATTGTCACTACCTCATATGCGCCGGCCAATGTGGAGGTGAACTACCATCTCAAATACATTGGAGACGAACCGGTTAACAAGTTTAAACCACTGGCAGAAATTAGCCGGCACAATGGGATTGAGCTTGAACCCTGCTTAAAAAGAAACGACTGGTATTGGGATTCCCGTTACCTTGGGAAAAGCATCAATCTGCAGGGCTGCTTTGAGGAAATGATGTCGGGCAATGAGGTGCCGGAAAATAACCAGGCAGTGATTCATCTGGATGAGTCCGTACAAAGAAACATTCAGCGGAAAAGAAGATGGATTCAGGAAGAATGCAGACAGGCAGAGGAAGCGAGAAAAAGAAGTGAGGAGGAAAGCAGAAAGGAATATGCGGCTCCGCTGCCAAAGGACTGCCTTATTCCCTCAGTGTTTGCCGGCGTCAGGAATCTGGATATGCCGGCAGCAAATTCCCAAAAACTGGCAGAGCTGAACAGCTTTCTTGTTTCCCTGTATGATGAGTTCGGAGAGAATGTGACGCAGGAAGAAGTGTATGAGGCGATGCAGGGACTGGAAAAGAAGGAAGAACATTGCCCGCGTACGCAGCTCGAGGGGATGATTGAGGAACTGCGGGAAGATCCGGAGTGGAAGCTGAATCTCGATGTGGATACTTACTGGGAACGGTTTGACTGTGAGAGAGGAGACCAGTACAGGCATAATGATATGACACTCATCAAGGTCTACCTGACGGCAAAGGATGAATGTCAGACCGGGGATCTCTTCTGTCAGGTTGTGAGGTTCCTTGTTCAGAAAGGGAAAGAACGTTTTCATGCAAAGGTGGCAAGACAGAGAAGGAAGGATCAGATCTGTCTCTGGGTGACGCGGGAGGACTTTTTCCTTCTGGAACACTATGTGAAAGCCATGGAGGATCAGTTTATTCCTGCACTGATGCTCATTCCATACCGGGGGAAAATGGGCATCAGCAGGGAATTCTTTACATGGAACAGCCACAGCGGGGTTCAGGCGACGATGATCAGTGAGTATTTAAAGTCGGTGGGAGACAGAAGCCGGATCAGTCTGCCGGACATGCTCAGGGAATATGTCCGGGCCTGGAACGGGGACCTTGACGAGGAACATGCTTTGTCCCGGGCATTCAAATCGAGCAATGCACAGGAACTGATTGTGCTGCTTGAATCCATTCACTGCATCCTGGGAAATGCGGAGATTACAGATGATCATATTCTGCTCAGTGACAGTTCAAATCTGTGGCGTGCACTGGGCGATTCAAAAAACTGGTACGAAGTGGGAGTGCACTGGGCTCGCCGCTTCAGCGGCGGAGTGTAACGCGTGAGTACCAGAGAAGCAGCTCTGCCTAAAGACCGGGTGAGGTTCATGCAGACTGGGCCTGCCGTTTCAGCGGCGGAGCGTAACGCGTGAGTACCAGAGAAGCAGCTCTGCCGAAAGACCGGGTGAGGTTCATGCAGACTTGGTCTGCGTGTGAGTACCGGAGATGCTGCGGCACGGAAAGGCCGGGTCCGCCGTGACAGCACGGATGTGTAAAGTATACGACAGGTTGAATGACGGAAACCGTTCCAGATGATATGATTGAGAAGCAGCAGAAACAGATGACTGATTACCCGGATAAGGGGGAGAACAGAGAAACGGAGGAGAAACAAGCAATGTCAGAGAGAATGCTGGTAACGCAGGCACTGGATGAGCGGGATCTGCTGGTTAAAAAGATCGGGGACAAGATCCAGAAGATTCAGACAGCGGATACCAAAAAGAAAAATGAGGAGAAGACGGTTTCTGCCCGTGTTGGGGCAGATGAGTTTGGAAAAACGGCGCTGGCAATGTACCAGTCCATCATGGACCTGATCGACCGCTATCAGCGCTTGGATGCAGCCATTGTGGCATCCAATGCGTCGGCTGTGGTAAAGACTGAATATGGTCAGTTTACGGTGGCCGGGGCGATTGCGCTGAGAAACCGGCTGAAAGGAAATGGAATCTACGAGGAGGCCGGTGCATTTGAGGATCGGCTCATGGCGCAGATGAACCGCCAGTATCAGTTGGCGGTGCAGGCGGCAGAAGCCAAGAACCACAGTCTTGAGTCTCAGGCGGAGACGATGCGTCTGTCGATCCTGGGAAAGGACAACAAGGCAAGGGATGATAAACCACTTGAGGTGGTGGATGCTTATGTCCGGGAAAATACGACGCAGGTAGTCGATCCTCTGGATATCCAGAAAAAAGTGCAGGAACTGAAAGAACGGACAGATACACTTCTGACCGAACTGGATACCCAGATCAAGGTGAGCAATGCCACGACAATGATTGAATTTTGATTTTTACTGTCTGTCATACGAAAGCCCAAAACCTGCTTTCCCCGCAGAGGGGTTAATTCTGTAACGGGTTCGCCCGTTGCCCGCTTGGGCTCAAGGAAAAGTGTTTCGCATGAGAAGTGAAACAAATAGGCCGTTAACAGTTGTCTAATGGATAGGACGCATGACTGTATCATGAGTGTGCGGGTTCGAATCCCGTCTGTGAGGAATGGCTTTCAAATGGAGTCAATGGTTTTGCGTTAATGGAGAACCTTCAACGGTGAATGGTCATTGGTCAGAAAGATGAATGGTCATTTGTCAGCGGATAATTGTGACGCAGGCATGGAAACATGCTGAAATCCATGAGATTGGTCCGGTGTTAAAGCAGTTGACCATGGGAAATCCACATGGCTGTATGGCAGGCAGTTTTTTTAAACCTGCGGGGAACCGCAGGACAAAGGACAGAGCACAACCGTTTCCGACAGAGAATGTTGCAGACGCGAATCAACGGATGCCTGATCGGGGAAATAACCGTGCAGAGTGAACAGCTGAAAGGAACAGTTCATGGGAACATTTATCCATGAGGTAGGGATGCTGACAATTCCGGAGGAGAAGAAAGCCGCCTTTCTGGCTGATGCCCGGAAAGTGGCTGAACAGGGCGGGCTGTTCAGCGTAAACAGGCTGTCTGTTTTTGACAGGAAGATCAGCCTGCTGCATTTTCCGGATTTCAGTGACAGCGAGCTGAAACATCTCGATTTTACATACAGCTATTTTGAAAAGGAGGGATGGGAGAATGCAGGAATTGGCCGGGAAAATTGCTCTGTTTACAGCGGGAAAATCGGCTGGAGAGGATTCAACAAGGCCGTTCAGGCTCTGTATATTCTGGCAGAACTGTATTCAGATACACTCTATGCCTCCAGAAATGATTCGCTGAATATCCCCACGGAGACGATCAAATGGCTGCGGTATGTACTGAAACGGGAACTGCATTTTACGTGGCGAAATCATATCTGGGAACTGATGGAAATAGAGGCCCGGAAGAGTATGCGTTATGGCAATGAACCGTATGTCGACCCGGATTTTATTGAGGACTTTCGGAGCGATGAACCGGACACCATGGAGTTAATGACAGTGGCATTCTTGAATGAACTCAGCGTATTTATCAATCCCCAAACCCGTAAGGAAGCCTTTCCGGGCGAAAAGGACAAGATAACGTTTCTTCAGGCGATGATCAGAATGTATGATGAGGTTGTGACATTCAAAGAAACCTCAACGCTTCCGATGGAGGAACAGCTGGAATTCCTTTTCGCTGCTCAGAGACAGCTGGATGGACGCAAAGAGGAAGATTTACGTTTCATGAGGGAACACACGGGCCTGGCGCTTGGAATGATTATGCTTCCGCCTCAATGGAGAGTCCGGATAATTTCTGAAATATACGGCAAAGATTTCTGGAGCCTGTGGTGGGAGAGAAAAGACAGGATTCCCTATCGAAAGGTTCTTCCCGAAAACGACGGCGAAGACAGTACCGGAGAGTTAACGGAACGGAGTACAGCGGATTTTTTCGGCATCCAGGATGAGGATCGGCTGTACTGGTGGAGGACAGAGGGAGATGTCGGATTATCAGATGAAATCCGTACGTGGCTGCAGACGAGGAAGGAAAGACTGGATGAACTGTGCCTGACAGAACCGGATGAGTCAATTGAGGACTGGCAGAGACGTCTGGTGACAGTCCTTCATTCCAATCAATGGGTGACATGCTTTGAGGAACTGTTCTTTGAACTGATGGGACATTTTCATGAGGCAAAATACCGGGCTGCGGTCATGCTGATGGAGGAAGAAGCAAAGGCCCATGGCATGCTGGGACGGCTTATCGCGGTGCTGGCCAATCGGGAACTGCGGATGGTATTTTTCCTGTTTTAGAGGGAAAAATCCAGGCGAAGACTGCGCGAAATGTGTTTGAACAAGCGGTGAGAAAGATCATGAAAGGGGAATTCCTATGAGCAGAAAACTGGCAAGCATTCAGCGGGTTCGCGGGATTGAAGCCATTGAGGGAGCGGACAGAATTGAACTGGCACATGTGCTCGGATGGCAGTGTGTGGTAAATAAGGGACAGTTCCGGGAAGGGGATTCCGGTATCTATTTCGAAATCGACAGCTTCCTTCCAATTCGGCCTGAATTTGAGTTCATGCGGGCGACCAGCTATAAGAAGACCAATCTTCTGGGTGAAGGATTCAGGATCCGGACGCAGAAATTCCGTGGACAGATTTCCCAGGGACTGCTGCTTCCGCTTTCGCAGTTCCCGGAAATACCGGCAGATGCAGCAGAGGGAACGGATGTGACCGAACTCCTGGGAATCCGTAAATGGGAGATAGAGGAAAAAACAACAACCGGCGGGACGGTCATCGGCACACTGCCCTATGATATTCCGCATACGGATGAAACCCGTGTGCAGGCAGAACCGGACCTGATCCGGGCATTTGCGGGGCTGGAGTACTACATCAGCACCAAGATGGATGGAAGTTCCCATTCCATTGGGCTGGATGAGAACGGATTCCATGTCACCGGTCACAATTATGAATATCGGGATGACGGGTCCAGTTCGTTCTACAATCTGGTGAAAGAGCGCGGATATCAGGAAAAGATGGAGCAATTTGCGCACGGTGCCGGGCTCAATACACTGACCATCCAGGGGGAATTCTGTGCACCGGGAATTCAGCAGAACCGGCTGAAGCTGAGAAAACCGGAATGGTACGTGTTTACGATACGGGAAAATGGCAAACGTGTCGGACTCAGAAGGATGCAGGAACTGTGCAGCCTGCTTGGAATGGAGACTGTGCCGATCGAGGAAATCGGAATGGATCTGCCGGCAAAATATCCGACGGTGGACGCGCTGCTGGAACGGGCGGATGGCAGCTATCCCAATGGCGGGAAAAAGGAAGGAATTGTGATCCGGCCGACGGAACCTGTGTACAGCCCGTTAATCAGTGCGTCGCTTTCGATGAAAGTGGTCAGCAACAAATACCTGCTTAAGAATGAGGACTGACAGCAAAGAACCAGTCTGAACGGATCCGGGCAAATGCAGAGGTGACCGGGCCTGAGTTCATGCAGCTCGGGTTTATGTTCTGCTTTCAATGAGGATTAGCCGTGACTCAGATGAGTCACGGCTAAATGTTGTACTGAATCGTTCACAGGCGCAAAAAAAGGCTTGCAAAGCGCCTGAATACCAGTATACTAAAAGAAGTCTCTGATAACTGAATCCCCGGAGAAGACCGGCGGATGTCGAACGGGGAAACACGGAAAGGACCATCAGGCGATGAAAAAGGAAACCATTGATCGAATTCGCAGGTTTACGGCAGATCGGGACTGGGAACAGTTTCATACGCCGGCCAGTCTTGCCAAGTCGATCGTGATTGAAGCGGCAGAACTGCTCGAGTGTTTCCAGTGGAATGAGCAGGAATGGGATCAGGCGCATGTGGCAGAGGAACTGGCGGATGTACTGGTGTATTCCCGCAATCTGCTGGATGCGCTCGGACTGGACGAGGATGAGATTGTGAACCGGAAAATGGAAAAGAATGAGAAGAAATATCCGGTTCATCTGGCCAGAGGGAATTCCAGAAAATACACGGAATTGAAAGAGGAAGTCCGGAGAGGAACGGAAAAACCATGATTACGCTGACGATGCTGGGCACATCGGCACTGCTGCCCATCCCCGGCCGTGCACTGGCCTCCGTTTTTCTCGAATGCGGCGGGCACGGGATTCTCTTTGACTGCGGAGAAGGAACGCAGAGTGCAGCAAGAGCCGCCGGAGTCAGCCTGATGCGTATGGATCTCCTAGCGCTGACGCATTATCATGGGGATCATATCTTTGGCATTCCCGGGCTCCTTCAGACGATGCACAGCATGAACCGGACCAAACCGCTGATTCTGACCGGTCCCGCCGGCCTAGAGGCGCAAATGCGTCCCATCCTGCAGCTGGCAGGCAGCTTGTCGTTTGATCTTTCCCTGATGCCGATGCCCGAGGCGGGCAGGTTTCTTTCGGAATCGCTGGAAGGTGCCAGACTGACGGCCTTCCCGACGGAGCACCGGGTACCCAGTCAGGGATACTGTTTTGAACTGGAAAGAAAGGGAAGATTTCAGCCGGATAAGGCCGATGCACTGGGAATTCCAAGAAAGCTCTGGGGACAGCTGCAGAAAGGGGAAACGGTTGTCTGTGAGGGACAGACGTATTCTCCGTCGCAGGTCATGGGGGAAAAGCGAAAAGGTCTTCGGGTGGTGTTTTCCGGGGATACGACCTGCTGTAAATCCCTGACAGAGGCAGCGAAAGGATCAGATCTTCTGATTCTTGAGGGAACGTATGGCGACAGTGCAGATGCACAGCTGGCCACTGAGCGGGGCCATATGACCTTTGCCATGGCGGCAGAGACAGCCAAAGCGGCCGGTGCCCGGAAGCTCTGGCTGACCCATTTTTCCCAGCGGCTGGAGGAGCCGGATTCCTATCTGCCTTTTGCCGCGGAGATCTTTCCGGAAACGGTGGTTTGTAAAGACGGGATGCAGATGACGCTTTCCTTTGATCCGGACGCGGAAAAGAGCGGACAAGGATGCACCAAAGAGTGAGAACTGAACATAAAGAAGGATGAAAATGAGCAAATATCTGGAGAGAGCCAAAGAGCTGAGAGCGATTGTTGAGCCGCATTATAACTGCGGACAGTCGGTTGTGCTGCCGTTTGCAGAGGATGCCGGGCTGACCGAAAAGCAGGCAATGGGAGTCTGTGCGAATTTTGGCGGCGGACTGAAGCGGGCGGCGGCCTGTGGAGCGATTACGGGCGGCCTGGTGGTACTGGGCCTGTTTGGAATTGACAATCCGGCAGAGTATTATCAGGAATTGCGTGAGCGGCATGAGGGAATGCTGGAGTGTGCGGATCTCCTGCGCAGAAATAAGGAACTGGGCGGGGAACGCAAACCGCATTGTGACGCGCTGGTATTCGAGGTTGTGGAGCTGGTGGAGAAACTCCTCAGAAAAGCCGGAAAACTGGAATAAGCAGGCAAAGGCTGTTCAGGAAGCTGCGGCAATGATGACCGATTAAAACGCACAGCATTGACGCAGAAATGCACGAGAGGCGTAATCATTCGGAGGACAGAATGAATCAGGAACCTGTATTTTTGGCAGGTGGTTGAAAGCGGTTATGGGTTCGTGTATAATGACCGGGCTTGTCGCGGGGCAGGGTTTCTTATAGGCTTCATCCGGACAAACCTGCAATTTATGCCGGGCGGATATTGACTTGGTCAGTTTTGTCAGCAAGGACATTCCGCACGAAATTGCCGCGGATTTGTCCTGCGCTTCCCCGGAGCCGGATCGGTACTCCAGCATCTGGGGGAAAAGGATGGCTCGGAGGAGCCGTTTTTGTTTTGCGGGGATTGTCATTGCCTTAAACAGAGGTATTTCAGAATGCGGACAGCCGCGGCTTGAGGAAAGGGAGTAAAATGATACAGCGTTATGTCTATGGCAACATGATTGAAACGGATACCATTCCGGTGAAACCGGAAGCGGGAAATGAGCCGCTCCCGGGATTTACCGTGGATGAAAAAGAGCATTCCTTTACGTATCCCCTTGGAAAAGAAGACCGGATATATGGTCTTGGTGAAAACGTGCGGGGGATAAACAAGCGGGGCTGGATTTACCAGAGCTGGGCCAGTGACAATCCGGATCATCTGGAGGATGCGGTTTCGCTGTACGCGGCGCACAATTTTCTGGTTGTGGACGGTGAGGAACGTTTTGGCCTGTTTCTGGATTACGGCGGCAAAGTCACATACGATATCGGATACACGGAAATGAACCGGCTTACCATCCGGGTAAACGATTTCAATCTGGATGTCTACAGGATCAGCGGGGATTCCGTGCTGTCCATTGTCCAACAGTTCCGTGAGATGATCGGAAGAAGCTATATTCCGCCCCGGTGGGCATTTGGCTTTGGACAGAGCCGCTGGGGCTATGTCTGTGAGGCGGATGTCCGGCAGGTCGTCAGGAAACATCGGGAGCTCGGACTGCCGCTTGACAGTGTGTATCTGGACATCGATTACATGGACAGTTACAAGGACTTCACGGTCAATCCGGAGCGTTTTCCGGATCTCGCCGGTCTTGCCTCGGAAATGGCCGGGCAGGGCGTTCATCTGGTGCCGATCATTGATGCAGCCATTAAAAAAGAAGAGGGATATCCGGTTTCGGATGAGGGAATCCGGAAAGGGTATTTCTGTACCGATAAAGACGGGAAGCCGTTTGAAGGGGCGGTATGGCCGGGAATATCCCTGTTCCCGGACGTGCTCAATCCTGAGGCGCGCAAATGGTTTGGCCGCTTGTACAAAGTTCTGCTGGACATGGGAATCGAAGGATTCTGGAACGACATGAATGAGCCGTCCATTTTCTATACGGAAGCATCCCTTGAGGAAATCCGGACCCGGCTGATGGACACAGTGGGGGCGACACCGGATGTGAATACCTTCTTTGAGCTGACCGGGATCATCCGTGAAGTGTTTCAGAAAGATGAGATCTACGATTCCATCTATCATCATGTGAACGGGAAGAGGATCCGGCATACGGATGTCCATAACCTGTATGGATACAATATGACAAGAGCCGCCGCAGAAGCGTTTGAAACCCTGGCAAAGGACCGCCGCATTCTGCTGTTTTCAAGATCCAGCTGCATCGGCATGCATCGCTTTGGCGGCACCTGGATGGGGGACAACAAATCCTGGTGGTCGCATCTGGCCCTGAATTTCCGGATGCTGCCATCACTGAACATGTGCGGGTTTCTTTATACCGGAGCGGATCTTGGCGGGTTTGGCAGCGATGTGACCGAAGATCTGCTGATGAGATGGCTTGAGCTGGGGATCTTCACCCCGCTGATGCGAAATCATTCCGCGCTGGGGACACGGGAACAGGAAGTGTATCGTTTCAGCGATCTGGACGGATTCCGGCATGTGCTTCGGATGCGGTATGTCCTTTTGCCCTATCTTTACAGTGAATACATGAAAGCGGCGCTGGACAATAAAATGCTGTTCTGCCCGCTGGCGTTTGACTATCCGGAGGATCGGCGGGCACAGGAAACAGAGGATCAGCTGATGCTGGGTGACAGCCTGATGATTGCCCCGGTCATGCAGCAGAATGCCCGAGGCAGGATGGTGTACCTGCCGGAATCCATGAAACTTTTCCGCTTTTTGAAAGATGGCAAGGCTATTGAAACCGTTCTCGGGCCGGGAGATCACTATGTGGAATGTGAACTCTCGGATGTCATCTTTTTCCTCCGGCCGGATCACCTGATTCCCGTTTCATCTGGCGGCAACTGTGTCGCGGAGGTAGACTTTGATCATGTTCATTTCCTGACGTATCCGGTCGGGAATGAGGCCTGCTATGAATACTACACGGATGACGGCATAAGCCGGCAGGCAGCGGGAACGCGCATCCTTTACCGGATGGATGAGGATGGAGAGGTAAAGGCCCTGCCGCAATAGCGGCAGTCAGCCCAATCTGGATGATTGCGGACCTGCTCCGGCAAAAGGCCGGGAGTGAGGTTCAGGAGAACCGGAGATGCACCATATCGGGCAAAATCATTAAACAGGAGATCGTTATGCAGACCATAGACAATCGCGTATTTTACAATCGGCTGATTCAGCTGGCCCTGCCGATTGCCCTCCAGAGCCTGATGCTGGCGGCAGTGGCTGCCGGAGATGCGCTCATGCTGGGACGGATTGCCCAGGAGGAGATGACGGCGGTTTCACTGGCATCACAGATCCAGTTTGTCCAGAACATGTTTCTGGCGGCCGTAACCGGCGCCGGCGCAATTCTCGGTGCACAGTACTGGGGCAAGAATGATTCGGAGACCATGCGGGATCTGTTTAACCTGATCCTGCGGTTCAGCGGCCTGATTTCCATTCTGTTTTTTGCCGCGTGCGAACTGTTCCCCGGGACCCTGATGCACATTTTCACCCATGATGAACCGCTGATTGAGATCGGCAGCGCCTATCTGCGGATTGCCGGATTCTCCTACCTGATCACCGGCATTTCACAGTGCTATCTGACGATGATGAAAGTCAGTGATCATGTATTGCCCAGCACCCTGATCTCAAGCAGTGCGGTCGTTGTCAATATTCTGCTCAATGCACTGTTTATTTTCGGACTGTTCGGGCTGCCGCGCATGCAGGCCAGAGGCGCGGCCCTGGCGACTACGCTTGCCCGCATTGCAGAGCTGGCCCTGTGCCTTATCTGCTGCGCACGGAAAGAGTTTTTGCGCCCGGCGTGGAGCCGCTTTTTCCGTCAGCCACACGGACTTGGCGGGGATTTTGCCAAACAGTGTCTGCCGCTTCTGGGCGGCTCCCTTTTCTGGGGCGTGGGCTTTACCTCATATACGGCCATTATGGGACATATGGGTGCAGATGCAGCGGCCGCAAACTCGGTGGCAGCCGTGATCCGTGACCTTATCTGCTGTCTGTGCAACGGCATCGGAAGCGCAGCCGGCATTATGGTCGGCAATGAACTGGGCGCCGGCCGGCTGGAGCAGGGCAAGGCATATGGAATCAAGCTGAAGAACATTTCCTATGTGATTGGCTTCTTTTCGACCGCGCTGGTTCTTGCACTGACGCCTCTCGTGGTGCGTTCGGTCATCCTGACGGACACGGCCAGAAGCTATCTGACCGGCATGATGGTCATTATGTCGGTGTACATGATTGGCCGGTGCGTCAATACGGTCACGATTAACGGAGTTCTGGACGGCGGAGGAGACACGCTCTTTGACATGTACAGTCTGGCCGTCTGCATGTGGGGAATCGCCATTCCTCTGGCGCTTCTGGGGGCGTTTGTTTTCCACTGGCCGGTGCTGGCCGTGTATGCCTGTACGTGTCTGGATGAGGTCGGGAAGATCCCCTGGGTCATGCTGCGATTCAGAAAGTATAAATGGGTGAAGGATCTGACCCGCTGACCATTCACGGGTCTGTGTGGACAAAACAGGCGTTGTGAGGTAAAATGGGCTTGGATCTGGATGCGCAAATACAGGACAGATGAGGTGCAGGATGGAAAAGAAACTGTTGATGGTCGCCTCGAACTGGCAGCACATCCGTCATTTTCACCTCCCGTATCTGGCAGAATTCAGAAAACAGGGATATACCGTGATCCTGGCCTGTGCCGGGGTTCCGGCGGACAGTCAGTGCTGTGATCAGGCACTGGATGTTCCGTTTACCAAATCCATGTTTTCCCCCCGGAATCTGGCGGCTGCCGGGATGCTGCGTCAGGTGATCCGGCGGGAAAAGATTGATCTGGTGATTGTGCATACCTCGCTGGGGGCCTTTTTTACCCGGCTGGCGGTCATGGGACTGCGGAGAAGACCCCGGATGGTCAATGTGGTCCATGGGTACCTCTTTGATGAACGGACGCCGGCACTGAAACGGATGCTGTTCCTGGGGGCAGAAAAGCTGACGGCCCATGTAACGGATCTGCTGCTGACGATGAACCGGTGGGACTATGACCTGGCGGTGCGGGAGCACCTCGGGAAGCGGATTGGGTTTATCCCCGGGATGGGGGTGGACTTTACGCGGCTTGATGCGGCCGGCCGTGAGAGGGAACCGTGGATGCAGAAGATTCCGCCGGCGGCCTTTGTGGTGACGTTTGCGGGGGAGTTTTCCGCACGGAAAAACCAGAAAGATCTGGTGGAGGCCGTTGCCCGGCTGCCGGAGCAGGTATTCCTTGTGCTGGCAGGGGACGGACAGATGAAAGAGGCGTGCCGGGAATTTGCTGAGGAAAAGGGCGTGGCCGGCAGGGTATTGTTCCCCGGCTATGCCAGGAACATTGCCGCGCTGTATGCCCGGTCTCAGGTGATCGCCAGCTCGAGCCGGATTGAGGGACTGCCCTTTAATATTCTTGAGGCCATGTACATGAAAAAGCCGGTGGTTGCCACGAGGGTCAAGGGCCATACGGACCTGGTCGAGGAAGGCGTGACCGGATATCTGTATGATACGCCGGAGGAGTGCGCATCTGCCCTCGGGCGAATGATGGCGGATCCGGAACGGTGCCGGAAAATGGGCGAGGAGGCCGGAAAACGGGTCGGGAAGTACGGCCTGACGCAGGTGATGCCCGGGGTCATGGAGGCGTACATGAGCGCTCTTGACAGACAGAAGGATGGATATGACGGATAAACCGACAATTGCGATTCTGATGGCCATTTATGAGCCCAGAATGGACTGGCTCAGGGAACAGCTGGAGTCACTGGACCAGCAGACCTATCCCAATCTGAAACTCTACATCCGGGACGATGCGTCGCCGAACGTGCGCTATGAGGACATCTGCGCACTGGTTGAGTCCTGTATTCACCGCGTTCCCTATGAGATCCACAGAAACGAGCGGAATCTGCGCTCCAACGGCACGTTTGAGCGGCTGACCCTGGAGGCGGAGGGAACCTATTTTGCCTACTGTGATCAGGATGATATCTGGCTTCCGGATAAACTGACCGTTTTGCAAAAAGCGATTGAGGAGACAAAGGCCGAGCTGGTCTGTTCGGATATGCTCATTATCGACGGCGAGGGAAAACAGGTGGCCGGCAGCATCACCGAGGTTCGCCGGCATCACACGTTCCGTTCGGGAAATGATCTCGCCCCCCGGATGCTGATTTCCAATTTTGCGGCCGGCTGCACGGTTCTGATTCGGGCCGAAACCGCCAGGGCGGCGGCGCCCTTCTGTCCGGCCATGGTGCATGATCATTATCTGACGCTGTTTGCGGCGACGCGGGGCAAGGTGGTTTCGCTGCCGGAACCGCTGATCCGGTACCGGATTCATCTGGATAATCAGACGCTTGTCATGGCCGGCGTGAACGATAAAAAGAGCTATGCCCGCATTCGGATTGACCAGCTGGTGGAACGCCTGACCTGGCTTGAACGGCGCTTTGCGGATCTGCCGGAGCTGCACGGGGAAATCGTTGAGGCACTGGCCTGGGCCAAGGCCCGAAAGGCGCTGTTTACGCACACGCCGCTGCCCGGGGCAGCCGGAACCGTCCTGCGGCTGAGACGCTTTAATCCGCAGGTCAGCCTGTTTGAACTGGTCGGTTCGATTCTGCCGGAACCGCTGTTTATGCTGCTGATCAACGGCGTGAAAAAGAATGTCCTGTAGTCCCGGAAAGAGAAACACGGCAAATTAACGAATGGATTGTTGAGACGGAAAAGAATGGAGCGGATTAAGAAGCAGCTTCGAAAACTGAATGAAATCCCGCTGAATGTATGGGTGGTCATTGGTTATTTTCTCTGTTCACTCATTCAAAGAGGGATCTCGGTTCTGGCAACGCCGATATTTACCCGGCTGATGACCACGGAGGAATACGGCAAATACAACATCTTTTATTCCTGGTTTGAAATTTTTGGCGTATTTGTCTCCATGCGGATCTTCTACGGCTGTTACAGCCAGGGAATTGTCAAATTCGAAGCGGATAAGGAACGCTTTACTGCCTCTATGCAGGGGCTGTCATTCGCCCTGGTGGCAGGGTGGATGATTCTGATGCGCCTGTTTGAAGGCGTGTTCACGAATCTGACCCAGCTCCCCTCGGGGCAGCTGTATCTCATGCTGATTCTGATCTGGACCAGCGGCATATTCAGTTACTGGTCGACGTATCAGCGGACGCAGATGCGGGTACGGGCATTGATCATCCTGACGATTGCGGCGGCCTTTTTTAAACAGGGGGCCGGTGTTCTGGCGGTTATGGGGATGGAGGACCGGGTGACAGGGAGGATTCTCTCCTGGGTCATCGTCGAAGTCGTTCTATATTCAAGCCTGTTTATCCGGCAGATTTGGAAAGGCCGGTCTTTTTTTGATGGAAAGTACTGGAAATATGCCGTCTGTTTTGCGTTCCCGCTCATTCCGCATTATCTTTCCCAGACCATTCTTGCCAGCTCTGACCGGATCATGATTGAACGCATGGCCGGCAGTGATGCGGCGGGCATTTATAGTCTCGGCTATATGATTTCACTGGGCATGCAGATTGTGAATACGGCGCTGATTCATACCCTGGAACCGACGGTTTACCGGAAAATCCGGGACGGGAAAGCCGGAGAGCTTCGTTCCATCGGCATTCTGAGCATGGGTGTGGTGGCTGCGGCAGACCTGCTGCTGATCTGCCTGGCACCCGAACTGGTGCGGCTGTTTGCACCGTCTGCTTATGCAGAGGCGGTGGACATCATTGCGCCGGTGACGGCCAGCGTGTTTATCATGTACATGTATACCCTTTTTGCAGAATTTGAATTCTACTATGAAAAGAAGTGGACCATTACACTGACCACCAGTCTGGCGGCCATTTTGAATATCGTGCTCAATGCACTCTGCATACCGCGCTTTGGCTGGAAGGCAGCTGCCTATACCACGTTGATTTCATATCTGTGTTACACCTTTCTGCATTATCGGATGATGTGCCGGATCTGCAGACAGGAAATGAAGATCAGACCGGTGTATCCGCCGGCCGAAGTGTTCGGACTGACCGCGCTTGTGTTGATTCTGGCACTGATTGTGCACCTTCTGTATCCCTGGTTCTGGGTTCGGATGATGCTGTTAGCCGGCGTTTGTGTCGTGTTGATTCTGAAACGGAAAATGATCCTGAAGCTTGGCAAGGAGATCCTTGTGCGAAAATAACCGTTTCAGCCCTGGGCGGGCTGAAACGGTCTGCATCAAAAAACAGCAGGATTCAGACCTGCAGCAAAGAGGAAGCATATGGCAAAATGGATTGTTGAGGAAACCAATCCGGCGGAAAAATACTCGGATGGGGCAGCCATAGAGGAAAAGATTTACCAGTACGTCAAAGGGCGGCCGGCGGATGACTACAGCGATATCCTGATGAGAGACAGCAGCTGGCCGGTGAATTACCATCTGTCGCCTGTACGGGAGGATATCCTGAACTGGTATGATCTGCGTCCTACGGAGGATGTGCTTGAAATCGGTGCCGGGATGGGGGCTGTAACGGGAACACTCTGCCGCGCGGCAGGAACCGTGACCTCTGTCGAACTGACCGTGAACCGGGCAAAAGTTCTGTTTGAACGCCACAGCCATTTTGATAATCTGACGGTTCGGGTAGGAAATTTCAACCGGATGACATTTGACCGCCAATTTGATGTCATTACGCTGATTGGCGTATTTGAATATGCGAGACTGTTTACGGAGAACGGTGAACCGGCAACGTTCCTTAAACGCATTCGGGGACTTCTGAAACCGGGCGGGCGGCTCCTGCTGGCAATTGAAAACCGCTTTGGACTCAAATACTGGTGCGGTGCGCTGGAGGATCATTTATCGAAGCCTTACGTTGGGATTCGCGGTTACGACCCCAAAAAGGGGATTGAAACGTATTCAAGGGCGGATCTTGCCCAGATTCTTTCCTCCTGTGGCTTTGTCCAGCAGCAGTTTTTTTATCCGCTGCCGGATTATAAATTCCCGCTGGCCATCTATTCGGACCGTTTCCTGCCCAAAGGCCGTCTCTCGGATAAGGTAAAGGATTATTATACGGGGCGTCCCCTGCTGACGTTAAATGAGCGTGACCTTCTGGATGACGTGGTGAAAAATGGCGCGTTTCCCTTTATGGCCAATTCATTTCTGGTGGAATGCGGTTGCGGAGAGGCGGAGATGACCAATCTAACCTATGCCTCATTTACCCCTGAACGGCAGCCGGAAAAGCGGGTGTTGACACGTATACGAAATAACGAAACGGTGGAGAAACTGTCTGTACTCAAAGAAGGACAGACTCATCTGAAGGACATTCTTTCCATTCAGGAGCACCTTACCAGTGAGCAGATTGTTCCCTATGTGAAAACAGGAGATTTCCTTGAGATGCCGTACCTGACCGGGGAAACGGTGGATCAGGTGGTTGTCCGGCTGCTGGAGAAGGGAGAGAGCGCGCAGGCGCTGTCACTCATTCGCCGCGTTCAGGCGCAGGTAGAGGAGCTTTGCAGCCGGAAAACCGGTCAGAACCAGGTTTCAATTGATCTGATTTTTCAGAACTGCATGATGGACGGGGACAGGCTCCGTTTTTTCGATCAGGAATGGATGATGGAGGGAGCAACACCGCAGTTTGTTTTATATCGCTCCATTCATACGCTGTATCTGACGAACGGACAGCTTGAATCCTGTTTCCCTCAGCAAAAGCTGTTTGAGGAATTTGGTCTTTCACCTGACATGCAGAAACGCTTCTTTCACATGGAGATGGAGTTTTCAAAGAATGTCATCTCGCAGGAGTTTAACAGCGTCGAGTATCTGGGCCGGATGAAAGGTCTGTACATGGATTCGGAACAGGCCTTTTCGGAACAGGTTTTCCGTCAGCTCAAAGAGAACGGCATTGAAGCGGTGAAAAAGCCGCTGCGGCCGATTCGCCGTTTTATCCGGGAGAAACTGGGAAAGTAAGTCTTGACGAATGTCCCGGGTCCGGCAGGGAGGCCTGCAGCACAGGCTCAGCCAAAAAAGGAATCACGATGCCGCACAGGGACGGCCTGTTAAATCCAGGCCGGGACCCAAAGCTGAGGCCTGCACAGAAGTCAGGCATGTTTGCAGCTGACTGCCCATAAAAGCTGATGAGTAAGCTTTATGGGCAGTTCTTTGTGTACACAGCGATTTGCCCGGAACAAAGCCCCATTTCATTTGCACAGGACCAGTGAACAGGCCCGGAGTGTCTGATTTTGTGGCGGAGAATATGGAAAGAATAGACAAAATTGGCGTTGGCTGTATCGTCATCTTGTGGTAAAATGGTTATATCAACGAAATAGAGTCGGCAGAAAGAAGGAGAGGCCTGTCGTGCAGCGACAGTAAGTCAAATCCGGGCCGGAACAAAGCCGGTCCGGCTAAAGACCAACACTGAGGCCTGCAAAGGATGTTCCCTTTTCAGATGAATCCAATGAGGACCCGGATGAGAACGCTCAACAAGGAGGCGTGATGCCCGGTTTTCCATCTGTCCATGGGCGGCTTTCCGGCAGACCTCAGTATCAGGAAATCGGGCGGTTCATCCTTTTGCTGCGGGGTCTATACGGAAAGCGGTGTGCGGCATGGACCTGAAAAGTGAAGACGCTGAACAGATTCAGCATGTAAGGGAAAAACAAGCGGCCGGCCCGGCTGAGAGAGAGAAGGCCATCGAGCAGCTGCGGCGGGACAGTTCCAGCGTGTCTTTGTGGAAAACGGTGATTGCATTTGCCGGCGAGACATTTAAAACCTCCGGTCGGGGATCAAGACCGGGGATTCAGTTCACTTACCGTGTCAGTGAACCCGGCAGCCGTGCAGGGAGAAGATATGCGGGTGAGACGGTGGATGGATACGGCAATGAACTGTGGATACGCGTGAATGAGAAAGAACAGAAGAAAAGCATCAGTCGTTCCACGGTGGATCTGGCCTATTCGAATGCCCGGGAGATCATGAGGACAGAGGGAAAAGTGAGCGGCCCGAAGAAACTGAGTGTGCCGGGAGCGGGCAGTTATCTGTATTGTCTGTTTATCCGGTTCGGGGTGATTAAGGCCAACTCGGACGGGGAAAAGTGAACGCGTGATCAGAGGTCAGGCAGAAAAAGGGTCACGGGGTATTTAAGAACGAAACAGGGAGGGAAAGAGGTGTGCTGAAAGTAGATGACCATTTTAAAGGCTGGATGCGCAATCGGCTGAGGAACAGAGATTACGCAGAACGTGTATTGAAACTGGTAAGCCAGAAAGAAGATGCGGTGCTTGTGGAAGCGTGGCCGCATGCGGCATTGCCGGAGGGAAGCAAAACGAATGGTGATCCGGAGGCCATGATCGGGATGCTGAAGGGGCGTGAGGCAAATGGCAAGGAGTTTGTCGTTGCGCTTTTCGGCAAATGGGAGGACTGTGAAGACGTGATATTTTCATATATCTGGTTTATCTGGAGGATGTACCATCCCGTAACGGATTCAGATTTCAGAAACCTTCCGGAACTGATTGAGATTGCCTTTCGGGATCTTGACAGCGAGAAGGAGATGACGCATCTTTGCTGGAGAGAGACAACAGGAAAAGGAAAGGAAGAGAAAGATACGATTTTCTTTGACCGGCATAAGATCAACATTATTAACACGAAAATTGATTCGGAGATGATTCGGATCATAACAGGGAAAGAACCCAGACAGGAAGGTGTTTCCTGAACAGCGGATCCCTCAGGCAGTGCCGCATGCGCAGGATTAAGCCGGATACAGGCACGGGCAGAGTGAAAAGAGGCTGTCGGAATTTATCCGGGAAATGATTGAAGAATGGAGGAACAGCAGAATGGCAAAAGGATCGGATTACAGCAACCAAAACAAGAAAAAACGTTTCCTGGATTCTGAAATCCGAAAGATTAGCAGTATTGTGGGAAATCACAAAAGAGAAATGGAAACCTACCTTGGAGGCCATTATGGAGCGAAAAGGCAAAAGGCACTTCTGAACTATCTGGACAGAGCGGAGAAGGACTTTAAGACATTCGGTCTTGCTGCGGGCTATGAATCCTATGCGCGGATGGAACTGATTCCCATAAATGACTATAATCATCTGGATGATGACTATGACATTCGAATTGGTGCGGCGCTGTGGATTCTCGACCGTTTGAGAGAAAGCGGAAAACTGGGCATAGCGTATTCAATTCTGCCAACGATGGACGCAGATTCCTGGTATTTGCCGCCAGGGTTCTTTCATCCCTGCTATGCCGAAGATCTGATTCAATCAGTGATCTATCTGCTGACATACCGATATGATCTGAGCACTCAGGAAACAGCTGAAAACAAAGAACAGCGACGCAGCTCCGGCGTAATCATTACACCGGAAAATGCCAGCGATCTGCCCCCTGGAGATATTTATCTTGAACTGATAAAACTTCTGCCGGTGAGTGAGATAGACAGGGCCTGTGAGGCATTCAGGAATAAGGTTTGGGAACTGGCGACAAGGCGAATGAAAGCGCAGGGCTGCTTTGACCGGCAAATTGAAGGAACTGAACTGCTGATATCAAGCAGAACAAACGGACTGATTTCATCGAATGTGGGACAGCTTCTGGGGAATGATGCACCGCCTGCAAATCCGCAGGAGGTGATGAAGGCGCTCAAGAATGTGCCGAAGAGTGACAGGGTCTGGGAGGCGGCCCGCAGGAGTCAGGAAGTGCTTGAAAAGAACAAGGATTTTACGTTTCACTTTGATGAATACCTTCAGATGGACCGAAGGACAATCGCGAAAAAAACGGGTATCCGGGAGGTAGCCGCGGCTTTAGACGGCTTTACGGTTGATGATCCCTATGCGATGTGTTTTGCACTGTTCCGGCTCATGGATACCGGCGATGATGCCCCCTGGCTGATGCGCTCAGGGACGGCGCTGATGCGCTACTCTCTCGATATGCTTCCATGGCATGAGAACCAGGATAGCTGGACCGATGGGGAATGGGAAGATTGGTATGAAGAGCGGCCGTATAACTACAATGGCTGGAAAGACCGGGATCCGGTTGCCGATCAGATTGATTATCTTCATGAAAAACATGACGGAAGAAATCTGGCACAGATCATTTATGAACTCTCCCGGGGAGTTGTTCCGATAAATATGCATCCGTTTGATCAGGAAAGGATGCAGCTGATTGAGGAGGGAATGGAGGAGGAAAAAGCCCGGAAGGTTACGGAGACGGCAGACCTTCTCTTCCTGATGAGCTATCAGGCACATCACAGGGGGACGGACTATTCCTGGCTGGATGAGGAGGATGATGAGGAGACCATCTGGGATACGGTAAGTTCAGAGGCGGCGGACAATGGGGGGCGGCCGGGAAAAACGGGTGGTCAGCGAACCGCGAATCGTACACCTGATGCCGGGGACGCGGAAAATGAAGAGGACGTGATTGATCCGGCGACGGAAAATGAACGGCTGAAACAGGAACTGGACAGCCTCAAAAAACAGCTGAAGAGCGTGAAAAATACGCTGGCCCTTACGATGCAGGAGTCAAATCAGGAAAGGACCAGGCTTGAACATGAACTGAAAACGCTTCGGATGGAACACAGAGAGCTTGCAGACTTGCGGGAACTGGTGTTCAACCGGGAGGCGGATAATCAGGAGAAACTGGAAAAAGTCACCACACAGTACGATTATCCGTATGAAACACGAAAGCGTACCGTGGTCTTTGGCGGACATGACAGTTTTCTGCGGGCTTTCCGGCCGATGTTCACAAATGTACGGTTTGTGGATGCGGGATACATGTCATACAGCCCGGATATTATTCGAAATGCGGACGTTGTCTGGATTCAGAACAACTGTATTTCTCATCCGCAATACTGGAGCATTGTGAAGAACTGCAAACAGTCAGGCGTTCAGATGCGGTACTTTGGCTTTGCCAGCGCGGAAAAATGTGCTGAACAGCTGGTGACAGAGGATCTGAAGGAATAAGGGACAACGGACTTACCGGCGGGCAGAGAAGGGCCCATAACAGAGCTCATAGCAATCAATCCGGGCGGCTGCCGGTCAGCTTCTGAAAAGGCCGGCAGTGAGGCTCAAAAAAGGGATGAAATCATGCTGGAACTTTACATAATGCCCGAGGGAGAAAAAAACAGGGAAATCGTCAAACGTCACGTGAATGAACGTCTGCTGAAAATCCTTGACAGGGCGATAAAAGACTATGTCATGATGTTTGATGACAAAAGGCGTTACTGGAAGAGGATTACATGCTCCGAAGACTGGGAAAAGTCCGTGGATGAGCTCTTTGACCTGAAGCAGATGGAAAAGGACGGGGACTTCTTTTTCTTCATGCAGGTAGCGCATCTGGCACCCGCAACATCCGCTCCCTTGCATGCGGTTCAGGCTTTCTTTGCACTGCGGCGGCTGCTCCAGGCAAAAGGCGAATATAAACCGGATCTGACTGAGGAATATGTCCTGCATGCTCTGATCAGGAATGAACTTGATTGTTGCAAAGATTTGCCTGAGTCTGGTGGAAGAGTGATACGAATCCCTGAACCGGACAGGAGCATCGTGCTGGAAGATGTCCTGGAAGAGGCGGCAGGAGACAAGGAATTTGAACCGGAGCTTTACGAAAACAAGAGTGTTGAGCGGATCGCGGAGGATCTGATGGGATACTATGAGGATCTGGGAAATTACGTGATGACGTGTTTTGAAGATGAGGATTTTCTTATGCTGGATCTTATCGACGCAAAAGCAATGAAAAATACCTTATTTGCTCAGTCGCTTGGAATAAATACCAGGGAAGATGATGTGTTTACCAGACCTGAGGGGGAGGATGATGAGGACAGTGATCTGCCGTTTTAATCCTTTAACAGGAACTGGAAACTGAGAAGGAATCATCACCGGAACCTGTCCTGTTTATGGGACTCAGATAAATGCAGGCAGTGTGAACGGCCGCATGATGAGAATGCCGGAAAAGACCAATTGTCAATGAGGAGAACAAACGATGACATACGAAGAATTCATTGATAAACTGATACAGACTGCGCATGATGAACTGGGATTTGATCCTTCCAGAATGGAGTATTATCCCGAGGGATATGAAGGGACAAATGACAGAGACAGGGAATTCGTCAGAGACAGCAATTTAAGGTATACGGGTGATGAAGGCACGGCTCTTAAGACGGATTTTCTCGTGATGAAACGTCCTGAAGGAGAGGGAGTGGTAGAACAGCACCGGGTGGCCACCCGCAGATTGTATGAAACGTATCAGAAAGAGGGCTTTGAAGCGGCGTTTAAGCCGATAAGAGAGATACTGGAGGATATAAAAGCGGCGGAAATCGACCCGAACTGGCATAAGAAGCGGACATCCGGTGATTATGAGAAGATGAAGGAGAATCTGATTATCCGTCCGCTGAACTACAGTTTGCATACGGCTGACCTGAAAGGCTATGTGTACAGGAAAATAGGTGATTTTGTTCTGGCGCTTTATCATCGGGTGGGAGATGCCAATCACAAACTGATGACCAGTAAGATTTTCCGCTGGGAAGTGGAAAAATGGGGAGTGAGTGAGGACCAGGCCATTCAGGATGCACTTGAAAATACAGCCAGACTGTATCCTGCCAGCGTGTACGATAAACGGACACAGCAGGAAGAAAAGTTCATGGAGAAGGAATTCACCCGGGAGGATATCACCATGCATCTTCTTCAAGATATCCTCCTGCTCTCGGCAATGAATACCCCCAATGGTGCAGTCAGCATCTTTTATCCGGGTGTCATCCCCAAAATGATGAAGATCATGGGCGGTCCGTTTCAGGCTGTTTTTATGAATATCAACGATGTCCTTATTTTTGACAGGAATGACAGGAACGCCGTAAACTTTTTGAATCAGGCCAAAGAATCCAGCAAATTGGGAGAGATGCTGTCCTCAAGGCTTTACCTGTGTGATGAGGATGGCCTGCATCCCGGAACGGTGGTAAAAGTCTATTCGGATGGGAGCGTAAAGATCAATTAGATCGGTGTTTTTGTGAGGCTTCGCAGGGATTCTGCGAAGCCTTTTTTCAGTTCATGTGTTACCTCTAAGGCAATAAATTATGCCATATAGAAATGTCGCTTTCAAGGCGACTTTTTTTTCGGACCGGAACAGTTATCATACAGAGTGACCAAAGCCGATTCTGCATGCCGGGATTTGAACGCAGCGATTCAAAGCGGGACATGAACGGGAAAGCAGAACATGTGCAAGGGCTTGAAAGGAAAGGCTCTGTCGCGCAGAGACAGAGTATCAAAGCTGGGCTAATTGCGCGGCAGCTCAGGCAAAAGACCAACACGAAAGACCCTGAAAGGAAAGGCCCTGTCGCGCAGAGACAGAGTATCAAAGCTGGGCTAATTGCGCGGCAGCTCAGGCAAAAGACCAACACGAAAGACCCTGAAAGGAGTGTTCCGGAGGATGAAAGGCATAAACGACGGGCGGAAAAGACAGAAAATCAAGGCGTGCCGGCCATCGGAGAAAAGAGGAACGTCTGCGGAATTGCCGCAGACATCCGCCGGTGAGATGGTCATGCTCATCAGGCGGCAGATGAGGCTGTCGCAGGAAGGACTGGGGGAACTGTGCGGACTGTCCAGAACACAGGTCAGCCGCATCGAATGTGGGAAGAGCAGCCCCAGGTGCGGAACCATTCGGAAACTGGAGCGTGTGCTGAAGGTGGACCTGATGGAGCGGTTCGTTTCGGAGGAACTGAAAGAGGAAACGGAGGGATGACCGGAACCCGGGGGCATGAAAAAAGCCGGGAGAGATGCTCTCCCGGCCTGGAATGAAAAAGGACAAAGGATTATTGCAGGGTTCAGCCGATCAGGTCCATCAGTTCTTCCTTGCTGAGGCTCATGAGAGAATTGCTCTGCCCGCTCATGATGGCCTCTGCCAAGTCGCGCTTGGCTTCCTGGAGCTGGATGATGCGCTCCTCAATGGTATCGGCGGCGATCATCCGGATGACGGTGACCTGACGGGTCTGGCCGATGCGGTGGGCACGGTCAGTGGCCTGATTCTGCACGGCGATGTTCCACCAGGGGTCGTAGTGGATGACCACGTCGGCGCCGGTCAGATTAAGGCCGGTTCCGCCTGCCTTGAGGGAGATCAGGAAAACGGGAACGTCGCCGTTATTAAAGGCATTGACCAGACGGAGACGTTCCTGTTTGGGCGTGGCGCCGGTGATGGTGTAAAACGGGATGTTCCGGGCCTTGAGATCATCGGCGAGGAGACTGAGCATGGAGGTGAACTGAGAGAAGAGCAGCATCCGGTGGCCGCCGTCGATGGCGCTTTCAATCAGGTCCATGCAGGCGATGCGCTTGGTGCTGGTTCCGTGATAGTTTTCAAAAATGAGGGACGGGTCGCAGCAGATCTGACGGAGCCGCGTGATTTCGGCCAGAATACGCATCTTATCCTCATTGCTGTCGGAGGAATCCTCCAGCATGAGCTTCATATGAACGACCTGTGCATCGTACAGTTTCCGCTGATCGGGTTCCATGACGGAACTGCGGGTTTCCTCCAGCTTCTCGGGCAGATCCTTGAGGACATCGCTCTTCTTTCTGCGAAGGATGAAGGGCTCGGTCATGCGGGAGAGACGGGCGGTGACATCCGGATCCTTGTATTTCATGATCGGGGTCTCAAACTCGGAGGCAAACTCGGAGGAAGTGTAGAGGAAGCCGGGCATGAGGAAGTCGAAGATGCTCCAGAGCTCGGAGAGACGGTTTTCAATCGGTGTGCCGGTCAGGGCAAAACGGTGATTTGCCTTGAGAATCCGGACGGATTTGGAGACGGCCGCATTCTGATTCTTGATATACTGCGCCTCATCCAGGATGGCCGCCGAGAAATAGAGTTTGTCGTACAGGGCAATGTCTCTGCGGAGCAGGTCATAGGAGGTAATGTAAAGGTCAGCGCAGTCGTTCCCGGTCTCGATGGCATCGAGGAGTTCCTTGCGGTGAGCCTGATTTCCATCCAGTGTCTGAACCCTCATGTCGGGGGTGAATTTCCGGCTCTCCTCCGCCCAGTTATAGACCAGCGAGGCAGGGCAGACGATCAGGGCGGGACGGGTTTCACCGGCGTCTTTCTGGGATTTCAGCCAGGACAGCATCTGGAGGGTTTTCCCGAGGCCCATTTCATCGGCGAGGATGCCGCCGAATCCATAGGCGGAAACGGTGGAGAGCCAGCGGAACCCGTACAGCTGATAGGAACGGAGCGTATTTTCAAGGGATTTCGGCGGCTCGAAAGAAGAATCCCGAATGGTCTGGAAGGAGCGGACGAGGGATTTGAATTCGCTGTCTCTGGAGGAGGCCAGCTCATCATGTGCCTCGAGCATTTTTTCCACATAAAGCGCCCGGTATTTGGGAACGTGGACATCGCCTTTGAGCAGTTCCTCAAGCGTCAGGTTCATTCCGCTCAGGGCCTGGTCCAGATCCTCAAATTCCTGGGCATTCCGCAGGTCGATGAAATCGCCGGAATGCAGGCGGTGCCAGCGCTTTTTCGCCCGGTAACTGGACAGAATTTCAAGCAGTTCATCGGTGCTCAGGTCGGTGGTCTTAATGGAGAGATCCAGCAGATCACTTTCAAGGCTGACATTGAGGCTGGCATGAGGAACCTTGCGGAACTGAATGCGCCGGAAAGCATCGCTGCCGTTGACAGCGCCGAAGCGGGAAAGCATTGGCAGCGCTTCGGTTTTAATCCGGATCAGGCGATCATCGCCGGATTCACAGAAATGTTCCTGCAAAACAGGATCTTTATCCGGGAAATACTTGGCGATATCGGCCAGAACACGGTCCTCCTGCCGGAAATCGTGTACAGGGGAATCGTTTGGAAAGCCCAGCAGAAAAGAGGGATTCTCCCCATAGACCACGCTGACTTTACAGGTAATCCGTTTTTCCGCCACGTCGACGTAAAAGGTAAATTCCGGCTCAGGGGGCAGGATGGGTTCAAGGTAGGAGGAGACCTCATCTTTCAGCTGGACCAGACCGGAGTCGCGAAGAGAGGGGAGAATCCGGTAGGAAAACTCCTGAAACTGTTTTTCACCGATGACGCAGCTGAAGGTCCCGGTTCTGCCGGAAATATCAAGAAACGGCCGGAGGCTTTTGAAATCCTCCCCGGAAATCCGGGAAAAGACACGGTTGTCGATCAGGTAGGAAGACGCTTCGCCCTGAATGAACTGCGGGATTTCACCGCGCATCTGGATGCCGATCAGCTTTTCGCCGGCTTTGAGGGGCGAAAGAGAGATGGAGGCCTTGGGCGCTTCGGAGGAGACGGCCAGGGAACGAATCTGATTGCGGGTTCCGAACTGGTCGGTTATGTTCGTGCCTTTCGCCAGATCATAGATCCGGTCAATATCCCGGCCTTTCATGAAGAAGGAATTCCCGGGAGAGAGTTCATTCGAATAATAATTGTAATAGGAGTTCTGTTCCTGCTCATCATTGAGCGCCTTGATGACTTTAACCCGGTCGCAGATCATCTCATACCAGGGCGCGCTCTTTTCCGTGAACGTCACTCTGGAAAAGTCGGGGGCACATTTCTTTCCCAGAGCATATACGTTCTGGTGTTCCACGGAGGAAACCAGATCGGAAAAATCCTTGACAAGCAGTCCTTTTTCGCCGTTTTCGGAGAGATCGAAGACGAGTTTCAGCTCATTGCCCCGCAAAAGGCGCGGCCTCAGATCAACGGTGGGCTGCAGGACCTTTTCGGTGGTCTCCTCCTCGTCGGAGACGGAATTGTCGATCAGTTCCTGCTGAACGGCACGGGAAAGAAGGGACATCAGCTGACCGGCCTTCGGATCGGTTTTATCGCCGGGATTGTTGTCAATCACATACTGCCTTGTCCAGATCCAGAGGGCCAGGGCATGATGACAGATGCGGGCCGGTTCAGGACGGTAATAATACCAGCCGTTGGAAGGCTTCAGGCGGCACTGTCCGCAGGTACATTCGAGTTCACGAAACTCTGTCTGTGTGAGGGCGATTTTGGTGATGCGGCCATCCTGCTGCCAGGTGGTGGAAATGAACTGCACATGATCCTTGTTGGTATAGAAACTGAATTTAAAGGATTCGGAGTAGGCGGCAACGGCTTTCTCCGCGGCATCCGCGATGCTCATGGAACAGGCCAGGTTCGCATTTTTCATGAGTGGATCCATCTGGAAGTAGACGGAGGCAGGCATCGGATCGTAAAAAACATCGAAATACTGATGGGCCGTGGAAATACTGCTGTAGGCCCGCATGGCCTCCCGCTTTTGTTTGCGTTTCTCGGCCTCAAACTTTTCCTTGACTTCCGGATCAACATCATAAGTGAAGGGGCCGTGCCGTTTTTCCCAGTAGAGCATCGCGGTGGCCAGATGCCGGCAGCGGTTGCCCTTGATGCCGACGGCACAGTCACAGGAAAAGTATTTTGTAAAATCCGGATATTTGTCTTTTTCCTGACGGACCGTGTACCAGGATGGGAATCTCAGAAACTGTTCATAAGTGGTTGGGACGTTTCCGATGGTGACATTAAATCCGGTATCCGTTTTTGCCCGGATGCCGCTTCCGTCCGGATTCTGTTCAAACTCAATGATCGAGCCTTTATCAAAGGATAAAATCGCCTGCCCCATAACGGTGTCACTGAAGTTGGAGCGCCAGTCCCATGTAACATAATTCTGCGTATTTTCGGTTTCTGCCATTAAACTTTCCTCACTGTCCGGTAAATTGTCCGCAGCCTGCTCTTTCCTGTCGGGTTTCACCGCGGCGGCTGTGCCGCCTGCTGCTTTTTTGAAACGATGGGGGAAAAGCCATGCTTCCGGATTTTAACGATTCAACGAGTATATCATTATCAGTCGGATTTTTAAAGATGGAGAGAGGCAAAACTTTATATTGACGGAGCAGGTGGAAAAAGATACAATTCCGCATATGTTTGGAACGCCAAGGATGAGGAGACTAAACGGATGAGTAAAGTACCGGAACTGTTCGGATGTAATGTTTTCGGAGATTCCGCCATGCGGGAAAAGCTGCCCAGAGATGTGTATAAAGCACTCCGGCATACCATGCAGAACGGAACCGCCCTGGATCCGCAGATTGCGGACGCGGTTGCCAGCGCCATGAGGGACTGGGCGGTGGCGAAGGGAGCAACGCATTATACACACTGGTTTCAGCCGATGACCGGCGTCACGGCCGAAAAGCATGATGCGTTTATCTCGCCCATCGGTGAGGGCAAGATTATTATGGAATTCTCCGGAAAGGAACTGATTAAGGGAGAACCGGATGCCTCGTCCTTTCCCTCCGGCGGACTGAGAGCGACCTTTGAGGCGCGCGGATATACCACCTGGGACCCGACCAGCTACGCGTTTATCAAGGATGACACGCTGTGCATCCCCACGGCATTCTGTTCCTATACCGGGGATATCCTGGACAAGAAAACGCCGCTGCTCAGGAGCATGGAAGCGATTTCAAGGCAGGCGGTCCGCGTCCTTAAGCTGTTTGGAAAGCACGTGGAACGGGTTCTGACGACGGTAGGACCGGAGCAGGAATATTTCCTGATTTCGAAGGAGGACTATCAGAAACGTCCGGATCTGATCCTGACGGGGCGGACCCTTTTCGGGGCAAAAGCGCCGAAGGGTCAGGAAATGGATGATCATTATTTCGGCTCCATTCGTCCCAAAGTCAAGCGGTTTATGAATGAACTGGACGAGGAACTGTGGAAGCTGGGCATTTACTCAAAGACCGAGCACAATGAGGCAGCGCCGGGACAGCATGAGATGGCGCCCATCTTCACCACCGCCAATCTGGCAACAGACCAGAATCAGCTGACCATGGAGATCATGCGCCGGGTGGCTAATCGCCACGGGCTGGTCTGTCTCCTGCATGAAAAACCCTTCGAGGGCGTGAACGGATCCGGCAAGCACAACAACTGGTCCATTGCCACGGACAGCGGGGAAAATCTGCTGGATCCCGGGAAAACGCCTATGGATAATGCGCAGTTTCTCTTTTTCCTGACGGCGGTCATCAAGGCGGTGGATGAGTATCAGGACCTGCTCAGAATCAGCGTGGCCAGCGCAGGAAACGATCATCGTCTGGGGGGAAATGAGGCACCGCCGGCTATTGTTTCCATCTATGTGGGAGATGAACTGGATGCGGTCATTCGTTCCATCATTGATGGAACCAGCTATATCCAAAATGGGAAAACGACCATGGATATTGGTGTCACGACCCTGCCCCGGATTCCCAAGGATACCTCGGACCGCAACCGCACCAGTCCCTTTGCGTTCACCGGAAACAAATTCGAATTCCGGATGCCTGGTTCCTCCTTTAACATTGCCTGTGCCAATATCATGCTGAATTCAGCAGTTGCGGATGAGCTGATGCAGTTTGCGGATGAACTTGAAAAGGCGGATGAATTTGAACCGGCGCTCAATCAGCTGATTCGGCGGGAGCTGACCGCCCACAGCCGGATTCTGTTCAACGGAAACGGATACAGTGATGAATGGACGATTGAGGCGGCGCGGCGCGGTCTGCTGAACCTTCCTTCCACGCCCGAGGCGCTGCTCCGATACACTGACCGCAAAAATGTGGAGATGTTTGCCCGTCAGGGGGTCTATAACTATCAGGAAATGCAGTCCCGTCAGGACATCACCATGGAGGAATATGCCAAGACAATCCACATTGAGGCACTGACCAGTCTTGATATGCTGGACAAGATGATTATTCCCGCCTGCATGGAGTACAGCGGGGAAATTGCCAAAGGGGTTGCGGCAAAAGTACAGATTGGGATTGAGGCACTCAGCGAGAAACGGGCCATTGAGATGCTGACGGAAAAAACCGCCCAGCTGATGACGGCGCGGGATGATCTGGTGGAGGCGGTGGCCAGAGAACCGGCCGAACTGAATGCCCGCGGACTTTATCAGCATGAGGTGGTCATTCCGGCAATGGAACGCGCCAGGGCCATTGCAGATGATCTTGAGCACCGGGTGGCAAAGAAATACTGGCCGATGCCTACCTATGCGGATCTGCTGTTTTACGTCTGAGCAGGACATGTGCCATACACAAGCAGGACCGCTCCGTCATGAGCGGATCGGAATGCGTCAGGTTTGCTTCATCCGGTCCGCTCATGATGGCAGATGACCAAAGTTGAGGAGGAAAGTAGATGCGATCATTCACTTCGGCCAATATCCTTTTGCCCAGGAACGTGGAGTTGGAAAAATGGGCCGTCATTGCCTGTGACCAGTTTACCTCCCAGCCGGAGTACTGGAACAGGGCGAAAGAGATGGTGGGAACCTGTCCCTCAACGCTGTCTCTTATCTATCCAGAGGTGTGGCTGGGCTCAGGCCGGGAGCAGCGAATCCGGGATATCCACGAAAGCATGCGGAAAATGCTTGAAAACGGACTTTTCACCAGTTATGACGGCGTTTACGTGTACGTGGAGCGGACGCTGAAGGATGGTTCGGTGCGCCAGGGCGTTGTCGGCTGCATTGATCTGGAACGGTATGATTATCATCCCGAGTCGAAAGCGGCAATCCGGGCGACGGAGAAAACGGTCACGGAGCGCATCCCGCCCAGAATGGAGATTCGCCGGGGGGCATTGCTTGAACTTTCCCACGTCCTGCTTCTGTGCAGTGATGAAAAGCGGCAGGTCATTGAACCGATGGCGGAACTGAAAAAGGAAGCGCCGTTGTATGATTTCGACCTCATGCAGGGAGGCGGGCATGTCTCCGGCTGGCTCTGTTCGGGAACTGCGGCAGCCCGTTTTGAAGCGGCCCTTGAGGCGTATGAACACCAGATGATGGAGCAGCAGGGCACGGCGGATTCAGCGCTGCTGTACGCCGTCGGGGATGGGAATCATTCCCTGGCGACGGCAAAGGAGTGCTATGAGGAAGAGAAGCGGCAAAATCCGGATCGCGATCCCAAAACGCTGCTTTCCCGCTATGCCATGGTGGAACTTGAGAATGTGTACAGCGAAGCGCTGCAGTTTGAACCCATTCACCGGCTGGTGAAAGGGACAGATGCCAAAGCAATCCTCAGGCAGCTTGAGGCACTGTGCGCACCGGATGGGACAGAGGTCAGATGGATGGCGGGGACGGAATCCGGAACCCTCAGACTGTCCTGTCAGGGAAAGCTGCCGGTTGCGGTTTTGCAGGATGCCCTTGACCGGATCCTTGAGGACTGTCCGGGCGAAATGGACTATATCCACGGAGAGGAGGCCCTGACCAGTCTGGCCGGGGCGGAAAATGCGGTCGGTTTTCTGCTGCCGGGGATGGACAAGGGGGAACTTTTCCCCGGAATCATTCACGGCGGTGTGCTGCCGAGGAAGACGTTTTCCATGGGCCATGCCGAGGAAAAGCGGTACTACCTTGAGGCAAGAAGAATCCGTGAATGAGGCGGGAACCGGGGGCTGCGTCCCGGTGAGAATCCGGAGGGTCAAAAAAAGTTTTCGGACAGGATTGACAACAATCGCTTTGGTGGTATAATGCGCATAACCGAATAATCCTTTGAAAGATCTTCAGGGCAGGGTGCAAGTCCCTACCGGCGGTAGAGCCCGCGAGCCGTATGGCTGATCCGGTGAGATTCCGGAGCCGACAGTATAGTCTGGATGGAAGAAGAGCTGTTCGCTTTGCGTGCAATGAACCCCTGAGAGCTCTGCTTTCAGGGGTTTCGGAATATTAAGCCCGCAGGGCGATGAGAACGGGTCTGTTTCCGGCACTGAAAAGCGCTGGAGCCGGAGGACGGAGCCGGATTCTCGAAAGGAGTATTTCGATGAACAAAAGCGCAAACGTACAGAGGGCAAACGATCGCATGGTATTTGTGATGACCAGGTGTGCAATCCTGGCCGCCATGGCCGTCATTCTCTACTACATTGAGATTCCGGTGGTCGCATTTTACAAGCTGGATCTCTCCTCGCTTCCGGCACTTCTGGCCGGGTTTGCCATGGGTCCCCTGGCCGGATTTGTCATTATCGTGGTGAAGAATCTCATCCACATGCTGGGCAGCAGTACAGCCATGGTCGGCGAGCTGGCAGATATCCTGATGTCGGGGGTATTTGTGGTCGTGGCCAGTCTGATTTATAAGAACAACAAGACCCTGAAAGGCGCCATTATGGCCATGGCACTGTCCGTCCTGGCCCTGATTGTGGCGGCTGCATTGGTGAACTATTTTGTGCTGATCCCGACGTATCAGAAGCTGTTTGGCATGGATGTGACGGCGATCCTGGGGATGGTGGGCATCAGCGGCGTGGATTCGCTCGTGAAACTGGTGCTGATGGTCACCGCGCCCTTTAACCTTTTGAAAGGATGCGTGATCAGTGTGATTACGTTCCTGCTGTATAAGCGGCTTTCACCGTTTCTGCATCAATAATCCGGAGGAAATGCGCGTATGGTCTGTGTCCATTGCAAAAATGAAAAGGAAACGGAACGTGTAGGGGCGCTCCTGGCAGCGCAGATGACCTGCTCGGATGTGCTTTTGCTCAGCGGCGAAATGGGAACGGGGAAAAGTGTTCTGACACGCGGACTGGCAGCTCAGCTGGGGATTGAAGGTCCGATTCCAAGTCCCACCTTTACCATCCTGCTGATTCATGAGGGCAGTGGATTGACGCTGTACCATTTCGACCTTTACCGTCTTGAAAATGAAGATGAACTGTATGAAATGGGACTGGATGAAATGATCCCGCCGGATAACGGGGTAGCGGTCATTGAATGGCCGCAGAACTGCGCCATGGCCATGCCGGAAACGTGTTTTCGGGTCAGTCTGGCGTATGTACCGGATGCGCCGGAGGAGAGAATCCTGAACATTGACTTTCCGGAAAACAGTCTGGAACAGCGGTTCTGGGCAGCGGCCAAGGCCGCCGGAATCGAGTGTAAATGAACATAAACGGCTGATATACAGGCGGCCTGATGCCTCTGTTGCGGGGCGCCTGGATATTAGCCGTTTTCTGTATGCCGGATTCGTGGTACAATAGGGGCAAAGTATGAGCAGGCAGAATGGTTCCCGGCGTTTTTGAGGGCGGGGACTGCTGATGGGAGAAAAAAATGAAAATACTTCTTGTCGATACCTCAGGGCCGGTTTGTGGTGTGGCCATTGCCGCAGACGGGGATCTGGTCTATGAGGCTTTTATGAAAAATAAAATGACGCACAGCCAGAAAGTCATGCCGATGGTGGAGGATGCGCTGATGCGGTCGGATCTGGGGCTGTCTGACCTGGATGCTTTTGCTGCGGTGGTCGGACCGGGATCGTTTACCGGCGTGCGGATCGGTGTGGCGACGGTGAAGGGACTGGCAGAGGCCTGCGGGAAACCCTGCATTGCCGTGGATGCGCTGGAGGCGCTGGCGGAGAACGGACGCTATTTTGAGGGCATTGTCTGTCCGATTTTGGATGCCAGGGCCGGACAGGTATACGGTGCGGCGTTTCGGCCCGGTGACAGGGTTGAGCGTCTGGCCATGGATGAGGCACTGAAACTGACCGAGTTTCTTGACCGGATTGAGGCTTTCGGCGGCCCCTATCTGTTTGTGGGCGATGGAATCGGTGTACATCGGGCGGCGATTGAGGAACGTCTCGGAACGGCTTGCCGTTTCCACAGCCCTGCCATGGCAGCGCTTCGGCCGGGATGCGCGGCTTTGCTGGCCATGCAGAAGCTGCAGGAGGGGAAACAGGTCAGTCCGGAGGCGCTGCTGCCTCTGTATCTTCGCGCACCTCAGGCGGAACGTGAACGGCTGGCAAAAGCTGCCCGGAGCAGGGTGGAGCCCTCAGGAGTGTAGAAATGGAAAATACCCAGGTGTTGGAAAAACCAACGGTCTGTATCCGGCACGCGGTTGAGAAGGATATCCCGGAAATTACCGCCATCGAACAGTCGGAGTTTCATGTTCCGTGGTCGGAGGAGAGTATTCGTCACGACATCCTCGAAAATCCGGCAAGCCGCTGGGTGATTCTTGCTGATGCGGATGATCATGTGATTGCCTATGCGGGAATGTGGCTGGTCATAGACGAGGGGCATGTTTTAAATGTGGCGGTCCGGCGGGCAGATCAGGGCAGAGGATATGGGCGACAGGTTATGGAGGCGCTTATCCAGGTAGCGAAAGATGATGGATTGCGACTGATGACCCTGGAAGTCAGACGGTCCAACGTGAGAGCTCAGGGATTGTATCACCGGTGCGGCTTCCTGGATGTGGGCTACCGGAAGCGTTATTATGATGACAACAGGGAGGATGCCCTGATCATGTATCAGGATCTGGTATAATCAGCAGAGTGTACAATGAGCGCTGAGTACACATATACTCCGGAGAATCCCACCAATCTATCAGGTGCGAACCTGAAGTGAACATAAAATGCCGGGACCATCGCACTGAAAATGATCGATATTTGAACGTAAAAGCGATATAGAACAAGCAAAAGAGGTATAAAATTTACAATATTTGTGTATATTGCTGCGATATCATAAAAGATATTGTGAACAATTGCTGTCTCACCCCGCATGGGGTGAGT
>DGWH01000005.1:85591-85804 GCA_002395225.1 Christensenella sp. UBA4263
ATGGGGTGAGTGGATTGAAATTTGAAAAAGGCAAGGCGGTCGTCTTCGTTCTGGGCGTCTCACCCCGCATGGGGTGAGTGGATTGAAATACGTCGACGGTGCGAACCACACTCCGGATTCCCGTCTCACCCCGCATGGGGTGAGTGGATTGAAATAAGCCCACCGGGCAGAAAATTATGTTCCGTGGCGCGTCTCACCCCGCATGGGGTGAGT
>DGWH01000005.1:85852-104927 GCA_002395225.1 Christensenella sp. UBA4263
GCATGGGGTGAGTGGATTGAAATCGTTTCCGAATCCGTTGCCCCAGCCGCCGCAAATCGTCTCACCCCGCATGGGGTGAGTGGATTGAAATTCGACGCCACTAATCCAGAGGCGACAAAAATCCACGTCTCACCCCGCATGGGGTGAGTGGATTGAAATAAGTCCCAGACGCTGCGCCTCCAGAGGAATCGCGCGTCTCACCCCGCATGGGGTGAGTGGATTGAAATCTCAGCCGGAAGAGGATCCGGAGGGAGGACGGGATGTCTCACCCCGCATGGGGTGAGTGGATTGAAATGACTCGATCGGTGGCAATCTGGTCGGTGCCGAGACGTCTCACCCCGCATGGGGTGAGTGGATTGAAATATTGACACGCCCGACAACATCCTGCTGCGCTTTGGCCGTCTCACCCCGCATGGGGTGAGTGGATTGAAATTACATGAAGGAACGACCGCAGGCCACGCCTGCAGTCTCACCCCGCATGGGGTGAGTGGATTGAAATTTGTATGCGATGAGGCACACAGGCTGAGACAGAGAAGTCTCACCCCGCATGGGGTGAGTGGATTGAAATATACACTGCCCGGTGCAAGCGCTTATGACTCTTTGGTCTCACCCCGCATGGGGTGAGTGGATTAAAAAAAGGATACAAAGACTGACGTATGGGCACTCGGCCACCTGACCTGTGCCCGTTACTTTTGCAATCACAAAAAAACACCCAAAAACAACCAAACAAAGTCTTACCCGTGCAAGTGAGTGGATTGAAATTTGGCTGGAAAAGAGTTAAAATACAAAATGAGTTTTTGTTGCTGTGAGAATGTTGCGGAGGCTGAGCCGTGTCGTGACAGATCAGCACAGGATATCATTAACGGGGAGGATGTTATGCAGCTGGAATGGAGAGGAATCCGGGTATATATTACCCGGGAGGGAAGCAAGGGACGCGGAGTCCTGTTGCTGCATGGATGGATGTGCTCCTCGGACATGATGGAGGGAATCCAGAAAGCACTCTCCGGACAGATGCGAACAGCTGCGATTGATTTCCCGGGACATGGACTCAAGGGACAGGCACCGGCACCCAAAGAGGTCTGGGGTGTGCCGGATTATATGGAGCTGACAGCAGAGGTGATCCGGGTACTGAACCTGGCCCCCTGTGATATTATTGCCCATTCCTTCGGTGCAAGAGTGGCGATTCTCCTGGCAGCCACCTATCCGGAACTGGTAGGCCGGATGGTGCTCACCGGTGCGGCGGGACTGCGCCGGGAAAAGACGGCGAAGGAAAATAACCGGCAGAAAATCTATAAGTTCCTCAAAAGCGGCGTGATGGCGATGGATAAGATGAAAGTGTTTGGCAGCTGGCCCGGCCGCTGGCAGGAAGCACTGATTCAGCGGTATGGTTCGCCGGACTACCGGGCACTCAGTCCGCAGATGCGGAAAACCTTCAATCAGATTGTGACACAGGATCTGGCAGAGGAACTGCCGCTGATTCAGGCCTCGACGATTTTGTTCTGGGGTGAAAACGACACGGAAACGCCGCTTTGGATGGGAAGAAAGATGGAAGAACTGATTCCGGATGCGGCCCTGATTGTTGAGGAGGGCGCCGGACATTTTGCATATCTTGAAAAGAGCGCCGTGTTTGAAAGTGTCGTGAAAAGTTTCCTGCTGGAGGGACGCGATTAATGAACATTTTATTTCGAATCGTGGAGGCGTGCCTCCTGGTTCTGGCCGCCGGTCTGACCGGATGGAATCTGTTCCATATTTTTCAGCTGGAGAGCTACCAGCTGCCGGGATACAGGCGAAGTCTGTTTCGCAATCCGATTGACCTGATTGTAAAGCCGCTGGCAGTTTCTGCAGTGGGGCTGCTGAGTGTCCTGTTCGGATTGCCCAGAATCCTGTGTCTGCTCCTGACGGTGCTGAGTGCGCTGGCAGTTTTTCTGCTGGCAAGACGAAAAAAACAGAAAAAGCCGTTTGTGGTGACGGAACGGGTGAAGCGTTTTCTGGTGGTTCATGCCGGGATTTCGCTGATGTTGGAACTATTGCTGCTGGCCCTGTATGCGCCTGCGGGCTATGCACTCCCCGGTCTTGAACCTGTGATTCTGTGTCTGGCGGCACTGGCGGCACAGCCGATTGAAAAGTATATTGCCAATGAATTCGTGGAGGATGCCAGGCGGCGTCTGGACCGGATGCCTTCACTGATTCGGATCGGCATTACCGGCAGTTACGGGAAAACCAGCACCAAGTTTCTGCTGCGGGAAATCCTCTCCACACGGTATCGGGTTCTGGCAACGCCGGGCAGCTTTAATACGACCATGGGCGTCACCCGTGTGATTCGCGAACAGCTGATGCCGACGCATCAGATTTTTATCGCAGAGATGGGTGCCAGGCATGTGGGGGATATCCAGGAACTTTGTGATCTGGTTCATCCGCAGATTGGAATCATTACATCGGTAGGACCGCAGCATCTGGATACATTCGGGACAGTGGACCGGGTCCGTCAGACCAAGTATGAACTGATTGAATCACTCCCTGAAGGCGGAACAGCGGTTTTTGCCAATGACGGGGCCATCTGTTCGCAGATGTATGACATGTGTCCGCTGGTGGATAAGTATAAGGCGGACAGCCTTTTCAGGGCAGAGAATATCCAGTGCGGCCCCTGGGGCACGCGCTTCACGCTGATTCGCTCGGACAGCGGGGAAACCATTGACTGCGAAACGAAGCTTCTGGGTGAATATGCCATTTCTAATCTCCTTCTGTGCGTCACGGTTGCCGGGGTTCTGGGACTGACGATGGAAGAGATTGCCCGCGGAATCCGTCTGTGCAAGCCGGTGGAACACCGCCTGCAGCTGCTGCAGGCAGGCGGAGGAATCAGTGTCATTGATGACGCGTTCAATTCAAATCCGTCCGGTGCGCGGGCGGCACTGCATGTGCTCAGGGATTTCCCGGGACGCCGGATTCTGGTGACACCGGGAATGGTGGAGCTGGGTGAGCAGGAGGCGGAGCTGAACCGTCAGTTCGGCAGGGAGATTGTCGGGTGTGCGGATATCGTCTTCCTGATTGGTCCCAAACACAGTGAGCCCATCGCGGCCGGACTCAGGGAGGCAGGATTCCCGGAGGAGAATCTGCTGATTATGCGCAGCCTGGAAGAGTGCACGAGAAAACTGAATGGCATGATGCGAAGCGGCGATGTTATTCTGTATGAGAATGACCTGCCGGATAATTATAACGAAGGCTGAGAGAGGAGCTGCCCGGACATGGACGGCGGCCTTTGCCCGGGAAAACCTTTTTGGAGGAGAACAGAACATGGAGAAGATGAATATTGCGGTTTGCTTTGGATCACGAAGCGTGGAACATGATGTTTCAGTCATCTCGGCACTGCAGCTGATGGAAGCAGCTGAGGCGGCTGGGCATACTGTGATTCCGGTGTATATTTCAAGAGAAGGTCTCTGGTATACCGGAAACGCTCTTCGTCAGGTAGAGACGTTCCGTGAATTCAATCCCATGGGGAAAGAAGTTCAGCGAGTGATACTTGATATCAGCTCCGGCTCAGGGGATTTGTGGGCATGGCCGCTTCAGAAGACGGGTCTGTTTGGACGTCTTCCGGATCCGGTCGCACATATTGACTGTGCCATTCCGGTATTCCATGGAATGAACGGAGAGGATGGAACCATCCAGGGGCTCTTTGAGATGGCCGGGATTCCCTATGCATCCTCCGGAGTTCTTGGATCCAGCGTCGGAATGGACAAAATTGCCATGAAGCAGCTGCTGAGGGGAGCGGGATTCCCGGTGCTGGATTTCATCTGGTTCACCCGTGATCAGCTGGAAAAAGACCGCCTGAAGATTGTTGAGCGCGCCGAACAGGAAATCCGCTATCCGATGTTTATCAAACCGGCTTCTCTGGGTTCCTCCATTGGCGTGTCCAAGGCGGATAACCGGGAGGAGCTGGAAAAGGCCCTGGCACTGGCGACTTCGTATGACCGGCGTATCCTGATTGAGGTGGGAATTGATCATCCGGTAGAGATTAACTGCGCGGCTGTCGGATATGGCGAGAATGTGCAGTCATCCGTCTGCGAGATGCCGGTTTCAGCCGGAGATGACTCGTTCCTGACCTTCTGGGAAAAGTATCTTCGCAACAACGGTGCAAAAGGACCGCAAAGCCATGGGATGAAGTCCCTGTCAAGAGTGCTGCCTGCGCCGATCGATGCCGGACTGACGCACCGGATTCAGCAGATGACGGTTGACATTTTCAAGCTTCTGGATTTCAGGGGAACGGTCCGGGTTGATTATATTCTGGATCATAATGACATCCTGTATGTGGAGGAACCCAATACGATTCCGGGATCCATGGCCTTTTATCTCTGGAAAGCGGCGGGGATCAATTTCCCGGAACTGGTGGACCGGCTGATCGAGAGTGCCATGCAGGCGTTTGCCGATAAGAACCGGAGTGTTTATGCCTATGATTCCACCATTCTCCAGAAAGTGACGGCCGGAGCGAAAGGCAGCAAAGGATGAGGCTTAACCGATCCATTTCCGGCAAAAGAAGGAAAAGCACCTATCCGCCGGATGAACGGGAGGATGAGGATCTTTTTGCGGCACCTCCGGAGGAGGTGCCGGAGGATGATCTGCTGGATGAACCGGACCCGGAGAGAGAGAAGACGGATGAAAATCCGCTGAATCAGACGGTCCGGGAAAAGGACATCCTTCCATCGGATGCAGAGCCCGGTGAGGCGGCCGTGTCCGGGAAATCGCCAGAACCGTCTTTGTCGGAGGAGGAGCTGGAAGAGGCAGGCGCCGGTCCTGACGGGGACAGTCCGGAGGAGACAGTGCCCGCTCCCGATTCCGGGGAGCCGCTTAAACGGCTGTCCGGTGAGTGGATTGACCAGAAGTTTAATGGTTTTGTGGATCGTGCCGTTGTCCGTGTACCTGCGTTTTTTCGACTGACCGGAATCCGGATCGCCCGGCAGCATGCGGGGTGGCATATCTGGCTGATTCTGGTCAGTTTTCGAAATGCGGTCTCGCATCTTCTCGGCCATTTCCGGTCAGAGGATGACATGGATCTGTTTCTGGATGATACGGCGGAGCATCTGGGAGATCGCTTTTCAGCACTGAAGTCGATTCTTGGCAGGCAGATGAGCTGGCTTGTGGCCATTGATACGGCAGGAAACCGGCTCCGGTTTGCCCTGAAACTGTTTTTTATTGCTCTTTCGGCCTGCGGCTGTGCACTGATCGGCACCTGGGAACTGGCCTCACTGGCATTCCTGTTCGGGGTGTCCTGGCTGTCGACGGCATTTGATCTTTCCTATAAACCGGTGATCGGGCGCTTCCGTCAGGTGTATATCGGAGCCCGCCTTCTTTCAGCCCTGTCCATGCTCATTCCGGCCATGATGTATTACATTCATTACCAGATCCGCGGCGGGGCCAACAACATGATGCTGCAGGGAATGCTGATTTTCATGCTGCTTACCCATCTGGTGCTCTTTGCCGTCATGGTTCTCCCCAACCGCCAGCAGTCGCTGTATTTGCGGGTGTTGTCCGGCGTTCTCGGGATTATCCCTGCCCTGCTGGTGGCAAATGTCGTCTCTTATTCGGCCAGCATCATGGGGATGGGCACCGGCGGTCTTGTGGGCGGCAGTTTGCGCATCCTTGGCGCGCTGCTGCTGTTTATCAGCGATCGGCTGGAATCGCTTTACAGCCTGGGATCGCTTCGTTTCATGTTCAGTGAGTTCTTTCTGGTTATCTTTGAACTGACAGGCTGTTTTCTGCTCCTGATGTCTGCCTGGGTTTTCAGCATATAGCCGCTGCCTGAGACAGATGTCCGCGCGTTCCGCTGACAGCCGGGGCGCTGCGGGTAGAGAAGATAACCGGACAAGCCCGGCGGAAAAATGGACGGCCGGGAATTTATCAGCCTGTGAGGAGGCGTATTGATTGGCAGACCAGAAAATGGACCAAGTTCGCAATTTTTGTATTATTGCACATATTGACCACGGGAAATCCACACTGGCAGACCGTTTGCTGGAAAAGACCGGGGTATATCAGAAGCGGGAAATGGTGGAGCAGATTCTTGATTCCATGGAACTGGAGCGGGAGCGCGGGATTACCATCAAGAGCAAGGCCGTGCGGATGCTCTACAAGGCCGGAGACGGGAAAGAATATGTGCTGAACCTGATTGACACCCCCGGCCATGTGGACTTTACCTATGAGGTCAGCCGCGCACTGGCCGCCTGTGAGGGCGCACTCCTTGTGGTGGATTCCACACAGGGCGTTGAGGCGCAGACGCTGGCCAACGTCTATATGGCACTGGAGCATAATCTGGAGATTCTGCCGATCATCAACAAGATTGATCTCCCCAGCGCAAGACCGGATGAGGTACGAAGCGAGATTGAGGAGGTCATCGGCCTTCCGGCAGATGAGGCGCCGCTGATTTCCGCCAAGGCCGGGATCGGCATTGATGAAGTCCTTGAGCAGATTGTCAGAGCGGTGCCGGCGCCGCAGGGAGATCCGGATGCACCTCTTCAGGCACTGATTTTCGATTCGTTCTATGACAATTACCGGGGCGCGATCTGCTTTGTGCGAATTGTTTCCGGAACCGTACGGGCCGGCATGACGATCCGGATGATGAACTCCGGCGCCAGATTTGAGGTAGTGGAAGTCGGTGCCAGATCGCCGGACTACGAACCGCTGGCGGAGCTGAGGGCAGGGGATGTCGGCTATATCGCCGCGTCCATCAAGGACATTCATGATACCCGGGTGGGTGATACCATCACGGATGATGCCAATCCGGCGGCGGAGCCGCTGCCCGGTTACCGGGCGGTTGTGCCCATGGTCTTTTGCGGGATTTATCCGGCAGACGGTGCTCAGTATGAGAACCTCAAGGATGCCCTCGAAAAACTCCAGCTCAACGATGCGTCCCTGACCTACGATCCGGAAACCAGTCAGGCTCTGGGATACGGCTTCCGCTGCGGTTTCCTGGGACTTTTGCACATGGAAATCATCCAGCAGCGGCTGGAACGGGAATTTGATCTCGATCTGATCACCACAGCGCCCAGCGTAATCTATCGTGTTCACAAGACGGATGGAACGATGGAGGAGGTCGACAACCCCAGCAACCTGCCGGGTCCGGCCAGCATTGACTATATGGAAGAACCGTATGTCAGCGTCAGTGTTCATACACCGCAGGAATATGTGGGCGCGCTGATGGAGGTCTGCCAGGGAAAACGCGGAGAATTCAAGGATATGGTCTATGAGGGACAGCATGTCTGTCTGCATTACGATATTCCGCTTTCGGAAATCATCTTTGATTTCTTCGATCAGGTAAAGAGCCGCAGCAGAGGCTATGCCAGCTATGACTATGAGCTGACGGGATACCGGAAGAGTGATCTGGTCAAACTGGATATGCTTCTCAACGGCGATATGTGTGATGCGCTTTCCATGATTGTGCATAAGGACAGAGCGTATGCCAGGGGCCGTTCCATTGCCGAGAAACTGAAGGATGTGATTCCGAGACAGCTGTTTGAGATCCCCATTCAGGCAGCCATCGGCGGGAAAGTCATAGCCCGTGAGACGGTGAAGGCCATGCGTAAGGATGTTCTGGCCAAGTGCTATGGCGGTGATATTACAAGAAAACGCAAACTCCTTGAAAAGCAGAAGGAAGGCAAGAAGCGCATGCGTCAGCTGGGCAGCGTCGAGGTGCCGAGCGAGGCGTTTATGACCGTCCTCAAGATGGATGAGTAAAAGAAATAGGAACAGAGAGACAAAGGACGTCATCCGGGGATGACGTCCTTTTATATCCTTTTAAACTGAGACTGTGCCGGAGGGGATGACGATGGAAAAAGGTTCTGTCTATATTCATGTGCCGTTCTGCGTACAGAAATGTGCGTACTGTGACTTCTATTCACTGGCCGGAATGAGTGACAGCATGGCCGGATATGTGGATGCACTCTGCCGGGAAATCTGGATGCAGGCAGCCCGGTTCGGGGAAATACGCGCAGAAACGGTTTATATCGGCGGCGGGACTCCTTCGCTGCTTGAGGGAAAGGACATCTCCCGCATCCTGTCTGTGCTGCGGGAATGTATGGAACTGTCACCGGCATGCGAAATTACAATGGAAGGAAATCCGGGAACCCTGAGGGAGGCGGCCCTTGAGGAATACCGGAAGGCCGGTGTTAACCGTTTTTCCCTGGGTGTGCAGAGCTTTTCAGACTGCCTGCTTCGAACACTCGGGCGGATTCATACGGCGGCACAGGCGGCAGAGGCGGTACGAATGCTGCGCCGCGCAGGCTTTTCCAACGTGAACCTGGATATCATGTACGGCCTGCCGGGACAGACGGAAAGCAGTTTTCTGGAAACCGTCGGGACGGCACTGACCATGTCGCCGGAACATCTTTCCTGTTACAGCCTGATTCCGGAGGAAGGAACAGAGATGGGGCGCCGGGTCTTTTCCGGCGAGGTCCAGCTGCCACAGGAAGAGGTCTTGCTGCGCATGGAGGAGGAAATGCGCGGATTGCTGAAACAGAATGGATATGAACGCTATGAGGTCTCCAACTACGCGCTGGCGGGAAAAGAATGCCGGCATAATCTGGTTTACTGGGAATGTGAACCCTATCTGGGCCTGGGGCCGGGTGCGCACAGTGACTTTGGAGGAAGGCGGTTCAGTCATCCGGCAAATCTGCGAGGCTGGATGCAGGCAATCAATAAGAAGGAACTGTTCGAGGAACCGGAGGATGACGGAAGCCCCGAAAAGCGTCGCTTCGACCGCATGATGATGGGACTGCGAATGGTCCGGGGAGTGGATCTGAATCGGTTTGTCCGGGACTTTGGCCGCAGACCGGAGGAAATCTGGCCGGACACTGTCCGGGAAATGCGGCGCCTGTCCATGATCCGGGATGAACTGGGCTCGACACGCAGTGTCGAACTGTCGAATCTGAGTACTGATGAAGAAACGATGCCGAATGACCAGAATGCTGCAACCAGCGAACTGGACCCGACACGCAGCGACAGGATGCAGAGCCCGGGCCCGGACAAAGAGGAGCGGCTGGCTCTGACAGAGAAGGGCATGGATGTCATGAATGCCTGGCTGGTTCGCATGATGGAGGAAGAAGAAAAAGGCTGAAAGATACATTCAGATGACTGAAAGCGGCGGGGACCTGTCTGAACGCGGACAATTGCGGTTTTAAAAGACAGGAAAAGTCAAATTTTTGTCGAAAAGTTCAAAATTCCCTGTTGACAAACAGAGGGGATCGCGGTATATTATGCACGCTTGTTAGCACTCAGGTCAAACGAGTGCTAACAATTCGGATGAGATACGGCGGTCTCCGCCGGAGACGGGAACGGAACTTTCAAAGCTTCACTGACCACGCTCCGGCAAAAGACCATAGTGAGGTTAAATAAGGAGATCAGCTGTACAATGCCTTATTAAAAGGAGGAGTTCAGGATGGAGATCCTTGATCGCAAATATCGGATTCTTCAGGCGATCATAGATGACTATATCCTGACCGCCCTGCCTGTCGGATCGAGAACCATTTCCAGGAAGTATGAACAGAAGCTCTCCTCGGCGACCATTCGCAATGAGATGAGCGACCTGGAGGATCTGGGATATCTGGACAGCCCGCATACATCGGCCGGACGGATTCCCAGCAACAAAGCGTACCGGCTGTATGTGGATCAGATGCTGCAGCCGATTCCGCTCAGCCTTGAGGATGTTGCGTATATCCGGAGTTGTTTTGACCAGCGTTCAAGACAGATAGAACAGATCAGTACGCGCCTGGCGCGCGCGCTGTCGGGAGTGACACATTACACTGCGGCTGTCATGACCCGGATGCCCCGGGAGGAACAGATTTTCTCCCATATGCAGTTGGTGCCGGTGGCGGACCGCCGTGTGATTCTGATTCTGGTGACCGAGAGCGGTGCGGTAACGCAGATGCCCGTGGAACTGGACGCGGCAATAGACCCGGATGTTCTCTATACGGTATCCAAGTTTCTGAGTCAGCGCCTTGCAGGCTGCGCCATGAGCCGGCTGCATCAGGCACTGCTGGAGATTGCCGAAGGTGAGCCGGAGGAGATGAGCAAGCTTCTGAAAACCCTTGCTGCTCAGGACGATGACAACATGGACACAGGGTCGCTGGTTGTCGGAGGAAGATCCAATCTGCTTTCCTTCCCGGAATATTCAGATGTGGAAAAAGCCCGGAATCTTCTCTCTGTCCTTGAAACCAAGGACAAGCTGGTTTCACTGCTGAATACACACGGTGAAATGGAGATTACCGTACGGATTGGTCCGGAAACCGGCATGGAGGAACTGAAAGACTGTTCTGTTGTGACCGCCAGCTACCGGATGCGGGATGGAAGGGTCAATACCATTGGCCTGATCGGACCGACACGAATGCAGTATGGCCGGGTACTTTCTGTTCTTAATCAGGTGGGACGGTCCATCTATGAATTATTTGATTCACAGGATGATGAGCAGAAATGAACAATAAAACGAAAAAGAAAAAGGGCTTCCGCATCTTGCCCCATTTTACAGGCGGAACCCGGAAAGAAAGAGTGAAGGGTATGGAGCAGGAAGAGAAAGAGGTTCTGCAGGAAGAGGCGGAACTGGACGGCGCGGAAGCTGTACAGGAGGAAAATGGAGAGTCACAGTCGACCGAGACGAAGGAGCCGGATGTCGGGGAACTCCAGGCGGCGCTTGAAAAAGCACTGCAGGAGAGGGACGAGTACCTTGATCTGGCTCAGCGATCGAAAGCCGAGTTTACCAACTATAAGAGGCGGACGGAGAACAACCGGAAGGATGCGCTTGATGAGAGCCGCAGGGATACGGTAAATGCGTTCCTGCCGGTGCTGGATAACCTTGAACGGGCGGTCAGCGCGGCAGAGGAGGCGTCCCCGCTTCGCGACGGCGTCGAGATGGTGCTGCGGCAGATGCTGGATATCCTGACGAAACTGGGGGTTGAAACCATCAATCCCGAGGGTGAGCTGTTCGATGCAAACGAAATGAATGCGGTGATGCAGGGAACAGAGGACGAGGGCGAGCCGGGAACGGTCTGCCAGGTCCTGCAGAAGGGATACAAGATCGGCAGTCACGTTATCCGCCATGCAATGGTTAAGGTAGTAGCGGGCTGATCCCGTTTACATACACATCTGTGGTTTCCGCAGATCAATGATAAAGCATGACTTCCAATTGAGCGGACCGCTGCCATTACAGACTATTCAGGACAGGTTCGCGGCAGTTAGACAGAATTGAACATTTCAGGAGCAGCAAGTCAAAAGACCGGACTGCAAAACATAAGGAGGAGAACAATTATGAGCAAGATTATTGGTATTGACCTTGGCACAACGAACAGCTGCGTGGCTGTCATGGAAAACGGTGAGCCGGTTGTTATCCCTAATGCGGAGGGTGCCAGAACAACGCCTTCTGTGGTTGCCTTTACAAAGAGCGGTGAGCGTCTTGTGGGCCAGGTGGCAAAGCGTCAGGCCGTCACCAATCCGGACCGCACCATCATCTCCATCAAGCGTGATATGGGCAGCGACCGCCGCATCAACATCGACGGCAAGGACTATACGCCGCAGGATATCAGCGCCATGATCCTGATGAAGCTGAAGGCTGACGCCGAGGCTTATCTGGGCGAGACCGTCAGCGAGGCGGTTATCACGGTTCCGGCTTACTTCTCTGATTCCCAGCGTCAGGCCACCAAGGACGCCGGACGGATCGCCGGACTGGACGTCAAGCGTATTATCAACGAGCCGACCGCGGCTTCTCTGGCCTACGGCCTCGACAAGGAACAGTCCCACAAGATTCTGGTGTACGATCTGGGCGGCGGTACCTTCGATGTATCCCTGCTTGAGGTTGGCGACGGCGTCTTCGAGGTTCTCGCCACCAACGGCAATACCCATCTGGGCGGCGATGACTTTGACCAGAGGATTATTGATTATCTCGCAGCCGAGTTCAAGAAGGAAAACGGCATTGATCTGAAGCAGGACCGTATGGCGCTCCAGCGTCTGAAGGAAGCGGCAGAGAAGGCCAAGATTGAGCTCTCCGGCGTAATGAGCACCAATGTCAACCTGCCCTTCATCACGGCAGATGCCACCGGCCCGAAGCATCTGGATGTCACCCTGACCCGTGCCAAGTTCGATGAACTGACCCGTGATCTGGTGGATGCAACGGTTGGACCGATCCAGAACGCACTGAGGGATGCCGGCATTACCGCATCTGAGGTCAGCCGCGTGATCCTGGTCGGCGGTTCTACCCGTATCCCGGCGGTTCAGGAAGCTGTACGCAAGATGACCGGCAAGGAGCCTTACCGCAACATCAACCCGGATGAGTGCGTGGCTGTCGGTGCAGCCATCCAGGGCGGTGTTCTGAAGGGCGACGTCAAGGATGTTCTGCTGCTGGATGTTACCCCGCTTTCTCTGGGCATTGAGACCATGGGCGGCGTATTTACCCGCCTGATCGACCGGAACACCACGATTCCGTGCAAGAAGAGCCAGATCTTCTCCACCGCGGCAGACGGACAGACCTCCGTTGAGGTACACGTCCTGCAGGGCGAGCGTGAGATGGCTGCCGGCAACAAGACACTGGGCCGCTTCCAGCTGACCGGTATTGCTCCGGCTCCGCGTGGCGTGCCGCAGATTGAGGTTACCTTCAACATCGATGCCAACGGCATTGTGAACGTTTCCGCAAAGGATCTGGGAACCGGCAACGAGCAGCAGGTGACCATTACCTCCAGCACCAACCTCTCTGAGGATGAGATCAACCAGCGCGTCAAGGAAGCCGAGCAGTATGCAGAGGAGGACAAGAAGCGCAAGGAAGAAGTGGAAACCATTAACCGTGCAGACAGCCTGATCTTTGAGATTGAGAAGCAGCTGCGCGAGAATGGCGACAAGCTCTCTGCCGAGGACAAGGCGACGGTTGAGCAGGAGATCGAGGCCTTCAAGAAGGTTCGCGAGACCAACGATGCACAGCAGATCAAGGGCGCGATGGATTCGTTCAGCCAGAAGGTCTATGAGGTATTCGGAAAGCTCTATCAGTCCCAGCAGGGCGGCGCGAACCCGAACGGCGCATATCAGGATCCCAATGCCAACGGACAGAACGCGGGCTATAGCGCAGACGGCGCTTCGGATGCCGACTATGATGTTCACTGATTGAGTGAAAACGGCGGCATGGCCATAAACTGAATCAACTTTTTAACGCATGGCCGTCGTCACGATGTGACGGCGGCGCATGTGTGTACTGAATAGGCGGTGACTGCTGTGGCAGATACAAAGAAGAGAGACTATTATGAGGTCCTTGGCGTCTCTAAAAATGCCTCGGACGATGATTTAAAGAAGGCTTACCGAAAGGCGGCAAAGGCCTGTCACCCGGATCTGCATCCGGATGACAAGCAGGCAGAGGCACGCTTTAAAGAGGTCAATGAGGCGTATGAGGTGCTGTCTGATCCGCAGAAGCGGGCCAGATATGATCAGTTCGGCTTCGAGGATCCCATGGGTGGTGGTCAGGGTTACAGCAGCGGTTTCAGCGGCTTTGGCGGTTTTGACGACATTCTGGGAGACCTGTTTGGCGGCGGCTTTGGCGGTTTCGGCGGAAACCGCGGCAGGCGTCAGAATGCCCCGCAGCGCGGTGCCGACCTGCAGTACAATCTGCAGCTGACCTTTGAGGAAGCGGCGTTTGGATGCAGGAAGGAATTCAAGTTCCAGCGTGATGCGGTCTGTGATGTCTGCAAGGGAACCGGGGCAAAGCCGGGAACCCAGCCTCAGAACTGTCCGACCTGCGGCGGAACCGGTCAGCAGCGGGTAACCATGAACTCGCCGTTTGGTCAGGTTCAGACGATGCGCACCTGCCAGTCCTGCGGCGGAAAGGGAAAGGTTATCAAGGAACGCTGCACGAAATGCGGCGGCAACGGCACGATCCGCGTGACCCGTACCGTTACGCTGAACGTGCCGGCCGGTGTGGATGACGGGCAGAACTTCAAGACGATTCCAGGCGAGGGCGAACCGGGCAAAAATGGCGGTCCCGCCGGTGATCTCTACATCTTCAGCACCGTGAAGCCGCACAAGATCTTCAAGCGCGACCGCTATGATCTTTACTGCGATGTTCCGATTTCCTTCTCTCAGGCGGCGCTGGGCGGTGAAATTGAGGTCCCGACACTGGAGGGCTCCACGAAACATACCATTCCTGCCGGAACCCAGGAAGGGACGACCATTCGGATCCGGAATCAGGGCATTCAGCAGCTTCGCAGCAATTCCCGCGGCGATCTGTTCATTACCGTGCATATTGATGTGCCGAAACACCTGAATGACCGGCAGCGGCAGCTGCTCCGTGAATTTGAGGATTCGCTGAACGGACGGGAATATGAGCGCAGGAAGTCCTTTGCTGATCAGGTGACGGATTATATCCGGGAAAACACGGAACGCTTCAAGGAACGTTTTACGAAGAAATAAGGACAGGAAAGCGAGCATTCCTCGCTTTTCTGTTTTTCTGTATTCGGGACTTTCCGTAATCGGTGTATGCCGCGCATAAAACAGGGCGACGATTAGGGTTTGGTGTGCGATTATGTGAGAGAAGGAATGAAGGGAAGTTTTCACGATCGCAATTAAGGTAAAATTTCTTTACGAATGCAGTAAAATTTGATATCATTTATCTGCTTCATGAGGATGTTAGGTAAATTTAAGCAGATTACGTGAGTGACGCCTATCACGAAAATAACAGACGGATATTCGGAACCTGTGAGGCAGTGAATATTTCAGTTCTTTTGTTGGACAGATTAAGACAACCATTTGAATTTGAAAGAAAATAAGTTTGATGATATGAAACTGATAATAAATAACGTTGGGAAATTTCGCGATGAAACAACGATATGCTTAGATGGGATTACAGTCCTTGCGGGTGATAACGGTTCTGGGAAGAGTACTATCAGTAAGGCACTTTTTTGCTTATTTCATGGTTTTTACAAGATTGGACAAAAAATATATCGAGATAGGAAGCGTGAGATCTTCGGCCTTATTAAGAATAACATAATTGACAGAGATAGCCTGCGAAGAGGACGCGGTTTGTCTGGTGGATTGATTGATCAGATAATCGATAATTTTGCTGAGACAAAAAACGTCCAGACAATTGTAGATCGATTGAATGAGGCAAAAATACAATTTGACATTGATCTGTCTTCTGAAGAGATAGCAAGGAAAATAGAACAGGCACTTCTTATTTCGGATCACGATATTTGCAAACGTTTGCTTCTTCGGACGTTACAGGAAAAGTTCGATGGCAGCATTGCAAATGTCAATTTTCCAGAGAAAGAAGCTTCTATTCGGCTGTTACTGAAAAACAGAATCTTATCTGTTTCAATTACTCCAGATGGAACGTTGAGCTATTTGAAAGACATCGATTTGCTGCGTGATGTGATCTATGTAGATGACCTTTTCAGCGGAGAAAACTTATTTGGCAGAAACGGTTTGTATTCTTCTTACAATTGGTCAGAAGTTGGATTAAGAGTTGAGCCAAATTTGGAAGATGTTGCACCGACTATCACAGGAGAATTATTAAAGGAACAGAAAGCAGAAAAAATTCTCTCTTTGATGACAAACGCTGGAATCGGAGAAATGCAGAGAAAAGAAGATAATAGTTGGGTCTATGCTGCCAGAAACCTAAAAAAACCGATCGGTATTGAGAATATTTCTTCCGGTACAAAAGCATTTCTGACATTAAAGTACCTGATCATGAATGACCAGATTGATAAAAAAGGTGTATTTGTATTTGATGAGCCTGAAGTTCATTTGCATCCAAAGTGGCAGGAATTATATGCAGAAATCATCATTTTGCTTCAAAAGACATACGATCTGACTATTCTTGTCAGTACGCATAGTACAGATTTTGTCAGCTTTTTAGAGTATTATACGCGCAAGTATGATCGAGCAAAGTATTGCCACTATTATTTAATGAATGATGATGACAGCGGTCTTTATGCAACAGCTGAAGATGTCACAGAGAATATAGACAAAATTTATAAGGAACTGGGTATGCCGTACATTCGCGTCAGTGAGAAATTAGCTGGGGAGGAAGATGCGTGAATATTAGTGATTACTGGCAACTGAAAAACGGAAAAGTTCGCGCTACTTTGCATGATGTCTCAGAAGATGATTCAGATGAAACTGATAAGTGCTATATGACAGATTCAGAAGCAATAGTCACTAATTTTGATCTGGTGAAGCGAGTATACATGAAGGAGCATCACATTTCGGAAGATCATGCCAAGTCTGTCGATGCTCTTTTTCAAGTAAAACCAACAGTTAATGGTGAATCGGATGTTTATCTGGTAGAGTTTAAGAATGGTAAGATAGAACCACGAGATATTGAAAGAAAAGCCCGAGACAGTGTGCTGTTTTTCAATCGATTACGGGAACTCAGTTAGAAGATACACGAAATCATGTTCGGTTTGTTTTGGTTTATAATGCGGACAAGCATCCACTGAATTATCGGGAACGAATAGCGATAGCTTTGGCAAATCAGGGGAAAGATGAGTTTTGTTTGTTTGGGTTAGGCCATCTCAGAGGATTCTGCTTTAAAAGTGTAGTTGCATATAATCAGGAAGAATTCGAACAAAAAATTGTTTCTCATATCGTTGTAATTTGATAAAAGAGGCTCAGTCAGGAATATAATGAAAAACGACTCTTAAAAAAATGCTGGCCTGCCGCGTAGCGGCAGGTTGCTAAATTAGAGCACTGGAAAGCCAGCAGTGTACAAGAAAGCTACTGAGGAGGAAAAATCAGGAATGGAGTGGACAAAACTCTGTGTGCATACCACGACGATGGGGGCTGATATTGTCAGCAATGCCCTTCTTGAGGCAGGTGCTGAGGGAACGCAGATCCTGGATCGCTATGATGTACTCTCAAGTGATCGCCGGGATGGCATGTGGGATATGATCGACGAGAAAGTGCTGACGGATCTCCCGGAGGATGTGGTGGTTGAGGCGTATTATTCCCTTGACCGGCATCCGGCGGAGATCAGGGCGTCACTTTCCGAACAGCTCTCCCCGATGAAAAACGGCTCCATGGGGTTTGACATGGGGTCGCTTCGGATTGAGTCTGAACAGGTGCAGGATGAGGACTGGGCGGAGAACTGGAAAAAGTACTATAAGCCGACCCGTATCGGAAAGACACTGGTTATCCGTCCGTCCTGGGAAAACTATACGCCCGGACCGGATGACCGGGTGATTGAAATGGATCCGGGAATGGCCTTTGGAACCGGAACGCATGAGACGACCTCCATGTGCATGGAACAGCTGGAGCATTATGTCCGCCCGGGCTGTACGTGCATCGATGTGGGCTGCGGCAGCGGCATTCTGGCACTGGCAGCGGTGAAACTGGGGGCATCCGGTGCACTGGCGATTGACCTGGATCAGGACGCGGTGCGCGTGGCGGCGGAAAATGTTGAGCGCAATCATCTGAGCGATAAGATCCGCGTGGTGCACGGGGATCTCCTTGAACGGAGCGAGGAAACCGCCGATGTCATCGTGGCCAACATTATCGCCGATGTGATCTGTTTCCTCTGTGCACCGGCCAAAAAGCATTTAAATCCCGGCGGGGTATTTATCTGCTCCGGAATTATCCGTGAACGGGAAGCGGATGTATGCCATGCGCTTGAGGCGGCCGGATATCATATTGACCGCAGAATGGAAAAAGGAGAATGGGTCTGCCTGGCAGCCCGGCTGTAATATGCATCGTTTTTTTGCAGAATTTAAGGGCGAAGAGGGCGAGATCTTTGAAATGAGCCGGGAGGACGCCGCGCATGCCGTCCGGGTTCTGCGGCTGATGCCTGGAGATGAGGTGGAGGCGGTTTCACCGCCGCTTCGGGCACTGGCATCCATTGTCAGCACGGATGCACAGGCGGTTACGCTGCGCCTGGTGCGGCTTTTGCCCTCCTCTGAGATGCGGACACACCTGACGCTGTATCAGGGGCTTCCCAAAGCGGACAAGATGGAATGGATCGTGCAGAAAGGGGTCGAGCTTGGATGCAGCCGGTTCGTTCCCGTCGAGCTTACCCGCTCGGTGGTCCAGGCAGACCGCGGAGAAAAGGGCGAGAAAAAGACAGAGCGTCTTCGGAAGATTGCCCGCGAGGCGGTCAAGCAGTCCGGACGGACGGCCGTGCCCGAGATCACAAGGCCGCTCCGGCTGAAGGAGGCAAAGGAACTGCTGGCCGGGGAGGACATTGTGCTGGTCCCCTGGGAAGAGGAAAACAGCTGCACATTATTGCAGGCCCTTGAGGGAATTCCCAGAGGGGCGCGTGCAGGACTTCTGATCGGTCCGGAGGGAGGAATCACGCCGGAGGAGATTGAAGAACTCCGGAAACTCGGAAATATCCGGGTGATTACCCTGGGCCCCCGTATTCTGAGGACGGAGACGGCGGCCATCGCCGCGCTTGCCGCCATGGCCTGTCTCTTTGGCGAATGGGAACGGACGTAAGGCCCGGGAAAAAGCCGCAGGCCAGGACAGACAGGATGCTGCCGGGTGAATGATTTGGCAAAACTGACTTTGTTTCAGAGCAAAAAATCGTAAAAATGGGTCTTGCTTTTTCACAGAGGTTGGCATATACTACATCCTGTCGTTCAGGCACATGAGAAAGCGCCGATGTTGTGTTTTTCATGTGATAGTATTGCGACGAGAGAGGTGAAAATCATGAAAGAGGGCATTCATCCCAAGTATCAGAAGGCGACCGTGACCTGCGTTTGCGGCAATACCTTCCAGACCGGTTCTACCAAGAAGGATCTGCGCGTTGAAATTTGTTCCAAGTGCCATCCTTATTTTACCGGCAAGCAGAAGCTGGTTGACACCGGCGGGCGTGTAGACCGTTTCAAGAAGCGTTACGGCATGTAATCCGTACGGAAAAACGAAGAATAGAGAGAACGACGTTTGTCGTTCTTTTCTTTTTTGTCACGAAACCCGGGAAAGCATTGATATTCTGGAAGCGCAGTTTTTCCTTATCAGAATGTAAAGCCGTACTGAAAGATTATCTGGGGGAGAACAACGGACAAACGGTCCATTGCCCTGATGAATCTTGCGTTTGCAAGAGAAGCAGCGCATTTGAGCCGGGATCTGGGCGATTTCG
>DGWH01000047.1 GCA_002395225.1 Christensenella sp. UBA4263
ACCAACGGTTACAATCCGGGAACAAGGATTATGACGTATGGGAATTTGTCCTGCGGCATTATGACGAATTGGTTTTCAGCCCGGCTGTAGAAACAGAAATGCGACAAATCGCAGACAATCCCAAACGGCGGCTCAGGAACGTCCGAAAGCAAACGGAGAGAAGCGGGATCGGCACGAAATCCCAGCAGGCGCTCCAACTGCAGCGGGAGGAAATGAAGACGGAACGCCGTCAACTCAACCGCGAAGAACGGGATGCGGAAGCGCAGCGCCGGTTTGAAATGAAACAGGCGAAAAAGAAGGAAAAGAGGCGTGGACACTGATGCAAGGAAATACAGAACGGCAGTTCAAACTGAAACAAGCGGCATGTGTTTGTATGCTTGCCGCAATGATTATCCTGCTAACCGGCTGCGGGACAGGCAGCGTTTTTGACGGGTCCAGGGTATCTGACGCATCCGGATTTCGGATGGAATACAGCATTCTGAATCGGGAGGAATCAGCCGATCTGAACCTGACAGAGGGCGATCGTCTGCGGGTTTCCCTGTCACATACAGAAGGGTCTGCGGATGTGATCGTAGGCATGGAAGGGAAAACGCCGATTTACCGGGGAAACGGACAGCAGAACGCCGATTTTGTTCTGGAAATCGCTGAAACAGGCAGCTATCATATTTCCGTTTCAGGTCATCAGGCAAAAGGAAATATTTCCTTCACCCGGATTTCTGGAGAGATAAAATGAAACAGGAGAAAAGCATGGCGGAACAACTGAATGTCTGCGGGAAATCCTATCGCATCCTCAGGCTGCTGGGCCACGGCAAGGGCGGATATTCCTACCTGGCGGAGGGTGACGGGCAGCAAGTAGTGGTGAAGCAAATCCACCATGAACCTTGCGATTATTATGCCTTCGGCAACAAAATCGAAGCGGAACAGCGGGATTATGAACGCCTGCAGGCGGCAGGCATCCGCATGCCGCAGATGCTCGCTATCGACCCAGAGGCCGAGCGCATCGTGAAGGAATACATTGAAGGGCCCACCATCTTTGAACAGATCAAAAACGGAACGCCCGCGGCACCTTATCTTGCCCAGGTACGGGACATGGCGGCCAAGGCGAAAGCTGCTGGATTGAACATCGATTATTTTCCCACCAATTTCGTAGTACGGGACGGGCTGATCTGGTACGTAGATTACGAGTGCAATGAGTACATGGACGAATGGAGCTTTGAAAACTGGGGCATCCGCTACTGGAAACGGACACCGGAGTTTGAAGCGTATCTGAAAGACCATGCACCGACCATCGCGATTCGGGAAGAAAGAATCACGGCGGAAGAATATGTCGGTTTTCTCAAGCGTACTGACCTGGGTTCCCAATACCCCAAAGAACGTTTCGAGGAGCGGATCGCCCGCCTGGTAAATACGGTTTCCATCAGCCTCACTGCTCGGACTGAAGAGGGGCTGCTGGTGGGCGTGCTGTATGGCCTTACGGATTACGCGTATTGGCTCTACATCACCGATTTGGGAGTGGACAGGGATTATACCCGCCAGGGAATCGGCAAGCGCCTGATGAAAACCGCTCATCAACTGGCCGGCGGTGAAAAGGACATCGCAGTCTATCTGATCGCCAACGAAAACGCCGTGCCTTTCTACGAAAAATGCGGCATGAAAAGAGCTGACGATGTGATGCAATACAATCACGTCGAGACTGCTTGTCTACTAACACATAAAGGGTGAAAAGGGGTTGGAAAAGTCCGTAATACTGGGGTTCTCGTCATACCGGGGTCACATGCCCCGGGCGGCGGGGATCTTTCTTTTATCTTTTGTGGAAACATATCCACGCTGCGGGGTTCGGAGGGTAGAGACTACTTCTCTTATAACAGGGGAACGAGAAAACGATTCTACTATTTGACGGAAACGAGAAAATGACAGGCGCATGGATGCTTTCAACAATGACCTGGTCATCCGCTACCTGGAAAGGGTGGTCGTGAAGGATGATGGCTACGAGGTGATCTTCAAGGCTGGCGTGACCGTGGAGGTCGAGATTTGAGGGGAATACTGGGCAGCGCATCACTGTGGAAACGGTGGTACAGCTGCCCGGTTTTTTATGAGGGTGGTCACATAAGCAATCCGTACTTGCACCCATACTCCAGCTGTGATACACTCTTTGCAGGCGAGGCGATGGTTTTCGCCTGTTTCTCGTCCGGGAAAATTTCTTAAAAATCCGTTGGAATCAGCCCCGGGTTTTGCTATAATATAGGCGTATCTTTATCATGGAAGGGACTTTGATTCCGCCCTTTATTATGCATTGCCTCTGTGTTATCAGGCAGAACGATTAGTTCCGCTCGTATCAGAAGCGTATAAATAAGTGTTGATTGAAAAATAATGATGATGGAGGGAACAGTGATATGACAGGAGAAAACAATAAATCCATTCAAAAACTGATGGATTCTGAACTCGAAAGTGTAAACGGCGGCAATCTGATAGGGGATGGTATTGGAGGCTACGGGGCATGCTCTCACAAACAGCTTGATGGTGTGAGATTCAAGAAAAAATCACTGTTTGGCTGGAATTGGTATGAAAGATGCGTTGCATGTGGTAAAGAGGTTCAAGTAGAGCGCGGCCCATGGTCTGGGGATCCGGACTGAATGTGACCAGCGGCTATACTGCTATGAACCGACGTTTCTTATGGAGTTTCAGGGAACTCCTGATGAGGAAATTGAAGATGTCATTGGAAAGAGTACGAGCATATCCGAAATCAAAAGGATATGAAGACAGGATTATTATCCCGGAGCAAAGCAACGCGACAGTTGCGGAGGCGGCAGCGGTACTTGGCTGTGAGCCGGGAATGATCGCCAAGACACTGTCATTTCTGCAGAATGGCGCGGACGGAAAGGAAGAAAAAGCTGTTCTGATCCTCGCGGAGGGATTGGCACGGGTTGATAACCGAAAGTATAAGGAACGGTTCGGGTGCAAGGCAAAGATGATTCCGGCGGATCGTGTCGAAATGCACGTACCAGTCACCGTAAACAATTGTAAACATTTATTCGAGCCTATTGACAAACCATCTTATGCATGTACCTGACACGAAATTTGTGTGATGGGTATTATGTTTATTCCCCATCAGGATTATGTATGGGTGGATGTGTCGTGTGTGCACATGCCAGTCATGGTAAACGGAGGAACGGAACAGGGATTTCTGCGGAGCTGATGCAAATTGTATTTCCCTTCTCCATCTGTCCCTGCCCCGTACCGTGGGAAGACATCCCGGAAGAGTGTGAGTGGACTGTTATTCCAAGCGGTCTGTGGGCGCAGTTCAAGTGCAAGGGACCTCTCCCTGACAGCCTGCAGAGCGTGAACACACAGATCTGGTCTGAATGGCTGCCAACTCTGAAAGGGTATACATTGGCTGGTAATTATTCCTTGGAGATCTACGGTCCGCCTACTGAAAACCCTGAAGATTACGAGGGTTATATCTGGATTCCTTTGAAAAAAGAATAATATTGACACGTGAAAACGGCGGTATCAGGGTGTAGAGTCTTGGTACCGCCTTTTTCACTTTACTGGTCTTTTTCCTGCTTTCCGGGACTAAAACTCGCCCGCATCAGATGGATTGTCCTATTTTATTCCCACTTGCGAAAATGATTTTTGGTAGGCATAGAATATAATGACAATGTGTTGACAATAACCGAATTAATGCATACAATAAGGAAGAATGGAGGTGTATATCATGGCTACTACGAATCTGAACATCAGAACTGATAAGGAAATAAAAGACCAGGCTGACAGGATTTTCTCTGAGCTGGGACTTAACATGACCACAGCTATTAATATCTTCCTCAGAACAACGATCAGGGAAAACGGGATTCCCTTTGCGCTTAAGCTGGATGTGCCGAATGAAACAACCGCCGCTGCAATTGAAGAAGGCAGACGTATCGCTTCAGACAGCAGCGTGAAGGGTTATACTAATATGGATGATCTTAAGGCGGCGCTGGAAGTATGAAGTACGAGGTAAAGTTTACAAACCAGTTCAGGAAGGATCTGAAACTGGCAAAGAAACAGAACAAGGATCTGGATAAACTGTTTGAGGTCGTAAATATTCTTGCTGACGGAGGTACGCTTGATGCAAGATATCGTGACCATGATTTGTCTGGCAATTATAAAGGGACGAGGGAATGTCATATTGAACCGGACTGGCTTCTGGTGTATGAAATCCGTAACGAGGTGCTTGTGCTCATGCTCTATCGCCTAGGGACGCATTCGGAGCTGTTTAAAAATTGTCTGGAAAATCGAAGATTATCGGCATGTTCCCGTTAACTGGCTATTCCCTAAACCGGTAGATATGTTCCTGACGAACAGAAAAAACGTTGATATGTTCTTGGCCTCATTTTTGCGAACAGGCAACGGTCAGTGGACATGTTTTCCTTTACCAACAAGAGGTATGAATTAGTAGTTTCATTTCCTCGTGCCATATCGAATGGACGGAGTTCACGGTGACGTGATTGAGAAAGGAAAAAACTGATAGTGCCCCGAGGAATTCGTAACGGAGCTCTGCCATCCGGTGAAGAAGAAATAAGAAACGAAGAGGCGACTTTTGCCCCGGCCTGTACGTCGACCATCCTGATGAGGCCACGAGATAAGAAATACAGAATTCGGAGGACAGTGCGATGGCTTTTGATTTCAAAAAGGAATACAAGGAATTCTACATGCCGAAGAACAAGCCTTCCATATTGACGGTACCGCCCATGAATTATATTGCCGTTCGGGGTCATGGTGATCCGAATCAGGAAGGCGGCGAATACAAACAGGCAATCGGTCTGCTGTATGGCATTGCCTTTACGATCAAGATGAGTAAAAAAGGGAATCATCAGATGAAGGGGTATTTCGACTATGTAGTGCCGCCCCTGGAGGGATTCTGGTGGCAGGACGGCATATCGGGAGTCGACTATGCTCACAAGGAAGACTTCAACTGGATCTCTGTGATCCGTCTGCCGGATTTTGTGACAAAGGCCGACTTTGACTGGGCTGTTGAAGAAGCAGGAAAGAAAAAGAAGCAGGATTTCTCGAAAGTGGAGTTTCTGAACTATGATGAGGGATTATGCGTGCAATGCATGCATATAGGTTCCTATGACGATGAACCTGCTACCGTTCAGATCATGCATGAATACATGGAAGCGCAGGGCTATGATCTGGATATCACGGATCAGCGTTTACATCACGAAATATATCTGAGTGACGCAAGAAAAGTCATCCCGGAAAAACTGAAAACCGTCATCCGGCATCCGATAAAGGAGCGATGAGAATGAAACTGAAAAACGTACTGATCGTTGTTAAAGATATCGAGAGATCCAAAAAGTTCTATCGGGATCTGTTCGGCCTCGAGATGGTCCTTGACAATGACGGCAATATGATCCTGACGGAAGGATTGGTGTTGCAGGAAGAAAAATACTGGAAAGCGTTCCTTGGAAGAGATATCATCCCGGAGAACAATGCCAGCGAACTTTATTTTGAGGAACCTGATATTGAGGGTTTTATCGACAGACTCGAAAAGTATTTTCCGGAAGTGAAATACGTCAACAGACTCATGACACACAGTTGGGGACAGAAAGTCATACGCTTTTATGATCCGGACGGAAATCTGATCGAAGTGGGGACGCCGGTATAGGGGGAATACTGATGGCAAAGGTTAAGCTGACAATCACAGAGAGCAAATGCAGATGCGGGTATTTAAAAGAAGGGCAAGAGTTCATCGTTGAGGATTTGTGCCCGCCTTTGTGCCATGAACTATGGAACAGGATCTATCCGTTTGTTTACGCATTGCAGAACGGAGCTTCGCTTGACTATGGAGATTGCCGTGCAAAAATGTTTGATGTAGCATGTCCGGATGAAGGAAGAGTTTGTATTCATGGAGAAGTGGCAGATTAACAGATTTCAGTTGCGGGAACTAGAACTGAATTATGCCGGAGGAGAAAAGAAATGGTGAAAAACAAGATGATTGATCTGCCCAAAATCACAATCATTGGTAAGGAAGGCTTATGCACGAAAGAGAAGAATGTGGTTCAGGATCTGTGGCAGCAAGCCAATTCCAATTTCTGTGAAATTGCGGATCTTGGAATGAAAAACGCTGACGGTTCTTTTGTCGGATTCTGGGGAGCCATGAGCGACGAAACGCTGTCTTTTTTGCCGTGGACGGATGATTTCTCGAGGGGATTGTATTTGGCGGGCATTGAAGTATATGAGGATACGCCGGCTCCGGACGGATGGGTAAAGTGGGTTCTGCCGGCAAGGAAATATCTTGTCACAGAGGTAACTCCGGAAAGCTATGGAGAGACATTCCGAAATGTGATTGACTGCCTGATTCCGAAACTTGGGATGAAGCTTGCAGGTGCCGTATGTGATTTTACCGAACCGGCGACCGGGCAGAATAAATTGTTTTTCCCTGTAGAGTGAGAAAAGCGGGTTTTGTCTCTTGACTATCCTCCAGGGGGAGGCCATATGATGAACGCTGAGGAGAGGAGGCTGACAGGATGCTGAAGATCGGTGAATTCTCCAAGCTGTCCCACCTGACGGTGAAGGCCCTTCGTTTTTATGAGAAGAAGGGCATCCTGCTTCCGGCGTCCACGGACAAATGGACAGGATACCGCCTTTATGAAACCGCCCAGCTGGAAGCGGCCGCAAGCGTCAAGGCGTACAGGCAGCTCGGACTGTCCATCAAAGAGATCAGGACAATCCAGGCCGGGGCCGATGTCAGGAAGATTCTGACCGAAAAGGCCAATGTGCTCACTGAAGAAAAGCGCATGATCGACAGCCGTCTCTCCATCATACATCATATGCTGGAGGACAGAGAGATGAGGTATCAGGTCACAGAAAAAACAATTTCGGAGATGATCGTGTACTCTTCCGAAACCGTGCTGGCTCAACACATGGACATCATGCGGTGGATCCCCTCCGTCGGGGAGGAATGCCTGAGACTGAACCCGGGAATGAAGTGCGCCGACCCGCCCTATGAATTTTGCGAGTTCCTGGACGGGGAGTACCGGGAGACAGACGTGAAAATTCGCCACAGCGAGGCGGTTGCCGCCGTGGGAAAAGGCAACGATCAAATCAGATTCCGCCGGCTGCCTGCAGCGAAGGTGCTGAGCGCCTTTCACAAAGACTCCTATGACAGTATCGGTGAAGCCTATGCCTTCCTCATGCGGTATGCGGAGCAGAACGGCTTTCACGCAGCTGGACTGGCCCGGGAATGCTACATCGATGGTATCTGGAACAAGGAATCGGAAGAAGATTGGCTGACCGAGATCCAGCTGCCGATTGAGTAACAGATTTCAGTTTCACGGGATGATAATCGATTACGTGAGCGCCTCTTCGGGGGCGTTTTTCTTTTTACCCGCATATACATTTTAACGATGAACCCACCTGAGGCTATTTTGAACCCGATTCACAATCGTTAATGGGGTTCCGGGGTTCATCGTTACATTGTATCAAATAACCGGATAAAATAGATTTCATAATTGGAAATCCGCCTTATCAGGATGTGACTATAGGGGACAATGATACCTATGCTCCGCCAATATACGATAGGTTTATTGATGCTACGAGAGAGCTTGGGAAAAAAAGCGCCAGTACGTATTGGGCTGTACTAAAGAAGCGCTTGAAAACCGAAGGCGCGGATCAGTTGCTTACAAATTGTAAGCAACTCAAATTAAAAGCAGCCGATGGCAAGCGATACAAAACCGATGTTGCTGACACTGAGCAGCTTCTTCGAATCATCCAGTCCATTCCTTCGAAAAAGGCTGAACCTTTCAAACTTTGGCTAGCTCAGGTTGGCCGCGAACGGATTGAGGAAACGCTCGATCCGGAGCTCATTGCTGAGCGGCTTTCGGCAACCTATGAGAGAAAAGGTTATACCCGCGAATGGATCAACCAGCGGCTAATGGCCATAAGCGCCAGAAAAGAGCTGACCGACGAATGGAAAGACCGCGGGATCCGAGAGTCAAAAGATTACGCTATTCTTACAGATGAACTGATCCGTGCTTGGTCTGGGATGTCCACTCGGCAATACAAAGATCTCAAAGGGCTAAAGAAGGAAAGCCTTCGGGATAATATGAGCACCACAGAGTTGGTTTTGAACATGCTGGCAGAAACTGCGACAAAAGAAATCTACCAGGCAGAACAGCCAGAAGGCTTTAGCCAGAATAAGCCTGTCGCTCAGCGTGGAGGTAACATCATTGCAGGCGAAGCTCGAAAGGCTATTGAAAGAGAATCCGGTAAACCTGTCATTACCAGCCAAAATGCCACCCAACTTAATCACGTGGTTACCCAGATGATTGAGACAAGTGCCGCTGTTACAGACGGAACCAACGAAGAGTCCAGCAAGAGCTGAGGCTCTTTTTTAAGCTCCTATTTTAGCCTTCCCAGATTTCTCCATTCATATTTTGCTCCACTACCAAGAAGGATGGAGCAGTTTTCTGCACCATCCTCAATACTTGTGAACCGGATTGATATCCTCGATCAGTGTCTTCCTGTCGTGGTGCGCTTTACACAGTGGCTGCCAGTTATCCCTGTCCCAGAAGAGCAGCTCATTCCCGCGGTGCGGAACGATGTGGTCTATCACTGTTGCTTTCCGGTATCCGTCTTCTGGAACGCGCTGGGCGGTATCCTCGATAAGCCCACCATCCTGCCGCTGGACACCCTGTGGACAGAGATATCCGCAAGAATGAAAGCGGGCATGATCGACGTCATGTCCGGCTTCATGGGTGAACGCTCCACAGAAAACATGGAATCCCTGCTGCGTGATCTGATCGACGCTGTGAAAGGCAGCAATGCTGAACCGGAAACCGTACCCGCCGTGAACGTGGAAAACATGGTCATGGCCAGCGATATGGACGCGCGTCCCTTGTCGCCCAGATCAGCGCCAAGACGCGCAAGCGGCAGCACGGGTACGGCTACTGACGGAGGTGATCATTACGGCGCCTTATTTTCTCTGGAATGGTGTGAGCTCTGAAGACTACGGTATCATGGTTTCTGAGCATCCCGCTATTTCCCGTCCGAAAGAGCGCGTGAGCCAGATCACCACCCGGGTCGCTCCGGTGTGCTGATGCTGCCGGAAACCGACCTGTCTGTATATGAGCCTGTGCTGCGGATAGCGCACTGGTGGGTCAGGCCGTATGCTCTTGCCTTTTTTATGGAAATCACATAATTCTTGAGAAAAAATGTGATCAGAATCACATTTTTCTCAAGAATTATGTGATTTTGCTTATTTGACGGACGGAAAACAACCTGAAACCTCCAGCTAAACGAACAGTGACAAGCGTGGAGAACCTCAAATGAGCAGAATCCTGACACCCTGCGAAAAAAGGATGGTCTGCGGGAGGTGTGTTTCAGCCAAACGAAAACTGAGGCCGTTGATGGACAACGGCCTCAGCTGCAATGGAAAGACTGGAAACCGGCTCACGTGAGAATGATGCTCCAGATGAAGATAGCCGGAATGGAGCACAGGGTGGTGAAAATCACAAGACGTGTGGCGAACTGGGGATCACGGTTATACTTAGATGACAGCATGACGGTCGTGGCACCCGCCGGCATGGCGGCCAGCAAAGTGCTGACACCGGTGACCATTTTGCTGACGGGGAGCAGCTGACAGGCCAGATAAACCACCAGCGGCATCAGGATGAGACGGTGGACGGTGAAAATCAGGATGGTTCTGTCCACCAGATGGGAAAGGTCGATGTTGCTCAGGATCATTCCGATCATGAGCATGGTCAGGGGTGTATTGCATCGGCCGATGCTTTGAATGGGCTCTTTCAGAAAGGTGGGGAAAGGGAGGTGCAGCGCCATGAACAGCAGACCGAGAAAACAGGCCAGGATGCAGGGGTGGGTGATGACTTTTCGCAGGGTGGCCCGTTTGTCGGAGACGCCGGAAAAGATTGCCAGTCCCTCGGACCACATCATGATGCGCTGCGGAATCAGGTAGATGCTGGTGAGCATCAGACCAACCGGTCCGAAAACACCTTCTGTCACTGGATTTCCGAGGAAGGCGGCGTTTGAACAGATCATGGCATAGGACAGGCTGCAGCGGCGATCCGGGGTCTCTTTCGGGAAAGCGAATTTGCCGTAGAGAAGGGAAAGCAGCTGGATGCCGATGGACACCAGGAGAATCGCCATGTAGTCGTCGGCAGAGGAATCGTGTCCCGAATTCAGGAAGGAATTGAAGATGTTGCAGGGCAGGACGACGTAAAGAACGAGATCCGTAATGACGCCCTGCGCTTCTTTTCTCACCACATTGATTCTCCGGATCAGGAAACCAATGGCGATCATGAAAAAGATCTGAAATTCCAGCGTGAGCAGTTTTTCCATGGGTTAATCCTCTGCACTGAGCTGTCGGGCAATCATCTCCGCGGTGGGAGGACATCCCATGACACACCGGTCAGCGCCTTTGCAGCATCTGCCGATGCCAAGACCGGAGAGCGTCTGCTTCTGCCATCCCTGACCGATGTAGATGTCCGTGTCCTGACCGAGGCCGGTGGCATGCAGCGCGCGGACCAGGGCAGCGAAGCAGGCGGAACAGGCCTGATTCTCATGGACGTTCCGGGTCAGCTGGGCAACGGTTCCCCGGGGCTTCGCATTGGAGGCGCCTGCACTGGGCTGGTTCAGTTCGACGATATCCTCAGCGCGCCATTGTGTGCTGCCGCCGCCGTACTGCTCTGCCAGCTCGATATAGGGGACATCCGCGGGACTGAGTCCCATCAGGGCGCGGCCATAGGCATCCAGCTGCACGGCGTCCGTGCCCAGGTACATGCGGTTGGTTTCGACGGGCGTGCCGCCTTCCTCAAAGTCAAGATCCCCGCAGATGCTGTCAACCACAATCAGCCGGGGCTTTAAGGCAGCCCCCAGTGCGGCAATGGGCTTTTGCAGTCCCATGGCATGGAAGTGGCGCTTTTCCCTGTCCGGCAGGCAGCCTTTCAGGTTTTTCAGCGCACAGGTCATGATGGTCTGACAATGTCCTTTGAGCACCGGCAGATCCACCAGCAGGCCGGCATCAAGTGCACGTTCACAGATATCGATGTTTCCGACGGCTGTCCGTACGGAACGGACTTTGTCCTTTTTCAGGTCATAGAAGGGGACAGACCAGGTCTTGCAGACCTGGTCATATCCGGCCCGGCGCATGGCGCGCATGGTGTCATCGCCGACCCAGCTGCCCTCGATGACACTGATGTCACGGACACCGTGTTCCCGGAAATAGGCAATGCATCCGCTGAGGACGCCGGGATGGGTGGTAGAACCGCTCTCCGGCGTGCCGGCAATGACCAGATTGGGCTTGAGTGCCACGGAACCGCCGGCAGGCACCAGACGGATGGCATCCGCTGCGGTAAGCAGCTTAAGGGTCATTTCATGGGCGTCCTGCCCGTAAATCTGATAAATCTTCCCCATTGTTTTCCATATACCTCATCATGCCTGCAGCGGCATTTTTGGCGTTGTTGACCGCATGAACGACGGTCAGGGATCCGTGGACCACATCGCCTGCGGCAAAGACACCGGGACGGGTGGTCATGTTGTTTTCGTCGACAATCAGGAGACCGCGTTCGTTGGCGTTCAGGCCGACCGTGGTATTGACCAGTTTGTCCTTTGGCCGCTGATTGATCGCGATAATCGTGGTATCGGCCCGGACCAGTTCATCCTCGCCGGTGACTCCGGTGGGCCGGCCCTGTTCATTGAGGACGGAGTTTTTAAAAACCGGCCCTTCCGGCGTGATGCGCTGAATCGATTTTCCGAAGAAAAATTCGGCGCCGTCCAGACGGGCATATTCCATCTCATGATCACTGGCCGGGGACTTGTTTCCCCGCTGGAAGAGCATGACCCGGCGGGCGCCGTGGCGGAAAGCTGTGCGGGCCACATCCATTGCCACATTGCCCATGCCGATGACGGCCACGGTCTGCCCGATGGTATAGCTGATGGGCCGGGCCAGGTAGCTGATGCCGAAATGAACATTGGGCAGGGTTTCCCCTTCGATGCCCAGGGTGCTGGGGCGCCAGACGCCGGTGCCGATGAAGACCGACCGGTAGCCATCCCGGAACAGGTTGTCGATCATCAGGTCGCCGCCCATGACGACATGGGGACGGATCTTGACGCCCAGCTCCAGAAGACGGGCCTTGTACCGGTCGATGATGGTCTTGGGCAGACGGAAATCCGGGATGCCGTACTGCATCATGCCGCCGATCCGGTCTTTTTCCTCGAAAATCGTGACGCCATAGCCGTGATAGGCCAGCACGAAAGCGGCGGTCAGGCCGGCCGGACCGCTGCCGATGATGGCGGCGTTTTTCCCGTTAAATGGCGTCGCTCCCTCAAGGGTCATCCGATCCAGATAGGCATCTGAGATGTAGTTTTCGATTTCATAAAAGTGAACCGGCTGTCCCTTGCGGCCCAGCACACAGTGACCGGCGCACTGGGCCATGTGATCGCATACTATGGAACAGACCAGGGACATGGGATTGTTTTCAAACAGAACCCGGCCTGCCTCCATCAGCTGGTTTTCCTTGAACAGCGCGATGACTTTGGGAATCGGGGTATGCGCCGGACATCCCTCCGTGCACATCGGCTTTTTGCACTGGAGACAGCGCGAGGCTTCGTTGGTAATTCGCAGTGCCATGGTTTCCCCCTTCTATATGAACGATGATTTGGTCCTCAGGCGCCTCTGTGATTCAGGTGCGCATCGTTGACAGCCTGCCGCTTTGCGGCTTGTGCACTGGCTGAGCAGGTACTTTTTCGGCGCTGCTGCTCGCCAGTGCACATGCCAGAAAAATCGATGCGTTGCATCGAGCCCAGTATCAGGTGATGGGTGCGGGATTGAAAATGCACAGGTAATTATGCATCCCGTATTTTTCCGCAAAGGGCTGGTCCTCACCGCTGGCGCAGGCGATGATTTTGTTGAAGATTTCGGTGCCGACCTCTTCAATGGTCTTCTCGCCGGTGGCCACATCGCCGGCGCTGATGTCGATGATGTCGGGCCACTGCGCCTTGAGTTCGTTCCGGCTGGATACCTTGATGACCGGGACGGCGGCCAGGTTATAGGGCGTTCCGCGGCCGGTCATGAATACCTGCAGGCCGATGCCGCTGGCCATCTGACAGGGTCCGCAGACGATGTCGCTGGCAGGGGTGGCGGCGAAGATTTCGCCGTGTTTGGTGGGACGCTCGGCCGGGGAGAGGACCTCGACGATGGGGGAAGTGCCGGATTTGGCAATACTGCCCATGGCCTTTTCCACGATGTTGGAAAGACCGCCCTTTTTGTTTCCGGGGGTGGGGTTGGCGCTGCGGTCCACATTGGCATCCGCCAGATAATGGTCGTACCACCGCATTTCAGCCGCCAGTTTATCCCGCACCTCGGCGGATACGCAGCGCTCGGCGATGAAGTGGACGCCGTCGCGGACCTCGGTTACCTCGCTGAACAGCACGGTGCCGCCGCCGCTGACCAGCATGTCGGCCGCATAGCCGGCACTGGGGTTGGCGGAAACGCCGGAGAAGGCATCACTGCCGCCGCACTGCATGCCGATGAGCAGATCGGAGAGAGGCAGTTCCTCGCGCCGGCGCTCGTTGAGGATTTTCAGTTTCTTTTCGGCCATGGCCAGGATGGCCTGCATGCATCCTTCAAATCCGTGGCATTCCTGCAGGACGATGACGTTTTCCGGTGTATTGTTTTCAGGCCCGACCAGCATGTCAGCCGTGAGCTTTTCGCAGCCCAGGGAGACGACCATCAGCTGTCCGCCGAAATTGGGATGATGGCAGATGTTGCGAAGGGCACGGATGGGCACCTTGGCCTCCGGCGCATTGATGGCCACGCCGCATCCATAGGCATGATTGATGGGAACCACGTCATCTACATTCGGGTATTTGGGCAGAAGCTCCCGGCGGATCCGCTCAATGGCCACGTTCAGGGTTCCCTCAACACACTGCACCGTGGTCTGAATGCCCAGATAATTGCGGGTGCCGGCATAGCCGCCCTCCGGATTCCGGTATCCCTTCCAGGTCTTTACCGGCGGCTCAGGCAGGTCTGTCCGGATGTTGGTGCCAAAGGGCATGTCATCCAGGCTCGGCGGCGTGGGGAGACGCAGCATATGTTCATTGATCCATGAACCTTTTGGAATAAAGTCGAGGGCATACCCCAGCGTGACGCCATAGCGGATAATCGCGGCGTCTTTGGGGATATCGGTGAGGGCAATCTTGTGTGCCTGCGGAATATCCTGCAGGGCAATGAGGCCGGGCTGAATTTCCGTTCCTTTGGGAATCTCCCTGACCGCAATGGCGACATTATCCTCAGGCTTAATCTGTACAGTTGTACGCATATTTTTCTCCTTCTCAGGGCAACGCTGAGATGCATCAGATCTGTGAGAAAAAGGCCGACCGGCACACGCCGGCCGGCTTTGAATTATCTTACCAGACAGGGCTTTTTATTGTCAAACTTCCAGCCGGGGATCAGGAACTGCATGCCGATGGAGTCATCACGGGCGCCGAGGCAGTTCTCCATGTAGATCTGGTTGGCCTTTTTGACCTGATCCAGATCCACATCGATGCCAAGGCCGGGCTTCTTCGGCAGATCGATGCAGCCATCCACGATCTGAAGGGGCTCCTTGGTCAGCCGCTCGCGGCCTTCCTGCCAGATCCAGTGGGTGTCGATGCCGTTCATCTTTCCGGGGATGGCGGCGGCGCACTGGGTCACCATGGCCAGGGAGATGTCGAAGTGGTTGTTGCTGTGGCAGCCCCACATGAGGCCGAAATCGTTGCACAGCTGGCCCACGCGGACAGAACCGTTCATGGTCCAGAAATGCGGATCCGCCAGCGGAATATCCACGCTCTGCAGGGCGATGGTGTGGCACATCTGCCGCCAGTCGGTGTTGATCATGTTGGTGGCGGTGGGCATCATGGTCGCCTTGCGGAACTCGGCCATGACCTCACGGCCGGAGAAGCCGTCCTCAGCGCCACAGGGATCTTCCATATAGGCCAGAACCTTCTTGAGATCCGGCGCTACCTCAAGGGCTTCCTTCAGGGACCAGCAGCCGTTGGGATCCAGATCCACGCGGGCATCCGGGAAGGCCTTCTTGATGGCTGTTACCGCCTTGACTTCTTCCTTGGGAGCCAGGACGCCGCCCTTCAGCTTGAAGTCGACGAAGCCGTACTTTTCCACGGTGGCTCTGGCCAGCTCGACGATGGCATCCGGGGTCAGGGCCTCTTCGTTGCGCAGCCGGTACCACTTGCAGTCGCTGTTTTCCTCGCTCATGTAAGGAAGGGTGGTCTTTTTCCGGTCGCCGATGTAGAACAGATAGCTGAGGAACTGGACGCGGTCACGCTGGATGCCGTCGCCCATCAGCGCGGCAGCCGGAACTTCCAGATACTTGCCCAGGAGGTCCAGGAGCGGCGCCTCAATGGCGGTGACCACGTGGACGCCGGTGCGCAGGTCAAAGGTCTGCAGGCCGCGCACGTCATCCTTGATGTTGGCATTCAGCCAGGCACGAACCTTGTTGAGGGTGCCCTTATAGTCTGAAATCGGGGTGTCCAATACCAGATCCTTCACCTGCTCAAGGGCCTTGGTGATCTTCTGTCCGCCGGGAACCTCGCCGACGCCCAGGTTTCCGGTGCTGTCCTCAAGGACGACGACATTGCGGGTAAAATAAGGCGCGTGGGCACCGGAGAGGTTCAGCTCCATGCTGTCATGTCCGGCTACCGGATATACGTCCATTTTAACTACTTTGGGGATCATGTTACTCTCCTCCATGTCTGTCATTTACCGTCAGTAAGGATTTCATTTCAGATTCATGCCGATGCGGACGGCGCGCAGCAGCCGCTCGGCAGCGTATTCATAGAGCGCGGAGGCATCGGTCATGGCCTTTTCAAGGCTCATGGGACCGGTGGCAATGGTCATCATGGTGCTCTCGCACAGATCAAACAGGCCCTCGGCGCCCTCGCCGATGCCCCCGACGATGGCCAGGGTGGGGATGCCCTGTTTGGCACAGCGCCGGGCAACGCCCACCGGGACTTTCCCGAAGCGGACGCTCTGGCCGTCGATCATGCCCTCGCCGGTGATGGCCAGGCTGACGCCCTCCAGCTTTTTGTCAAAGTCCACGGCATCCAGAACGGCGTCGATGCCGCTTTTCAGCTGCATGCCCAGGACGCCACCCAGGGCGGCACCGAGACCGCCTGCGGCACCGGCACCGGCAAAGCCGGCGATATCCCGATGAACCGCCTCGCTGACGACGCGGGCATAATTGACCATGCCTGCCTCCAGTTCATCCCGGATGGCCGGTGTGGCGCCTTTCTGCGGCCCGTAGATATAGGTGGCGCCGTTCTCCCCGAGAAGCGGATTGGTCACATCACAGATGACGGTGATCCGGGTGTCGGCGAGTTCGGGCATCAGGCGGGAGAAATCGGCGCGGTGAACGTTGATCAGCTGGCCGCCCACAGGGGACACTTCCTGTCCCTGGGCATCGGTAAAGCGGGCACCCAGGGCGGTGAGCATGCCCATGCCGCCGTCATTGGTGGCGCTGCCGCCGATGCCGATGAGGATGTTGCGCACGCCGCGGCGGAGCGCGTCGGCAATCATTTCCCCGGTGCCAAGACTCGTGGCATTGCGGGGATCTTTCCGGTCCATGGGCACATAGGGCAGTCCGCTGGCCTCCGCCATTTCCATCACGGCGGTGCCGTCACTGAGCAGGCCCCAGTGGGCGGTTTCGCGCTCGAAGAGAGGACCGGTTACCTCGGTCTGCATTCTCGTGCCGCCCATGGCCCGCAGGAGCGCCTCCACCGTTCCCTCGCCGCCGTCGGCGACCGGGACGGAAATGGTCTCCGTGCCCGGAAAGAGACGGGCAGTGACGCGTTCCAGAATGTCGCAGCATTCCAGTGCGGAGAGTGATCCCTTGAAGGAATCAGGTGCAAAGATGAATTTCATATCGCGTCTCCCGTATGTTCAGGCGGGGCGAAGCAGGCGCTTCGCCCCGGAAGGATCAGTGATGCAGCACTTCGCCGGTGAGTTTCTGATAATACTTGAGCAGAGCGCTGTGGTCGCAGGAACCGTCGCCGTCGTGATGGAGAACCTTCATCATCTCGAGAACGGCCTGGGTCAGCGGGATGGGGGCATCCACGGCCTTGGCGGCATCCACTACGTTGTTGAGGTCCTTGATGTGCAGGTCAATGCGGAAGCCGGGCTGGAAGTTCTGGTCCATCATCATGGGGGCTTTGGCGTTCATGACCGTGCTGCCGGCCAGGCCGCCGCGGATGGCCTCAAAGATCTTCTGGGGCTCAACACCGCACATCTGGCCCATCTGCATGGCCTCGGCCAGTGCCGCGATGTTGACGGCCACGATGGTCTGGTTGCACAGCTTGGTGACGTTGCCGGCACCCACGTCGCCGCAGAGAACGACCGAGCTGCCCATGGCCTCGAGGACGGGCTTGAAGCGGTTGAAGATCTCCTCCTTGCCGCCGACCATGAAGCTGAGGGTGCCGTCCACGGCCTTGGGCTGTCCGCCGGACACCGGCGCATCCAGCATCTCAATGCCGTGCTTGGCCAGTTCGGCAGCGATTTCGCGGCTGGCCACCGGGTTGATGGAAGAGCAGTCGATGAATACAGCGGTCTTGGGCATCTTCTCGGCCAGCTTGTCATCCTCCAGCATGACGGACTTGACATGCGGGCTGTTGGGCAGCATGGTGATGACCAGATCCACATCGCGGACGGTATCGGAAGAGCTGGCACAGGCGGTGGCGCCGGCGGCGCTCAGTTCGTCAATGGTGGCCTGATTGCGGTCATACACAAACAGCTGGTGGCCTGCCTTGAGCAGGTTCTTTGCCATGGGCTTGCCCATAATTCCAAGACCGATGAATGCGATTTTCATAATACATTCCTCCTAAAGATTATTGAATGAGTTGAATAAGCCAGGTGATAAAGGGAACGGTGATCACGCTGAGCAGCGTGGAGACGCTGACACAGGCCGAGGCAAATACGTGATCGCCGCCGTATCGTTCTGCCATGGCTGCGGTATTGCTTGCCACGGGCATGGCCAGAAGAATCACGCAGATGTTCATGACCATTTCCTCAGCATGCAGGAATTTCAGCAGCACGGCAAACAGCAGGGGAAAGAGAATCAGACGAAGGGCAGTGATCAGGAGCACGGAGGGATCCAGCAGTTTCCGGAAATCCATGTGGGCCAGGGTGGCACCGATGAGGATCATGGAAAGCGGTCCCGTCATGCTGCCCAGATTGGCAATGGCTTTCCCGAACACCCCGGGAATCTGCCAGCCGGTGATCATCAGGACAGCACCGATATAGATGGTCACCACCATGGGATTGAGCAGCACGTTTTTGACCCATCCGCCCTTTTCCGGCTTGACGAAAAAGCCGAGGCCCACGGTCCACTGGAGAATGCGGGGCGGGATCAGGTACATGCTGGCGTAAAAGACACCGGCCGGTCCGAAGACCAAGCTGATGATGGGAAGGCCGGCGTTTCCGGCATTGCTGAACATGCTGGCATACATCAGGACCTTGCGCTTGTTGTCCGGCTGGCGCCGCCAGAGGACCCGGCCAATGAGGCCGGTCACGACGCAGCCCGCCAGGGCAATGAGCATGACCCAGAAGGAGGAAAGGATTTCCTCCCGGGTGGTGGGTTTGTTGAACGCGTTGAGGACCATCATGGGCATGGCCACATCCATGAGCAGACGCACCAGGACGGCCCGGTTGTCCTCCCGGACGATGTTCAGCCGGCTGATTATGAAGCCGCACAGCATGTACAGAAACAGAAGCAGCTGGGTGTCGATCATCCGGGAGACGATATCACTCACAGAAGACCCATCCCTGCCAGAACACCGCGGAGTTTCTCACGCTGATCCTCATGCAGCGGCAGAATGGGCGGCACGCAGTCGCCGCAGTCGTGCCCGATGAGCTTGAGGGCTTCCTTGAGGGTGACGGGGAAGGAACCCATGTTGGTGGCAATGCGCAGGGCGCTGAGCTTGAACTGCGCCTCTAGCGCGCCCTCATAATCCTTCTGGCAGAACTTCTCGTAGATGTCAACGGCAATGCGCGGGGCCACGTTGGCGCAGCTGGCGATGGCACCGGTGGCGCCGTAGTGCAGGCCGGCCAGGATGAGGGTGTCACGGCCCATCATGACGCTGAAGTTCTTACCGCGGGTGAGGCGGATGTATTCCTCCGCATTGGTCATGTCGCCGGTGGAGTCCTTGGCGGCAACGATGTTGTCGATGTCGGCCAGACGGGCCACGGTGGCGGGTTCCACGGTGACGTTGGTCTTGGGCTTGTTGTTGTAGATGATGATGGGCAGGCTGGTCTCGGAGGCGATGGCGCGATAGTACTCGTAGACCT
>DGWH01000012.1 GCA_002395225.1 Christensenella sp. UBA4263
ATGTCCGCGGTCGTGGCTTTTCGTGGGCCTCTCTCGCCGACAGCTTGCGCATTATACCTCAGGCCAAAACCCATGTCAACAACTTTTTTTCAGGCTTTTTTCTTCCAGACGTACAATTTACAAACATTATTAATTCGCCTCTCTGTTTTCGTTCGTATTTCGCCCGGCGTTCAGGACACTTTCCCCGGTTTCCCGCCCTTTATCCGCATTGTATCCGAACGAAATTTCTTTTAAAAAAATGTAAGCCGGCACTGATCTGTGCCGGCTTACAGGGTTTTCACGATTCGGTTGGCTGTTGGCCTGACTCTTCTTCAATGATCCGATGGTGCACTTTCTTCACTTCGTACTGCCGTTCATCCGCCAGATCAATGACTTCCTTAATTGACTTTTTCTCATCCAGTCTGGCATAGCCGACACTCACACTAAGCTTATAGGGGGATTTCGCCTCCTCATCGCTCTCTTTCAGTGTCCGCTCAATCTGGATGATCAGCTTCTTGATCTCATCCTCTCCGGCCGCTTCAACCAGGAGCATGAATTCATCACCGCCGTACCGGCCGATGACCGACTTTTTCCGCTGCTTGCCGCAGGAAACCCGCAGCGCATTTGCCACCCGCACAAGCGCTGCATCTCCCTCGGTATGACCGTACCGGTCATTGACATGCTTGAACTTATCCACGTCAAGAATCATGAAATACATCGGGATGGCTTCGTTTCTTGTCGCGAACCACAGATTCATCTGCTTCATGAACTGTCTGCGGTTAGGTAGCTGTGTCAGCGTGTCGATGGACACCGCCTCATCCAGAGAATTCACATACATGAGAAGGGTGACAAGGGCAAGCGCAATATTGGTAAGCGGAATCTGGGGGAAAAACACCTGAATAAAGCTGGTAAATGACAGAAGCAGCGGAAATCCCGAATGAAGCAGATACAGCCTGCCTTCCGGAACATGCCGGTTTCTGTATGCGCACTGAATGGAATTGTTGCAGATCAGATACACATAGATGAAAGGAAACGTATACTGGGCCGTCAGGAACCAGGGTCCCTGCTGAAACTGTCCGTTTTCATCCAGATAGAAAAGTGCACGGTTGAACAGATTGGCAATCAGGATATAAATCATCACAAGGATCGGCAGAGAAAGAAAAAACATCTTCATTCTGTCTGTGTGCACCGGATTTCCCTGAAGCATCTGAAAGTAATGGTACCACATGTACACCATGACCACCGACATCAGGAAATAGGCGGATTTAAAGACCATCAGAGCCGGCCCCCAGGGCGGAAGCATTCCCCTGTGGAAAAGAACAAACACCGTATCGGACAGGGCAAAGCCGATCTGAGCCCCCATGGCATGAATAAAATCCTTCTGGGATTCCATTCTGGAAAACCCAAGTGACTTTATAAAAACAGTGAACATGATGATAAGGGAGATAATGTTCACTTCAGTATATAATATGTTGACTGTATCCACCGTTCTCCCCCTTTTTCATTTTCCTCAGTCTCGAACAGGTTAATACAGAAAGATTATACCGCATCACGATTTGAAATTAAAGCCCAATTCATAAAAATTATACAGTTTTAGCATGCTAACAAGAGACAAATTACCTATAAAACAAAAGCAGCACGCCCCTGTCGGCATGCTGCACGATGAAAAAGTCCCATTACAGAATGAGCATTGCATCACCAAATGAAAAGAAGCGATAGCGTTCCTTTACCGCGGTTTCATAGGCCTTAAGTGCTGTTTCCCGCCCGATAAAGGCTGAAACCAGCATGAGAAGCGTGCTTTCCGGCAGATGGAAATTCGTGATCAGTGCATCCACCGCCTTGATTCGGACGCCCGGCTTGATAAAGATCTGGGTAAAGCCGCTCCCCGCATGAATCACGCCGGAATCATCCGCCACCGTTTCCAATGTCCGCACACTGGTTGTTCCCACGCAGATGACCCTTCCCCCGCCATTTCTGGCTGCGTTGATCCGCTCCGCCTGCTCCTCCGTTACCTCATAGTATTCACTGTGCATGTGATGATCATCCACGTTCTCCTCTTTCACCGGCCGGAACGTTCCGAGGCCGACGTGAAGAAGCACCGGAACAACATCGATCCCCTTTTCCCGGATGCGGTCAAGGAGTTCCGGCGTAAAGTGCAGGCCGGCCGTCGGCGCAGCCGCGCTTCCGTCTGTTTTGGCATAGACCGTCTGATACCGGTTGCGGTCCTCCAGCCGTTCATGAATATACGGCGGGAGCGGCATCTGCCCGAGTTCATCCAGAATCTCCTCGAAGACCCCGTCCCAGGTAAAGCGGACCGTTCTGCCCCCGTCCTCCCCAATGCTCAGAATCGTTGCCTTCAGTTTCCCTTCCCCGAAGATGAACTCCGCACCGGGCTTTGCCCGTTTCCCGGGTTTCAGAATCACTTCCCAGTCCGTCAGATTCAGGCGCTTCAGCAAAAGAAATTCAATTGCGCCACCCGTTTCCGCCTTCACGCCGTAAAGCCGCGCCGGAATGACTCTTGTTTCATTGACGACCAGTACATCCCCCGGATTCAGATACTCAATGACATCCCGGAAAATTCGGTGTTCAATGGTGTCCTTTTTCCGGTCAATCACCATCAGGCGGGAACTGTCACGGGGATAAACCGGTTTCTGTGCAATCAGTTCCTCAGGCAGATCATAATAGAAATCACTGGTCTTCATTCTTCATTTCTCCATCCAGCATGGACATCTGGCCCTGCGGCACAGTGTCCTGAATATACGTTTTCGGCACGGGCAGCTTCATGTGCTCATAGGCCGCCTTGGTGCAGATCCGCCCACGGGGCGTCCGCATGACAAAGCCCAGCTGCATCAGGTACGGCTCCACCACATCCTCAATGGTGACGGCATCCTCACCCGTCGTTGCTGCCAGCGTATCAAGGCCCACCGGCCGGCCCTCGAATTTCACCATCATGGTAGTCAGGATTTCCCGGTCTACCCGGTCAAGTCCGAGGTTGTCCACCTGCAGCAGCTGCAGTGCTTCCTGGGCTATGGCCTTTGTAATGGTTCCGTCTCCGCGGACCTGTGCGTAGTCCCGGACACGCCTGAGCAGACGGTTGACGATACGGGGCGTTCCCCGGCTCCGTCCGGCAATCTCGCGGATTCCGTCCTCATCGTACTTGATGTTCAGGACTTTCGAGGAATGCTGAATGATTTTCATCAGCTCATCCGTGGTGTACATCTGCAGTCTGAACAGAATGCCAAAACGGTCTCTCAGCGGGGCAGAAAGTGAGCCCGCCCTGGTCGTGGCACCGATCAGCGTAAATTTGGGCAGATCCAGCCGGATGCTTCTGGCACTCGGTCCTTTTCCGATCATGATATCCAGGGCAAAATCTTCCATGGCCGGATACAGAACTTCCTCAACCGCATGCGAAAGCCGGTGTATTTCATCAATAAACAGCACATCCCCGCTGGAAAGGTTGGTCAGAAGGCTGGCCAGATCTCCCGCCCGTTCAATGGCAGGGCCGCTGGTTACCCGGATGTTCTGTCCCATTTCCGCGGCCACGATGGCTGCAAGGGTCGTCTTTCCAAGTCCCGGAGGGCCGTACAGCAGAATATGATCAAGGGAGTCATGCCTTTCCCTGGCCGCCTGAATGTAAATGTTCAGGCTGTCCTTGACCACCTGCTGACCCACATATTCCGTCAGCGTTTTCGGCCGGAGACTTTTTTCCTGTTCATCTTCCTGTTCCTTGAATCCCCCGGTAACCAGTCTTTCCTCTTCCATTTGGATCCATCACCATTCCTGTTCATATTCTAAACAAATTCTTCGTTTCAACTTTAAAGTGAGCCGATCTGACGCAGAGCCAGCATGATCAGCTGGTCTGTCTCCGTCGCCTTGTCTCGTACCAGATTGATTGCCCGGGCTGCTTCGGCCGCCGTGTATCCCAGTGCCTGCAGGGCTGCCTGTGCCTCTTTCTCCGCACTGGCTGCCGGCTGTGTTCCCACTCCCGCTGTCGTCCCCGCGGGAATGCTGACATCTGCCTGCTCAATCTTGTCCTTCAGTTCCATGGCAATGCGCTGCGCCGTCTTCTTTCCGATGCCCGGTGCCCGGGCAAGCGAGGTGACATCGCCCGTCACAATCGCCACCGAAAGATCTTTCAGCGACAGCGCCGAAAGAACGCCCAGTGCCGTTTTTGCACCGACACCGGATACAGAGCAAAGCCGCCTGAACATATCCCTTTCCTGTTTGGTTGAAAAGCCATACAGCTCCATGGCATCCTCACGCACATTCAGAATGGTGTAACAGTGCCATTTTTCCCCAGCCGCAGGCGCATCCGAAACCGTGGTCATGGAGCACTGCAGCAGGAAGCCAACGCCGCCGGCGTTGACAATAACCTCGTTATGACCTTTATCCGCTATAGTTCCCTCAATAAAATCAATCATCTTTTATCCCCTGAATCCGGTCCGGTTCGGACCGTTTCTTATTTGATTATGAACTGCTCCCTGCCCGCACCCGAGTGTGCATGACAGATCGCACAGGCCACGCCGTCTGCCGCATCATCCGGCCTCGGGATTTCCGGGATGTTCAGGAGCATTTTAACCATCATCTGAACCTGATGCTTGTCTGCTCCGCCGTATCCGACAACCGCCTGCTTGATCTGCATCGGGGTATATTCAAACAGCCGGTCCGTATACTCCCGGCAGACCGCCAGCGCGACACCGCGTGCCCCGCCAACCTGAATGCCGGTTGTGACATTCTTTGAAAAGAAAAGCTCTTCAAATGCGATTTCCTCCGGCTTAAATGTCTTCAGCAGACTTCTCACCCCGAACATCAGGCTCTGCAGCCGCGTCGGAAAGCTGTCTCTCGGATAAGTCAGAAGCGCTCCGTACTGAACCAGCTTTTCTTTGTATCCATCACTTTCAATGACTCCCCAGCCCATGGTGGCCAGTCCGGGATCAATTCCCAGTATTCTCATTTTCTTCCCTCCAGACCTGATTCAGTTTATCCTGTTTCACATCACTTGTCAATCTGTTCTGCCAGAGAGTCTGAGAACCGCAGAGACCAGGACCACAGCTGCCGGAAAACGGTCACCTTCCATGGCAGTTCTTATACTTTTTCCCGCTTCCGCACGGGCACGGCTCATTCCTGCCAATCTTTACGCCCCCGCGTCCACCATATGCTCCTCCTGCCCGCAAAGAGCTGAGGAGGCTGAGCTCCGGATGCAGCCGTCTGGTCAGTTCCTCCTGCGGCCATCCTTTACGGTCCCGCCTGTTCACGCTGTTCAGGTAACCCCGGACGAACTGCATGTCACTGTTCAGCAGCTCCGACGGAACATCATCTGAGTCATAATCGTAACATGCCTTAATTGCAGCATATCCTTCATTCAATGCATCTTGCGTACTGATCTTCCCGGTGGATACCTTCCCCCACAAGGCAGGAATAAAGATCGGGTCACCGCCGAGCCGCATCATTGTCTTTTCAAAGGCGATCATTTCCTTTGTCCGGATGTACCCGGTTTCAGCCAGCTCCCTGATCTGCCTGGCTGTCGGCATCCAGTATTCAACGTCCGCAGCATAATTCTGCACAGCCTTTTGGAGAGTCTGAAGCTCCTCAGGATCAAAGTGAATGGATGCGTAGGGATTCCCCACCGCATCTGCCTCTTTAAGCCTGCTGAGCATTTCGCCCTCTGTCACAATCACCGGACGGATCATTTCACCGTCATAAACCATCATGGACTCGGCATCCAGGGATTCCAGCAATTCGTCTGTGCTGATCTTCTCGCCTCCGGTTTCATAGATGGCTTTCAGCACCTCAGCCGGGTACTCCCCGTACAGCCACTCTCCCGCCGTCACGCATATGTCAAGCCAGCTTTTATCCATCATTTTCAGCTCTTCATCCGATCTAGAATAATTCATCACCTGTCATATCATACGGTTGCTCCGCGTTCCTGTAAAGACCTGATGAGAAAAAAAGCTGGGATTCATGCAAAGCGCGATCCCTGTGCAGATTGTGTTCATTTTTGCGAGAAATCTATTTTCAGTTCCTGTTTTCCACACATCTGAGCCCATCGTAAATCAATGGTCTCTATTTTCAACCGAATCTGGAACATGCCAAAAAAGGACTGGCTATGCCGAAAAAGTTTCAGCATAACCAGCCTTTTCAGGTACAGATTCTGTTTCTTATTTCTGTTCGTCAACGATTGCGCGTTTTGAACGCAGTGCCGCCTTCACAATGCGGATGCAGCTGCGGCGCAGCTCCTCCGGGGAAAGATCGCAGTTTCCGCAGCCGTGAAGCGCCCGTTCAATCTCCGCCTGGTCACTCACGCGTCCCGGCATGATCAGGTCATTTCCCGCCCGGATACATTTGGCGGCCGAGGAGCCGTGTCCGGTGTTCGTGGTGGTCCAGTCGGTCATGATCAGACCGTCAAAGCCCCATTCCTCCCGGGCCAGCGTCGTACAGAGATCATGGCTGTTGGCCGTGTGTACGCCGTTTACCCGGTTATAACTGGTCATCATCGCCACGGGATGACTGAATTTCACGGCAATTTCAAAGCCTTTCAGATACAGTTCCCGGAGTGTCCTTTCCGTCACATTCGCGCTGACGCCCATCCGGTTTTCTTCCTGATTGTTGCAGGCAAAATGCTTGATGGTTGTCCCCAGGCCCTCTGTGGCCTGGACGCCCTGGGTAATGGCTGCGGCCACCATTCCGGACACGAACGGGTCCTCCGAGAAGTATTCATAATTGCGGCCGCAAAGCGGATTGCGATGAATGTTCATGCCCGGCGCCAGCCAGAGTGCCACACGGAACTGCTGCATTTCTCTGGCAATGTGGGCACCGATTTCCCTCAAGAGAGGGAGATCAAAGGTCTGTGCCAGCAGCGTTCCGGCCGGAATGGCTGTGGCAAACTGCCAGATGGATTTGGCCTCATCATGGAGCTCCAGTTTCCCGAAGAAGCGATTTTCCAGCATCCGGAACCGGTTCAGCCGATACACGCTGCCATCTGCCGGATCGATTTCATACCGGATCTGCAGCCGCAGGCCGGCAGGTCCGTCCGCCATCGTCATCCCGGGGATGCCTTTTTCCCTGTACTCCACCGTTTCCCCGGCCGCGCCCGGCACTTTCTTTCCCGAATCCCCAATCATCTCGCCGGAGAAGGGGCCCAGTGCGCCGACAACCAGATCAATCTGCTCTTTTTCCGTCAGTGTATCAACGCGTCTTTCCGCTTCCCGCTCCAGTTCCTCCTCTGCATTCGTGCAGACCGGTTCAAATTCCGCCCGGCTCGCCTCAATGGCCTCTCTGCCGACCGGAATGGTCTGAACTTTCTCGATCTGCTGCCGGATCCACGCCTCGTGACGGCTGATCTCCTCCTCCGTCGGTTCGATCTCCCGAATGGAAGTGAGCTGTTCGCAGATTCTGCGGACATGCCGGAGCAGGTGCGTTTCCTCTGTCTGGAGAGCCAGGATTCCCTTCCACTCCGGGCCAGTCATCAGCAGGTATTGGCCCTTCTCCAGCACATAGGCTGCCGGACCTTCCCTGAATGAGGTCAGCTGTCCCAGGGTAACCCGGAGCTCCACCGTCTCCGATTCCCCGGGCTCAAGGATGCGTGTCTTGCCAAAAGCCACCAGCCGCCTGAACTCCTTTTTCTGCTCCGCCATCGGGCAGGCGGCGTAGAGGAGGACGACATGTGCGCCGCTGACAGCGCCTGTATTGGTGACGGAAATGCCCACATTTACCGCATTTCCGCAGAGCTCCGCCTGCACACATTCCTCCCGGAACGTGGTATACGAGAGTCCATAGCCGAAGGGATATCTCGGTTTTACCCCAAAACTGTCGAAATACCGGTAGCCCACATAGATGCCATCCGTGTACTCCTCCTCAATGACGTTTCCGTTCCGGTAGGAGAACGCGGCACTGGAGGGATAATCCAGGTAATTGACTGCCCAGGTATCCGTCAGGCAGCCGGAGGGATTCACCGCGCCGGTGAGGATATCCGCCGCCGCACTGCCCGAATCACAGCCTGCCTGTCCCATGAGGAGGACGGCAGAAACAGGGCATTTGTCAAGAATGGAGAGATCCATTACCCCGCCGACATTCAGCAAAAGCACCAGCGGCTTTCCGGAATCCGCCAGCACCCGGATCTGCGTTTCCTCGGTCTCGGTCAGGTAGTAATCCCCTGCCTCTTCCCTTCGGTCCGCTCCTTCCCCGGAAATGCGGGAAATGACATATACCAGGACATCCGCCCCGTCCATATCCTCCGGACGGATCGGTATCGACGGTGTTTCCAGTGCATACCGGACATGGGCATCATACAGCTTTTCCGTATCCTTTTCCGGTCCGGCCGCCTCATAAATCCGGTTCATCCATTCGTTCCAGAGACGATCATATTCGGTATCCAGCGCATCCAGATACGCCGTATTGGAAAGCTCAATTCCTGCCTGCTCAAGTCCCTCTGCCACGCTCACTACGTGCCGGCTGTTGACATCGCCGCTTCCCGTTCCGCCCTTGATGGTGTGCCGCGCGCCAAGCCCGAAAAGGCCCACTTTGACGCCCGGTTTCAGCGGCAATACCCCGTTATTTTCAAGCAGTACCATGCCGGATGCCGCCGCGTATCTTGAGAGCCTTCTGCCCTCCAGTTCAAGCGGCGTAACGCTTTCATCCCCCTGGCCTGAGTAAAAACGATTCAGATAAAACAAATTCTCCGCCTCCCTGACTTTGATGTTTTGCTTTCCTCATTATGCCGCAAGCCACAACTGTTGTAAATGCCGTTTTTCCCTTTCCTTAAAAAATGACGGATTCGCGGTCATTCCGATTTGCCCGGCACCGGCCCGTTGCTGCGGGAAAGACAATAAAAAAGGACCGGTTTCCCGGTCCCTGAGAGGCTGATTCACTATCGGCTTTATACGTATCAGAGAAGCGGCTCCCCGGCCTTCTCCTTCATCATGGCCATCACCTTCATCGGCAGACCATACAGGTTGATGAAGCCGGCGGAATCCTTGTGGCTGTACATCTCGCCCGAATCACCGAAGGTGGCGATGTCCTCCATGTACAGGCTGTACGGCGAGGTCACGCCTGCGCCGATGCAGTTGCCCTTGTAGAGCTTCAGCTTGGCCGTGCCGGTCACATGCTCCTGGGTCACATCGACGAATGCCGAGAGGCCCTCACGCAGCGGCGTATACCACTGGCCATTGTACACCAGATCGGCGAACTTGAGAGCGACCTGCTCCTTGTAATGCGCCGTATCACGGTCTACCGTAATCTCCTCCAGGTTCTTGTGTGCCGCATACAGCAGCGTTCCGCCAGGCGTCTCATACACGCCGCGGGACTTCATGCCCACCAGACGGTTCTCCACCATGTCCGCAATGCCGACACCGTTGCGGGCAGCAATTTCATTGCAGGTCTCAAGCAGCTTGACCGCGTCCATCCGCTCACCGTTTACTGCCACCGGCACGCCTTTTTCAAAGTCGATGGTCACCATCTCCGGCGTATCCGGCGCCTCTTCCGGATGTACACAGATCAGGGTCAGATCCTTCGGCGGCTCATTGGCCGGGTCCTCGAGGTCGCAGCCCTCATGGGAGAGGTGCCAGAGGTTGCGGTCCATGGAATACGGACGGTCCTTCTTGACCGGAACCGGAATGCCGCGGGCCTCTGCATAATCCACTTCTTCCTCACGGGTCTTGATATCCCACTCACGCCAGGGGGCAATGATGGGCATATCCGGCGCAAATGCCTTGATCGTCAGCTCAAAACGAACCTGATCATTTCCTTTTCCAGTGCAGCCATGGCAGATTGCATCGCAGTTTTCTGCTTTGGCAATTTCCACCAGACGCTTGGCAATCAGCGGACGGGCAAAGGAGGTACCCAGCAGATACTTGCCCTCATATACCGCACCGGCCTTCAGCGTCGGCCAGATGAAATCCTCAACGAATTCCTTCTTGAGATCCTCAATGTAGAGCTTCTCGGCGCCCGTCTTCTTTGCTTTCTCATGAAGCGGCTCAAGCTCCTCGCCCTGTCCCACATCTGCCGCGCAGCAGATGACCTGACAGCCGTAGTTCTCTTTCAGCCAGGGAATGATGATCGATGTATCCAGTCCGCCGGAATAGGCCAGCAGAACGCGATTGTATTTTGCAGATTTCATAAGGAAATTGCCCTCCTGAGTTGTACTTTGTTGATCGACGGGACGCATTGTAGCACAGGCCTCTGTGAATTGCAACCCCTAAAATGTATAATTTTGCATTTCTTTTGCAATTTTATGCATTTTGTATCATTTCCCGTTTAGACTTGCTTTTCCCTCCGTCCCCCTGTAAAATGAAACCATCCCATCAGGCTTGCCGCCGTTTATTGCCGGCTGTTCAGGCAGATCTGCTGCCCTGGCCGCTTTTCCGTTTGTGCAGCTGAATCCCTGTCAGGAACCTGACCGCTACACGTCAAAGAGGTGAGAGATCATGATTCATTCCATTTTAAAAGTTGCTGTTTTCGCTTTGCTCCTTCTTTTTGTTGGTTCTGCCGCTGCGCAGATTCCGGATCTGGATGTCCTGGTCCCGCAGGCAGCCGAATGTGCAGATGAATCCTGTGAGGTTCCCATGTACGCCGGCCCCACCGCGCAGTTTATGCAGATGGATGCCACGCTGAACCCCTCCAAAGCGTTTGTCTGCTTTGGCCAGTATGACTGCTGGACCATGGCCGCTCAGGGAACGCCGGACAGTTTTGGTCCTGTCGGCTGGGTAGAAACCGCTGCCATTCCCGCTCAGGACTGCGCGGAACTGCTCTTTGAAAACCAGCTGGCCGCCATGGTTGAAGAGGATGCTCCCCTGACCTTTGTCCCGGCCAGTGAGGACAATGCGCAGCTGACGCTGCATCACGGCGATCCCATCCAGATTCTCGGGCGTTATGAATCGTTCCTTTATATTGAAACGGATAAAGAGGACCTTCCGATCCGCGGATTTGTCCCGGAATCCACCGTCGAATAAAAAAGCCGCAGGCCTGGCCTGCGGCTTTTTATGGTCCGGCTTTCAGTCCCGGCACAGGATATGCAGGTTTCGGAACAGACCAACTGTTCCAATGTCCACATACAGTCCAACGCTCCCGCGGCTGTCGGGGCCATGCTTGAGATCACGGACCTCAAGCACCTTTTCCCCGTCCACATAGAAAACGCCGTGGGCCCCTTCAATTTCCGTGCGGATATGACTCCACTCATTCAGGGCAATCGTCCCGACAGTCCCCTCATACCGGGTGATTCCAAACTCTCTGAAATACGAGAACGTATATCCGGGATAGGAAAAGTACTGACAGCCATGTGCTTTCCTGACCGGATCATCACAGTCCCTGCCGTTAGTGGGACGGATGTAGAAGGATTCAAACTCACTGTCCGAATCATTGGCCCGAAAGACGATGCCGATAAACCCCCGGGCATAGTCCGGTGCATCCCTGAGCAGTTTTCCGCAGACGTCCACTTCAATGACTCCGTTGTGAAAAACAATGTCCTTCACTTTCAGGTAGGTGTTCTCATCCGGCTGCATTTTGTCCACCTTGCAGACCCGGACCGTTTCATCCCCCGGAAAAACGGCCTTTGTATGTACAGGAATGAATCCTTCCGGTTTCATCTCAATCATCTCTCTCATCCTTTCTGTCTCAGAAACAGTCCCCCGTCATCTGTCCTCACCGGCCGTGATTCCATGGGAGCCGGTACAGTACTCAGCATACACGAAATCCGCTGACGGTTCAAGACCCGCTTGACCGCTGCCGGAGCAATGAAACGTTGCCGAGTGCCGGAGGAGATGATTGTTGGGAAAACTGTCCTTTTTTCCCGCGCCAAATCGAAAAAAGCGCGAAAAATTTGATTCTGTGGTCAGTTTTTCTTTTCAATTTCCCTTGTTCTGTGATATACTCTTGCAGTTCATTCAAACACGAGGAAAAAATCAGAGAACTGCCCCCGAAACGGACTGGCCGCGCAGCGACAGCGGTTCCAGTCCGGGCAATGAAAAGCAGGCGAAGGAATCCATTCCTTCCGGCGGGTTCAGGGGCGTTCCAATGACATTGAGGAGGCAGACATGCCGGATAATCAAATGGAAATACTGGCTGCGGAAACAGCCAGGCGGCGTACCTTTGCCATTATATCCCACCCGGATGCCGGTAAAACCACACTGACGGAAAAGCTGCTGCTGTATTCCGGACAGATTCGCTCCGCCGGTTCTGTAAAAGCCAGAAAATCCGACCGTCACGCAACATCTGACTGGATGGAGATCGAGAAACAGCGCGGAATTTCCGTCACATCCTCTGCCATGCAGTTCGAGTTTGACGGCTACCATATCAATATTCTGGACACCCCGGGCCACCAGGACTTCTCCGAGGATACCTACCGCGTTCTCGTCGCCGCTGACAGCGCCGTCATGCTGATTGACGCGGCCAAGGGCGTGGAGGCGCAGACCATCAAGCTGTTCAAGGTCTGCCGTCTGCGGAACATTCCCATCTTCACTTTCGTCAATAAAATGGACCGCGCCAGCAAGGACCCGTTCTCCCTCATGGAGGAGATGGAGCAGGTGCTGGGCATTCGGGCCTGTCCGGTGAACTGGCCCATCGGCATTGACGGCGATTTCAAGGGCGTCTATCACCGCGATACGAAGATGGTGGAACTCTACGAGAGCGGCGATCACGGAAAGAGCCGGGTTGAGAAGACGGATGTATCCATTGATGATCCGGAACTGCCCGAGCTCCTGGGCCAGCGTCTCTATCAGCGCCTGATGGATGAAATCGAACTGCTGGATGTGGCCGGCGACGAGTTTGATCTCGACAAGGTGCGCAGCGGTGAACTGACGCCCATGTTCTTCGGCTCCGCCATCACCAACTTCGGCGTGGAACCGTTCCTCGCCCGCTTCCTCCAGTACTCCACTCCCCCGGCCCCGCACGAAAGTGACAAGGGCATCATCGCGCCGGATTCCCCGGATTTCTCCGGTTTCATCTTCAAAATTCAGGCAAACATGAATCCCGCCCACCGGGATCGTCTCGCCTTCATGCGGATCTGTTCCGGCGTCTTTACCAAGGGCATGACCGTATGGCACAGCGGATCCGGAAAGCAGATCCAGCTCAAGCAGCCGCAGCAGTTCATGGCAGATGAACGGGAGGCCGTGGAAAATGCCTATCCGGGCGACATCATCGGCCTGTTCGATCCGGGCATCTTCGCCCTGGGCGATACGCTATGCACCGGTCCGCATATCCATTATGCCGGCATCCCGCTGTTTGCCCCTGAGTATTTTGCCCGGGTAACCAGTGTGGACAGCCTGAAGCGCAAGCAGTTCGTCAAGGGGGTTCTCCAGCTGAGCGAGGAAGGCGCCATTCAGACCTTCAAGCGGCCCGGAATCGGGTTTGAGGAAATCATCGTCGGCGTCGTCGGCATGCTCCAGTTTGAAGTTCTTGAGCACCGGCTCCGTACCGAGTACAATGCGGAAATTCACCGTTATCCCCTCAACTTCCGTTTTGTCCGCTGGATTACACGCTCACCGAAAGCACCGGAGGATCTCAAACTGTCCAGTACCAGTGCCACAGCCAAGGATGCACACGACCGGGATGTTCTTCTCTTTGAGAACGAATGGTCCATCCGCTGGGCACTCGAAAATAATAAGGGTCTTGAACTGGCCGAAACGGCGTCCCGTACCGGCGACTGAGACTCACAGAGAAGCGTTTTGCAAGCTACTTAAAGAAAGAAGGAAACCATATGGAAATCAGCCGCGAAAACATTCGGAACATTGCAATCATTGCCCATGTCGACCATGGCAAAACAACTCTCGTCAATGAGATGCTCAAGCAGGGCGGTGTTTTCCGTGAAAATCAGCAGATTCAGGATCGCGTCATGGACAGCAATGCGCTCGAAAGGGAACGCGGAATCACGATTCTTTCCAAGAATACGTCCATCTATTACAAAGATGTGAAGATCAATGTCGTCGACACCCCCGGACATGCTGATTTCGGCGGTGAGGTCGAACGCGTGCTCAAAATGGTTGACGGCGTTCTCCTCCTGATCGACTCCTTTGAGGGACCCATGCCGCAGACCCGTTTCGTTCTGCAGCATGCCCTGGCCCTGAACCTGCCGGTCATCGTGGTCATCAACAAGGTGGACCGGCCGGATGCGCGCTGCGACGAGGTTTTCAGCGAAACCGTCGACCTGATGATCGACCTCGACGCAGATGAATCGCAGCTGGACACCCCGGTGGTCTACGCCTCTGCCCGCACCGGCACCGCCACACTGGATCTGGCCCAGCCGGGCACCGACCTGCGCCCGCTCTTTGAAACCATTCTCAAGTACATTCCGGCACCCAAGGGCGATCCCGAGGGACCTGCCCAGATGCTGATCTCTACCATTGACTACAACGACTTTGTCGGCCGTATCGGCATCGGGCGCATCACCCGCGGCACCCTGAAGCTGAACACCATGTATTCCCGTTCCACCTATGGCAGCGAAAACCCGCCGGAAAACTTCCGTCTTTCCAGCCTGTTCACCTTTGACGGACTCAAGCGTTCCCCGACAGAGAGTGCCTCCATGGGTGAAATCGTCGCGATTACAGGCGTTGAGGACATCATGATCGGCGACACCATCTGTGCCACGGACCATGTGGATCCGCTGCCCTTCGTCAAGATCACCGAGCCCACGGTCCAGATGACTTTCTCGGTCAACGACAGCCCCTTTGCCGGCCGCGAGGGAACGTATGTCACCTCCCGTCATCTGCGTGCCCGCCTCATGCGGGAACTCCAGACCGACGTGTCCCTCCGCGTGGAGGAAACCGATACACCGGATGCTTTCAAGGTCAGCGGACGCGGCGAACTGCATCTCTCCGTCCTGATTGAAAACATGCGCCGCCAGGGCTATGAGTTCCAGGTCAGCAAGCCGGAGGTTCTCTTCCATACCGATGAAAACGGCAACCGCCTTGAGCCGATTGAGCACCTGGTCTGCGACGTTCCCGCCGCCTACGCCGGCGCCGTTATTGAGAAAATCGGCCGCCGCCGCGGTGTCCTGGACAACATGGCCGGTACGGACCGGGTCCGTCTTGAGTTCTCCGTCCCCAGCCGCGGCCTGTTCGGCTATCGCAGCGAGTTTATGACGGATACCCGCGGCGAGGGCGTCATGAGTTCCGTTTTCGACCGCTATGAGCCTTACAAGGGCGATATTCCCCACCGCAGCTTCGGTGCCCTGGTATCAACGGAAACCGGTGATGCCGTCATGTACGGCCTGTTCTATGCACAGGACCGCGGCACACTGTTCTGCGGCCCCAATACCCCGGTCTACTGCGGCATGATCGTCGGTCAGAATGCCCGTACAGGCGATATTGATGTCAACGTCTGCCGCCAGAAACACCTCACTTCCATCCGAAACGCCGCCGGCGCTGAAACCGCCATGAAGCTGACCTCCATGCGTTCACTGACGCTGGAAGAATGTCTTGAATTCATTGACGACGATGAACTCCTCGAGGTCACTCCATCTCACCTTCGGATGCGCAAGCGTATTCTTGAAACCGAACTGCGTAAAAAAATGGCTGCCCGCGCCCGTGCAGCTGCCAAAGAATAATCATTTTCCCTCTGAAAGCATCCTAACCAGATGCTTTCTCTTTTATCCCGTATCAGACGAATCAATCTGGCGGCAATGTCCGAAGGTCTTCTAAACGGAGCAGCCCTGTCGTAAAGCAGCGGCTTGTCAAATCATGCCATACAAAATTCAGGCAACAGACCATCATTAAGAGTGGATGTATCCGCATGGATCCGGCAGATCCAGTATTCCTGGGCAGACTGTTTTTTTCTTTATTGCTCTCACTTGTCGGGTTACTTTTCTTCATCATCTTCTTTGTCATTTATCGCATAGAGAAAACAAAAGAGAGAGATGAACGTTCACTGACTTCCGGTACCATTGTTTCCCATTCATTCCATACCACGAGATTTTCCGGATGTATCCGTCTCTCATCCGTTACCTGTTCCGAAGGCCTCAAAACCATTCAGCCCCTGGCATTTACCGCCTGTCCCGCGCTAAAAGACATCACTCTGCCCTCCAGTCTCACATCCATTTCAAACAGCGCCTTTCCGGATGACTGTACGGCCACGTTCCATGTCACAAAAGACTCAGAAGGTGAAAAGTACTGCATGCGCGAAAGATTCCGGTACGTCTATCACTGAATGCAAAAAAGACAGATGAGGAGCCGCGGCTCCTTATCTGTCTTTTTGCGGTTTCTTCCTCCTCTGTTGATCCATTTGAGGTCCGGGTTCAGTCAATTCCACAATGCCCAGAAGATAAACGTCTGTGCTTTGCACAGACGTTAGGCAGGTTATTCTACACTTTCCATCCCCGAAGGTGATTGGGGAATGTCACCGTTCGGTTCTTTTCTGTTTTTGATTTACTCATCCATCTCGGGCATGATCTCCGGTTCCGCCATAGTCAAGGCATCCGCAGCATTCTGTACCGTTTCTGCGACGGTCTGTACGGCTTCCTCTGCCTTTTCAGCAGCATCCGAAACGTTCTGTGCAGCAGCACTAAACGTTTTCTCTGCCTTTTCGGCTGCATCCGTAACCTTCTCTGCCACATTGCAGACCTTTTCAGCTGTCTCAGCTGCCGCATTCATGACGGCATTCGCCCGCTCAGTTTCGATCTTCTTTGCCGATTCCTCAATGCCATTATCCGCCAGGAATTTGGCAAGCGCCGCATCCTTTCGTGTCTCCTCGGCCTTTTTCTTTCCCGCTTCAAACACATCTGCCAGCTTTTCCTTTACCTCATTGCCGGCCGATTTAAACTGCTCAAGACCATCCGACGATTTGTCTTTCAGTTCTTTCGCCAGCTGGTTCAGTCCCTGTTCAACCTTCTTAAGGTCATCCAGTGCTGCTTCGGCATGATTCCGGGCCGCATCCGTCACGGTCTCTGCGCCCTCGCGCATCTTGGCACTGATATCTACGTTCTTGAGAGATTCCACTTCCTGACGGATCTTTTCCGTCTGATCCTTCAGCTTCTTCTTTTCCTCATCCGGATGGAAAACCTCATCCATCTTTTCCATGACCGTTCTGGTGCCGGCTGCGATCTTCTCATTCAGTCCGCTCTTATCCATCGCATCCGTAACTGTATCCTTCACTGACTTGACGCCGGCCATGACTTTCTCATCCAGATCTGTTTTATCCAGCGCTTCCGTCACTTTCTCTTTCACTGATTTGGCACCGGCGACCACTTTCTCATCCATATCCGTCTTATCCAGGAACTCATTCACTGAATCCCTGACTTTATCAAACAGTCCCATCGTCTGTCCTTCCTTTCTGAAAAGCAGGCCTTTCCGGCCCCGACCGGAGAGGCCTTCCCCATTTTTCCCGTGTCCGGCTCAGGCTTCCTTTTTCCAGAATCCATGGAGGTTGCAGTACTCATATGCCGCTACCGGCTCATCCCCCTCGGTCAGTGCAAAGACCGCCTTGGGTTCATCGCCTGCCTTCAGCAGTTTTCTCTGCATTCCCTCACGGGTTTCCAGCGCGATCCATTCGATCAGGTGCGCCTCCATCATGGGATGGGCCACAGAACCGACCGTGACCGTTACGGTCTGTCCGTCACGCGTGATAACCGGAACATGCTTTTCACCCGCGCCATCTGACGTATTGGGAATCAGTTCAACCATTTCCTCTCCGCAGCAGCGAACATTACAGACCGCCTTTTCCAGATAAACAACCTTATTCTTACAATGCTGGCATGCAAAAACTTTCATTTTCAGATCCATCCTTTCATCGCACAAAATTGGTAAACGTAATCTTTTCCTGCTCGGGCATTCCAACTTTTTCCCGTGCAAGAGCGATTCCACGCATCAGGAACGTCATGTTGCGGGCCAGAATCCGCATATTCTGCAGGCCTTCCTCATCCGCCTCCGCCTGTCCGGGGGCTGCGCCGAAAACATTGTTCCAGTAACGTCCGGAGGCAACCGGCATTTCGGAGATGGTAAAGTATTTGTTCAGTTCATCAAAGGAAGCCGTCGTCCCGCCGCGTCTTGCGACAACGACCGCCGCGCCCACCTTCATCGCTTTTGAAAAATGGGTGCTGTAAAACAGACGGTCAAGGAATGCAATCAGCGTCGCATTGGCCGATGCATAATATACCGGCGATGCCAGTACAAGTCCATCCGCCGCCTCAAGCTTCAGCGCTGCTTCATTGACCAGATCGTTGAATACACACTTTCCCGTGGAACCGCAGGATCCGCATGCCACGCATCCCCGGATCACCTTATTTCCCACATGCAGAATTTCCGTCTCTACACCTTCCTTATGGAATATGCCGGTCATCTCTTCGAGTGCACGGGCTGTATTTCCCGAAGCTTTGGGAGAACCATTGATCAGCAGTACTTTCACTAATACCTCCATTCTCCGGACCTTTCAGGTCCGGTGTTTTCGTCTTTTCCTGAAAACAGTATAATCCCAAACAATCCGAAACGCAAGGCGCATCCACAAAAAACTGCTCAGGTTCCAATCATCCGCCTGTCCCATGTGCCGGCATTGGCACGCGTTCAGACCCGTTCCCGTATGGCCATCCCCCTGCGCAGGCCGGTCCGGCTGTCAAAATTCCCCTTTGGGATCAAAATGACACGAAAGGTTCATTTCAAAGTCACAGTTCTGCCACAATTGAGAAGTATACTTTATGTATTCTAGCGGGCAGCCGGACAATAAAGACCCTGGGCATTATCCAGGCTGAGAACCGTAAAGGTGTTTGCCGTACAGCGACCGTTTTCAGGACTGAATCAGAACAATCCGCTCCGGCAAATGACCTGAAGCCCGCAATGGAGGTTCCTTTTATGAACGTTCGAAAAGCATTCTCGCTGTTTCTTGTGCTGCTTGCCTGTTTTTCATTTCCTCTTCCGTCTTTTGCAGAATCAGCTGCCTCCATGTTCACCATGGACGATTTCAGCGTACCAATACCCGCCGATGCTGTTCCCCTCCCCCTCAGCGATGAGGAGGTCATCATCCGGGAAAGCGGAATCTATTCCCTGTCCGGAAGCCTTACGGATGGTTCCGTTACCGTCGATGCCAAAGATGACAGCATTGTCTACCTGGTGCTTGACGGCGTCAGCATCACCAATCCCGCCGGTTCCGCGCTGCGCATTGTCAGCGCAGAGAAAGTGATTCTCACGCTGGCAGATGGAACAGTCAACACCTTTACGCAGGGAACAGATGAACCGGATAACCGGAACAGTGATGCAGTCATTGCCTCCGCCTGTGATCTGACCATCAATGGCACCGGACACCTCGATGTCGCGGGAAATTACCGGGAAGGAATCAGCAGTGAGGGAACACTGCGCATCGTTTCCGGTGAGCTGTCTGTCACCTCGCAGGATGATGCCATTACCGGCAGGGATGCCGTGTGCATCGGCGGAGGTGTCCTGGACATCCTCTCCCTGGGCGGGGATGCCATCACCTCGAGCAACGCACAGGATCCGGATCTCGGTTACATTGCCATTTCAGGCGGGATTCTGTCATTCAAAACCGGCGATGGATCCCAAAAGGCCGCCTTCAGGGAAAAAAGTCCCCTGCATTCTGCCGGCGAAAGCACCGCCGCCGGGGAGGATGTCCCCTCGCAGAAAGGCCTGAAAGCAGAAAGCATGATTCTCCTTTCCGCCGGCAGTCTCACGGCAGACACCATCGATGATGCCCTTTACTCAAACGGCAGCATTGAAATCCGGGGCGGCGTTCTCGAGCTCTCCTCCGGCGGGGATGGCATCCATGCAAAGAATACCCTGACCCTCTCGGATGGAACCATTCATGTCAATCATTCCACGGATGGACTTGAGGCTCCCTCTATCCATCTTGACGGAGGTGAAATCCGCATCAATGCCCGGAACGACGGAATGAATGCCTCCTTTACTGCGCTGCCGGAGGAGGATCCCCTGCTGAGTGAAATTTCCTCCGCCCCCCTTCCGGCAGATATTCCCGCACTGGCTTCTCCGGAACAGACAGATGTCTTTGACACTGCAGAACCCGCCGGATCTTTTCCGGCGAAGCCCGAAGAAGCTCCAAATGGCGTTGCCCCGCCTGAAATGAGCGATTTGGGAATGCTCCCTCCGTCTACCGGCACACTGATCATTTCCGGCGGCAATATCACCGTCATTTCCGAGGGAGACGGCATTGATGTCAACGGCGATTTTACCATGAACGGCGGAATCCTCTATATTCGCGGCTCACAGCATTCCGAAAACGGGGCCATCGCCTACGACGGAACCTTTGCCCTTACCGGCGGCACCCTCATTGCCCTGGGCTCCTCCGGAATGGCCATGGGGCCCAGCAGCACCACCATCCCCGGCTGTATGCTCACCGTGCCAACCGGCGGGCTCACAGTTGCGGACATGGAGGGCACTTCCCTTTTTACCTTCACACCGGATGGCAGGGTTGAACATGCCGTGATTTACAGTGATCTCCTCACTGACGGAGAAATCTGTCAGGTCATCTCAGGTGACGTTTCCCAGAAAGTGGTCATGTCGCTTGAGATCAGCCCCGTCCATAGCACAGGGCCATTGAATCCGGCGGAGTTCCCCGAACCAGCCCCTGTATCCTCCTCAGAAGACACGCCGAATTTGCCGGAAAGCATTGCACCTGCAGAAGAACCTGTCTCAGAAATCCCTATTCAGTAACTGGTCTCTTGGGTCCCCGCGTATTTTCCGTCTCTTCAAAGTACGCATAAACGAACTGTTACTGAAAAATGTCAATCCGCCTGCATTTATCATGCGACATTGATCTTATAAACCAGATACTGTGCCAGTACCCGAGTTTGCCACTTTGAAGATGCGAAAAAGCATCAGGAAGCCTTATAAATAAGGGCTTCCAGCGCTTTACTCGTTGATATACCAATGTAGTCACATATAGATCGTATTCGTTTAAACCCCGCTCCAATACGGAGCACCATTCTCCAGGAGACAACCTGAAAGCGCCAGCCCACACTCACGTTTGGGCTGGCGCTTTCAGTCTGTTCTTCAAAGACCGCCTCACGGGTCTATTCGCTGATACAGGAAAAAGTCTTTCCGCGGCTGATTGTACTGGTCCAGTCCGTTTGCATAGGCAATCTGCCGATATCGGGTAAACTGCTGCGGAAGCTGACGCCAGGTGACCAGAACGTATTCCGGCATTCCTTCCGTCAGGTAACGGTCCAGTTCCTCATGCATCAGCGGATAGTCCACGTTCAGATTGCAGAAAAACCGCCCCTGCGGCAGCTGACCGGTGACCAGATACATCCCATCATCCAGATGACTGTACTGAAGGAAGCTGGCCCCCGGCTCAATATAGGATGCGAGCTGCCCCTGAGGGGTATCATCGAAGTGGACACCGCGCATTCCGGCATTGGGGGTAAACAGGACGGCGCAGCAAAGCGCCGCCAGCATTCCCAGACCTGCCAAAGCGGTCTCTGTCCGCCAGGAGGTGTGCTGTGGGAAAGCGCGGCTAATCCCCTGAAAAAGACCCTCTGAGATGCCCTGCAGCGAAAAAAGGGTAAAGGGCGTCAGGATCAGCAGCGAATACAGCCACATCCGTCCAAAGACGGTCAGCACCAGCAGCTGGAGGGCAAGCGGGACCAGCAGGAAGCGAAGCTGCGCATGGCGCGCGTACCGGACAGCGCTCAGAAGGAGCACGGCGAGCATCAGGAGGTTTTGCCGCAGCATGTAGAGCAGTTCCCAGGCATTGGGCCGCTCCCCCGCATAGAGGAAGATGTTGTTGGTGATATAGGCGGTAAAGAAGTCGGAAAGCGCACCGTTAAGGGCGAAATACACCAGCCAGAGGCCGATCGGGATCAGCATGCCGGCCAGAAACGCCGCGGCCTTCTTTACGGTCCGGACAGGCCAGCGCAGGCCCGTCAGAAAGGGCACACACAGACACAGGCCCAGCGGAATGCCGAGAATGGTAAACTTTATGGTGGCAATGATTCCGGAAAGGAACCCGAGTTCCCCCATGTCAGCACAGGTGAATTGGCCGCAGGTCCGGTGACAGATCATGATCATTGCCATGACGCAGGGCAGACAGAATTCCTCGGCACTGTCCCCCCGGCAGAAGGCACCGCAGGCATACGTTATTGCTGCAAAAACAGCCGTTGTCAGCAGTCGCCTGGCTCCCGGTCCTGCCGTGCACCGATAGGCGCACAGAAGGGTCAGAAAGCAGGCCAGCACCTCCAGAAGGAACACCCCCAAGAAACGGCCCCAGGCAGGCATGACAAAAGCCGCCAAAGCGTGCAATGCATACAGTGTCGGCCCCTTCTGTTCATAGATATCCCTGTAGAGAACGGCGCCGCTGCGCATGGCCCGCCCGACGGTCAAAAGGCAGTTGGCATCCTCCCAGGTATTGATCGGATACGCGGGACTGCTCTGGCTGCATCCGAAGAGAATGGCCAGGGCCAGCAGAAAAAGAATTCCTGCCGGCAAAAGATGATTCCTCCTTGTCATTCCGTCAACCCCTGCAAAGATTTATTGATGAGCAGCACCCGGCCCTGCCGGAATGCTGCTCTGTTTGACCAGCTGAGCACAGAACCTGCCGGCCTAGTGCTCAGATCATTTTTTCTTCACTTTTTTCGCGGCATTCGCGCACATTTCCGTCTTTTTCACATAGAACGCGATGGTCGTCAGGAATGTATCGCCGTACCGGCGCATTTTGTTCTCACCGACACCGTTCACCCGAAGCATTTCGCTGCGGTTTCTCGGTTTGCGCTTTGCCATATCCTTAAGCGTGGCATTGGAGAAAATCACGAAAGGCGGAACCCGCTGCTCCCGGGCAATGGCCAGACGAAGCTTCGACAGAATCCGGAACAGCGCCTCGCTCTCCTCTTCCCGGTGCTTGGGAATGGGCACCTGGCGCCCGCCGCGGTCCAGCGGAATGCGGACCGGCCAGTCGCCGCTCAGCACATCCTTCGCATAATGTCCCGCAATCAGGCAGGGATACTCCCCTTCTGTCTGCGAGAGCACTTCACTTTCCAGAAGTTCATCGATGATGGCATAGATGTTCCCCTCTCCCAGGGAGGCCAGTGAACCAAAGGCATTATGCTTGTTCAGTCCGGCCGAAATCAGCCGGTCGTTCTGTTTTCCGGAGAGGATGCCGGCAATCATGGTGCGGCCGTATTTTCCGTTCAGCGCCATCACCAGGGAGACGATCTGTCCGGCCTCGCGGGTCACATCCTGCTCGCCCTTCTTGCTGAGGCAGGCCGAACAGTTGCCGCAATAGGTCTGGGTGGTCGTCTCGCCGAAATACGAGAGGATGCGGTTGCGAAGGCAGCCGCGGCCGGTGCAGTAATAGACAATCTGACGCAGCCGCTCCTCGGCCTGTGCCCGGACATTCCGGGCCGTGGCAATATCCAGGGTGGCATTGTCAAGGGAATGCTCAATCAGGTAATTGGCCAGCGGAATATCCTGCGCCATGTACAGAAGGCAGCAGTCTGCCGGCTCCCCGTCCCGTCCGGCACGTCCGGCTTCCTGATAGTAGCTCTCCAGATCCTTGGGCATCTGGTAGTGAACGACAAAGGAAACATTGGACTTGTCAATGCCCATTCCAAATGCATTCGTCGCCACAATGACCGGCACACGGTCCTCGATAAAGTCCTCCTGTGCCTGCGTCCGCTCATCATCCGACAGGCCGGCATGATACCTGGCACACTCAATCCCATTGGCCTTGAGCATCTCCGAGGTCTCCTCGACTGCCCGCCTCGTGACACAGTAGACAATTCCGCTCTGTCCGGCATGCTTCTGCACAAACTCAAGCAGTGCCGCATCCCGGTTGGAGGGCCGCAGGACCTCAAAAAAGAGATTCGGCCGGTCAAAACCGGTCAGGATCTTCACCGGATCATGCAGTTCAAGAAGCTTCGTGATATCCTTCTGTACCGCCAGGGTTGCTGTGGCTGTAAAGGCGCCGACCACCGGACGCTTTTTCAGTTTTTCAATGAAAGGAGCAATATTAAGGTAAGCGGGCCGGAAATCCTGTCCCCACTGAGAAACGCAGTGCGCCTCATCAATAATGACATTGGAAATCTCGGCATTCTGAGCAAAATCCAGAAATCCTTCTGTATTCAGCCGCTCGGGAGCAATATAAATAATCTTATAGGCACCTTTTCTGGCATTTTCCAGCGCTATGACCTGCTGTTTGTTTGTCAGTGTACTGTTGATATACGCGGCTTTCACATCGAGCTGGAGCAGTGCGTTGACCTGATCCTTCATCAGTGATATGAGGGGTGAAATAACAAGTGTAATCCCACTTGAGATAATAGCCGGTATCTGATAGCACAACGATTTCCCTGCGCCGGTGGGCATAATGGCCAGAACATCTTTTCCCTCTACCAGTGCCTGAACGGATTCACGCTGGCCCTGGCGGAACTGTTCATAACCATATACCGATTTCAGCGTAGCTTCCGCTTGCGCCATAGTTGGCATAATTGTTTTCTTCCTTCCTTATCGTTTTCCCAGTGAAATTGTATTATATCTTCATTTCAATGGAAAAGCAACATCGAAAAATACAAAAAACCGATATTTACATTGTAGAAAACACAATGCATTGTTACAATGTCTATTTTCCTATCTGATATTTAGTTTTATTTGCATTATCCTTAAATCAGACCGCCGTTTTTATATAACTTGTCAATTCCGGACGGTTTTTTCTGCCCGTGAGCAGTGTTTCCTATCCGTATCAGAGGTTGTTTTTTGTAGAAGATACAAATTTCCTGACCGGATCACGGGATCGCCGGGTCCAGGGTCATTTGTCTCAGTTCCGCCGTGTTCTGTTTTCCCTGCTCAGCGGACACAATCCGCATCCGGCCCTCCTGAATGGCAAAGGCCATGGCATCATTGATCCCCGAGGTATAATGCCGGTAATCATAATAATTGGCATAGTTTGTCACCCATTCCCGCATCAGGGCAAAATCGTACAGACGCACATTGGCATAATCCGTGACACACTCGATGATCCGGTCCCGGCACTCCATATCCGCCTCAAACTGACCGTTGTTCATCTGATTTCGCCAGTAGCTGAGGGAATACGGCGGGAAAAACAGGTCAAATTCCGTGTCCGGATGTGCCTCAATGAATGAAATCAGGTTATGCTCGATGTTCATTTCAATGAGCTCCATCCGGGAAGGCTGCTGGTCAGGAACCGGATCGGCCACCTTTACCCGCAGGGATTCCGGGGACGGCAGTTCCGGGGGATCCCAGGCATACATCCAGTCCCGGATGCCCTGCTCATTCATTTTTCCCGGATGCCTGAAGGCATATGGGATTTCCTTAAACAGCACATCCTCATTGAACCAGTAATGGACATCATTCAGAAGATCGGCATCGTACAGATAGTTCGGCGTCGCCATTTTCTGGTTGGTCCAGTACACCGGATAGGCAAAGACATCAATCCCGTACACCACCCGCCGGACCTCATGCGTCCTGAATGCCATCTCCAGCATGCGCGCATGGTCCATGGCCGTTCCGCCGTTCATGCAGAGCTTGACAAACCGACCGCCCAGTGCCGCCTCATATACGCTGGGGGTGCTGTTCTCCGTCACAGAAGAACCAACGATGACGCTGTCGTAGTCAAAGGACCTGGCCACCCCCGCATTGCTGTAACTCTGGATTTCGCTCCGGAAGGACGGAATGTAAAACAGCGCCCTGTGATAGATTTCAAAGGGATCCACCAGAACGACCAGGCCGATCACCAGCAGCAGACAAAGGATTGTCCCGCCCAGCGTCAGCTGACAAAATCGCCTTGCTGTCATCCCTGTCCTCCCTTCCGCCGTCTTCGGCAAATTTCCAGATTGTTTTTTCGAAACCGTTGTGATAAGATACTCGCGTCAAATTACAGAACCCCTGGAGGTAAGAAGCAAATGTCTGAAACTGCTCAGTTTGTCACAAAAGACATGATCATGGGTGATATCATCCGTAAATATCCCTCTTCCGTGTATGCCCTCATGGCAAGCGGCCTCGGCTGCGTCGGCTGCCCCTCCGCTCAGGGTGAAACCCTGGAGCAGGCGGCCATGGTTCACGGCCTCAATGCCGATGAAGTGCTTGCCAATGTCAATGACTGGATTCGTGTAAAAGAACCGGTCAATGCCTGAGTTTTCCATTAAAGCAGCGCCATGGGCCGCTGCTTTTTTCTTTGGTCTTTACACCTCGTCCAGCAGTTCATCCAGCGTCTCCCCATAGGAAGGGAGGAATTCCTGCACAAAGACCGGCACCTCAGGCAGGTCGGCGCTGATTTCCTCAATGGATTCCCGGGTCGTGCGGGCGGCTGTCCGGAACTCCGTATTCCCCGCGCGCTCCTCCTCAATGCACTTGATCAGCGCCGACAGCTTGTCGGCTGCCTTGACATAGCGGCGCAGTTCCCGGTCCTCCTCCGAATCCTGCGCCTTGAGAATCTGCGCATAGGTCTCCCGCAGATCCTCCGGGAGACCGGACAGGAGCCGCTCATTGGTCAGGGCTTCCACGTCTTTATAGGCCGTGCGGATCTCATTGCTGAAATACTTGACCGGCGTCGGCATATCACCGGTAATAATCTCACTGGCATCATGGTAAATGCCGATCAGGGCTGCCCGCTCCGCGTCCAGCTGCTTTCCAAACCGGACATTGCCAATGATGCACAGCGCGTGGGCAATCATGGCCACCTCAAGGGAATGCTCGCTCAGGTCCTCCAGACGGGAATTGCGCATCAGGGCCCACCGGTGGATGTATTTCATCCGTGACACGGTGGCAAAAAAAGGATAATTCTTCATCCGTCTCCACTTTCTGTTCACTTGGTTACATGGGAAAAGAGCGCATTAAGCGCTCTTGTTGTCTTTCCAGGGATGATATGTCGGGACCACAGAGGCAATGACCTCCACCGTTCCCTCATCATTTTCATCGCTGACGGCCCGGAGCTGTGTGAGCATCTCCTGCAGCTGCTCCTCATCCACCGGATCCACATGCGCCACAAAGATCTTCTTGTGCGCGGTTTTGGTCATGCGGCTCCGCTCGGAATCCATGAGCAGTTCCTCCGCCAGCTTCTCTCCCGGCCGCAGGCCGATAATCTTGATGGGGATATCCACATTGGGTTCATACCCGTACGCGCGGATCAGCTTTTCCGCCAGGTCCATGATCCGGACCGGATCACCCATATCCAGCACCAGAATGGTGCCGGATTCCGTAAAGGCGCCTGCCTGAATCACCAGCTGGGCTGCCTCGGGAATGGTCATGAAATAGCGGGTCACATCCGGATGCGTCACCGTCACCGGACCGCCGGAACGGATCTGGCGCTCCATCAGGGGAATGACGCTTCCATGGCTCCCCAGCACGTTGCCGAACCGGACCGCCATGCACTTCATCTTCGTTCTGGCCCCGTAAGACTGAATCAGCATTTCGGTAATCCGCTTGGTGGCCCCCATGACGTTGGCCGGGTTCACCGCCTTGTCCGTGGAGAGCTGCACCAGACGTTCCACCCCGTGGCTGCTGGCCGACTCCAGCAGATTGAGGGTTCCGAACACGTTGTTCTTAATCGCCTCCGCCGGACTCCGCTCCATCAGGGGCACATGCTTATGGGCCGCCGCATGGAACACCACGTCGGGATGGTACTCCTCCATCACCTCATCCAGCCGTTTCCGGTCGCGGATCGACCCGATCAGCACGATCACCGGGCACTGCTCGCCGAACCGCTGGTGCAGTTCATATTCAAGCTCATACGCACAGTTTTCGTAAATCTCAAAGATAATCAGCAGCCGCGGATTGTACCGGAGAATCTGCCGGCACAGTTCCGACCCGATGGATCCCCCTCCGCCGGTCACCATGACGCACTTTTTATTGAGATAGCCGGAAATGTTTTCCGTATCCAGTTCGATTTCATCCCGGGAAAGGAAGTCCGAGATGTTCAGTTCACGGATCTGCGGAGCCACCTCGCCGTTGGGACCCAGATCGGTCGGCCCGGAAAAGATCCGGGTGTGACAGTGGGTCTGGTTGCACAGTTCCAGAATCCGCTGCATCCGTTTGGTGGCATTCAGCGAGGGAATCGCCACAATGATCTCCCGGATGCCATAGCGGGTCACCAGTTTCGGAATATCCTCCGTCTTGCCCAGGACCGGCGTATTCTGGATTCTCAGTCCCTGCTTGGTGGGATCATCATCCACCAGCAGGACGGGCTTTCCCATCCGTCCCGGATTTTTGTTGCAGATATTGACCGCGTACGCGCCGGATTCACCCGCGCCCACAATCATCACCGGCATTGCATCGCTGGCAGAGACCGCAATCCGGTCTTTGGCGAAGATGCGCCAGATCAGGCGGATTCCGCCCACAAACAGCATGGAAAACAGACCGGTCAGAATCAGAACGCTGCGGAACAGGTCCAGATTGAAAAAGCGGTTGCAGGCCAGCGAAAATCCGCAGGCAATGGCAGATACAAGGAACAGGCGCATCAGATCCCGGACACCGGCAAAGCGCCACATGATCTTGTAGACGCCGCCCAGGTAAAAGGCCAGCATATAGGAGGCCACCAGCAGCGGCAGCACCCGCATCATGCTGACCATGTGCCGCTCCGGGATGTACATCTCAAAGCGCAGCTCCATGCTCACATAGACGGCCAGCATGATCAGGACCGCATCCAGAACGGCCAGGGCGCCATGACGAAACCGGGGGCTTTCCTTCAAGTCTTTATTGATTTTAATCATATCGACATCAGACCGGCATCATCACTGCGCCTTCCGGACGGATCATCAGAGAAATGCAGCTGCCCTTTCCAAATACTTTTTCCATGCAGGCCATGTACCCATCCAGCAGGTCAAGCGGGACATAGGCCTGAATGGTTCCGGCGAATCCGCCGCCGTGAACACGGCAGGTTCCCTTATTCCCCAGATACCGCCTTGAAAGGGCAATGCCCAGCGCCATCTGTTCCTCTGTCGGCCGGGCATAGACATTCTGCAGCCGCTCCCAGCTGCTGTCGCCGGACCGGGTCACAATGGAGAGGAACTGATTCAGGTCATCCCCGTTCAGTGCCTTCACCATGGCCGCCACATTCTCATTCTCATCGTAGTAATGCATGGCCCGGAGCAGTGCGCGGTCGCCAACCTTTGTCCGGATCTCCGGCAGCTTCGCCTCAAAGACCTCCCGGGGAATATCCCGCAGGACGCGTCCGCCCAGCGCCTTTGCCACCGCTTCCATCTCCGTACGGATGGCCGCGTAATCATCCGTCAGATCCCCATGATCGCCGCCGGTATTGACCACGCAGAGGGCATACCCTTTCGCCGCAAAATCATAGCTCAGGGCGGTTACGCTGGCCCGGGGCTTTTCAAAATCAATGGCCACCAGTCCGCCGACGGAGGAGGCCATCTGGTCCATCAGGCCGCAGGGCTTGCCAAACCACCGGTTCTCCACTTCCTGCGCAATCTCCGCCCGGGTCTGGGCATCGATGACAAACCCGTTATACAGGCCATCCAGGATCGCGGCAATCAGCACCTCGAAGGCAGCCGAGGAGGAAAGACCGGATCCGCGGGCAACCGAGGAGGTAATGACCGCGTTGAATCCGCCCACCTTCATTCCCCGTTCCCTGAGCGCACCGGCCGTGCCCCGGATGAGGGCGGTCGTTGTTCCGAACTCGGCCTCATTCACCTCAAGGCTGTCCGTGGAAATTTCCATCGGCGGGAAGCCTTCGCTGTCCACGCAGATCACGCCGTCATCGCGGGGCGTGACCACGGCCACCGTATCCAGATTCACCGCTGCCGCAAGAACGCAGCCGTTGTTATGGTCCGTATGATTTCCGCCGATTTCCGTACGTCCGGGGGCAGAAAAAACAGTGACCGGCCCTGCAAAAGGCCCGAAGCATTTCACATAGCGCTCTGCCAGTGCCTCATAGCGCTTTTTCTGATTCTCTACCTCTGCCGCACCGTACAGTGCAGCCATTCGTTTCTCCGTTTCAGGATTCTGCCAGAGCGATTTGAGTAGATCGGACATAAATACGTTCCTCCCGGGACTTTCATCCCTCAAAATTGCCGACAAATTGTCGGCGTTCATTTGATTTGTTTATTCAGAACACGCAGGTGCTGCATCACCATCCGGGCAACCACACCTGTCAGCACACCGGTGATCACACCGGAAACCATCAGCACGGGCAGATACGTAAACAGCAGTCCCGGTGTCCTCAGCATCAGCACGGCCATCATGATCTGACCCACATTGAAAAAGACGGCGCCCACGGCACTCACGCCAATGGCGCTGATCCCTTTCACCCTGTACAAAAGCAGCATGGAAGCGACCGAGAGAACGCCGCCGGCCAGTGAATACAGCATGGCATTCAGGTTGGTATAAATGACCCAGCTCATGAGCGCCTTGAGGAGCATCAGGATGAGTGTCTCTTTCACCCCGAGCATGTATATGGCATACAGCAGGACCGAATTGGCAAGGCCAAGCTTGATGCCCGGAATCGCCGTCGTCAGCGGAAACTGACGTTCCACCAGTCCCAGGACCAGCATGAGCGCCGTCAACAGGCCGCACAGGGCGACCCGCTTTGCATCACTGTGTCTCATTGGCCCGCCTCCGGTTCACTGACAGGAACCATCTCCACCGTCACGCCATTGGGCATGCAGACAATGTACGCGCCCAGAATTCTGCTGCGGTAATTGTCAAGCGTCACCATCCCCTGCCCGACGCAGTCCTGATTCTCACAGGTGGCGGATTCCATATGGACGCTTTCCCGGGTAATATGAATCCGGTTGATCGTATGGGCGTCCTGCCGCACCGTAATAATCTTGTCCATGTCCATGGGAATCGGGTCGCCGTACTGCTGCCCCTGCACCATGATGATCACATGGCCCTTCACCGGTTCCTGTGACCGCTCCAGCACAGGGCCCATCACGGGACCGGCGGCCAGCTTTGCCGTCTCCGGTGTCGCCGTTGCGGCTGCCTCTTCAGGTTCTGCAGTCTCTGCACCCGGCGTCACCGTCGGCGTACTCTGGACCTCAGGCGTCGTCTCCACAGGTTCCGCTGTCACTGCACCCGGCGTCACCGTTGGCGCATCCAGGACCTCAGGCGTCGTCTCTGCAGGTTCCGCTGTTGCTGCACCCGGCGTCACCGTCGGCGCAGCCAGGGTCTCAGACGTCGTCTCTGCAGGTTCCGCCGACACCGTCGGGACATCCCTGACATCCTCGGCCTCTACCGGTCTCGCTGTTGCGGCAGGCACTGCCTGAACGGCAGGGACTGTCTTCGCCGGCTCTGCGGTCACGGTGTCCTTTGTCACAGCCGGTGCCGGAGTCTGTGAATCGGACAGTTGCTGCAATGCAGACACATCCGGTTTTTCCGTATGTTCAAGTACTTCAATGGCATCCGGGGCCATTGTCACATCAGCTGTCCGTCCCTCAAGGCTCTTCTGCGGCATCTGTTTTGCCAGCAGAAAGATCACCAGGGCAGCCAGTAAAACTGCCAGAATCAGCCAGATGTCTTTTTTGCGGGGCATATTTTATGCCTCCGTCTCTTCATCAAATTCAACTTCAATTCGGTTGTTTTCACCGGACCAGAGGTGCTCCAGGCGATAGTATTCCCGTTCCTTCTCGCCAAAGATGTGCACCATGACATCACCGTAGTCAAGGACGATCCAGCGTCCCTCCGACATGCCCTCCTTGCGCTTGGCAAATACATCCTGTTTGGCCAGTTCTTCCTCGACATTTTCAGCCAGTGCCTTTACCTGAATGGCCGAATGACCGGTGGCGATCACCATGTAATCGGTAATGACCGTCATCTCATCCACACGAAGAACCACAATATCCTTGCCTCTTTTGGCATCCAGTGCTTTTGCCGCGGTTACAGCAATGTCCTCAATCCTCATTCTTTTCCTCCCCTTCTTTGATCCGTTTTGCTATCTGCTCTTTTGATTCATATTCCGTAAGTGCCGAAAGCGTATCGGGATGCAGCGGCTTTCCCTGTTTGGCCACATGATCCAGCGACATGAGAAGTGCCTCATGCATGGCCGCATCCAGATCCGTCATACACAGTTTTCTCAGTTTTTCGATTCCCGGAAAAGGTTTCCGGCTGGGCTCGATAATATCCGCCAGAAAGACGATCTTCTCAAGCCTGGTCATATTGGCATGACCGGTCGTATGCCACCGGATGGCCTCAAGCACATCCGGGTCCGTTACCCCGTAGACCGATTCCGCCAGACAGCGGCCCGCAGCCGAATGCAGCAGGGACTTGCTGTTTCGCATCAGCTCATCCACCGGGTAATTCCTTACCGCCTTGTTCATCTTATCCAGCGACAGACATTTGGCACAGTCGTGAAGAAGGCCGGCAAGTCCCGCCTTTTCAACGTCTTCATGGAATATCTCCGCCATTTTTCTGGCCGTCTTCTCCACGCCCTTGGTATGAATGAACCGCTCCGTGTCCAGTGCTTTTTTCAGTTTATATTCAATTTTCTCGTATTTCACGAGACTCCTCCGTTCCGTTATGCCATTTGAAACTGACATGAAATATACAGGCATGAACGGGAATTCCCTTCCCAGCAGCTGTCAGGCTCCGGCCGGGAATTGAAAGGAAATCATTTCCTGTCCTCCGGACCTCGAGAGACCCCTGACAGGGCATTATAACAGAACATCTGCCGTGGGAAAAGAGGAATCTCCGCCGAAAGCAACGGCGATTTTTTGTCATTGTTCAGCGAAATGAACCGGGTCAGTGCTCAGTCCGTTTCGCCATAAATGCGGCGCATCTCCTCTGAATACGTGCCATCCTCGTTATGGGTAAACAGAACAGGCAGGAGATGCAGGCCCGGGCGGCCGCCCTTGATTCCCTCAATCATGACCAGCTTTGGCGGATCCTGAACCCGCGAGGCCACAAAACGGACCCGCTTGGGCTCAATCCGGCATTTCTGCATGGCCTGCGTCACGCTCAGCAGCCGGGCCGCCGGATAGATCAGAAACAGGTGTCCGCCGTTTCGGAGCACGCGTCCGCAGGCAGACATCCATTCCTCAATGGGGCAGCTGTTGTCGCCGCCCCTGGCCATGGCAATTTCCTTGTCGGGACTGGTCAGCCCCGTCCCCTCCGGATGATACGGCGGATTCGTCACCACGCTGTCCATCTTTTCAATTCCGAGGACTTCAAAGGCCTGCCGAACATCCACACAGTGCACGCGGATGCGGTCCTCAAGGCCATTCAGCCGGACACTGCGTCCGGCCATATCTGCCATGACGGGCGAAAGTTCAACCGCCTCAAACGACACATCCGGATTTCTGGCGGCAATCAGCAGGGACAAAACGCCGGTCCCTGTTCCCATATCCGCTGAAAGTCTGCCCGTCCGGCCGGCACAGTAATCTGCCAGGAGAACGGCATCCGTTCCGAAACGAAAACCATGAACGGACTGAATGATGCGAAGACCGCCGCGCTGCAGATCATCTATTCTTTCGCCCTCGTTCAGGTTTATCTCCAAGTCAGACCACCCCTTTCAGAATCTCCCAAAAGCTTATTCCGCACCGCCGGGAACGACAAATGCCTCACTGACATACCCGTCGATATTGCCCCAGCGGACATGCAGAAAGCCATTGTCCTCACCATCCAGAACCGTCAGGACCGTAGAATCGGGAACCACGCAGAGCACCTCGCTTGAGGTGTTGGCCTGTGCCCGCAGATTCAGGCCGTTCCTGCTCCGGACAATGACCGTGGACCCCTGCGTTTCCTGTTCCGGCGGCGCCTCCGAAGAGGCCGGCGCCGGCACCGGGGACTGGGCCTGTGTCGGCTGGTCCCCAAAAACCAGATAGTCGCCGCTGAGATAGCCCGTGGTGGAACCGACCCGCACCGGATAAAAGCCATTTTCTATCGGTCCCAGGACAACCACCTCGATGCCGTTTGCAATCACGGCCAGCACCGAACTGCTGCCATCCGGCTCACTGCGCAGATTGAGCCCGCCGGAGGCATTCACCGACGCGCGCTCACCGGACAGTACCCGCGAGGCGGGCGGCACCGGCGTCGCCGTGGGCCCGGGCGTCCCTGCAAATTCTGGCGTGTTTTCCGCCTCCGGAAATGCCGCGGCCGCCTCTGCCTCCGTCAGAAAAGTCAGATAATCCTGACTGACATACCCGCTTTCCTTCTCTGTCTGCACCGGAAAGAATCCGCTCTGCGCCTCCCCGGTAATCAGCACCACCGCGCCGTTTTCGAGCAGCCGGACCGCATCGGCCTGCTGGGCCGGACCGGCGCGCAGGATCAGGCCGTTGGGGGTATTGACCCTGGCATAGAGCCTGAGCACATCCGGCGTAGGCACCGGGGTCGGTCCGGGCGTCTCCAGCACCGTCACATACACATATTCGGAGGAAACATATCCCTCCACATTGCCAAGGGCCACCGGAATCATGATGCCGTTTCCGGCGCCCCGTACCTGCAGGATGGTTCCCTGAGGCAGGACCATGACCACGGCGGACCGGAGCGAGGCGGAAAGCCGCAGGTTGAGCCCCGTGCTGGGCAGCACGATGGCAGACTGATTGGCACTCGCCGCCGCTGTGGCTGTCGCCTCCGGGTTTTCCTCGGTTTTCCCGCCCTCCTCCGGATCCCGGATGTAGTCGTTCATCACATACCCGATGGTGGACCCGTACTGTACCTGGGTCCATCTGGAATACCGCTCGATGACCGTCAGTTCCTGTCCGCTTCGCAGGTAGCTGAGCACGCTTGCGGTCGTTGTGGGCGAGGCCCGCAGATTCAGAATCTGCGATTCATCTGACAGCGTGACCAGGACCCGCATGGAGCTGACCGGTTCCGTATTTTCCGTTTCCTCTTTCAGGTAGGTATTTTTCACATACCCGCTGAGGGTGCCGTACTGAATCCGGCTCCAGTCCCCCTCCCTATTCAAAACGGTCACCTGGGTTCCATGGGGAATGGTGGCCAGAATGGAGGCACTGGTGGAGGCGGACTTGCGCAGATTGAGCACGTCCAGGGGATTTTTGAGATTAACCGAGGCGGACCGGGCATCGATCACGGCCGCCGGGTCCTCTGTCACCGTTCCATCCAGGGAGGAGAGCAGCGTGCGTTCAAAGGAAAAGCCCGTTTCCGTCAGTCCGGGATAGTAAAATTCCAGAATTTCCGCGCAGCTTTTCCCTTCATAGCCCATCTGCTGGGCGCCGCGCTGGCTGAGACCGATTCCATGGCCGAAACGCCGCGCCGTGAGCTTGAACCCGCCCACGGTATCGGTCACGGTCAGGGTTTCGTTCTGCATGGAATTGATGGACAGGGCGCAGATGCCCTCCACCTGCGAAAAGTAGTCAAGAGACAATGATACGGTCCCGGATCCCCTGACCGTCACATCCACCTCGACTTTTTTGTAGACATGTGACTCGCTGCCGTATTTGGGCTGCGAGAGCCGGACCGCATCAATGGAGGAAAGGGTCACCGAATCCCGTCCCAGTTTCGCAGCCGCTTCATTTTTCAGCAGTTCCGTCAGGGCCGGCACGCTGGTCGTCCCGTCCCGGTAAAAAGAGACGGATTTGGCAATGGAGGCCGGATTTCGCAGATCATACGGATCATCCCGGACCGTCAGGTACGGGTAATTGCTGCTCCCCCAGGCATTCCGGACACTCTCTGTCTGTCCGCCGTTGGAGGCGGTATAAAACGTCGCCATGTATTCCCCGTCGATGAGGCCGATCTGCCCGGCGGTCTCCGCAATTGCCTGCTCGCAGACATCCTTGCCCTCCGGGGTTCCGTTATACACCTGATCACTGGTCGTATCCACCACATCATACAGCGAGGACTGCATGCTGATCTTCTTGAACGTATAGGTTCTGGCCGCCACCGTCTGGGCTTTCAGCGCCTCAAGCGGAAAGGAGTTGTCCATTTCATAGGGCACGACGCCCATGAGATAATCCTCAATATAGACATGGACGATCAACTGAAGATTGCTGCCCTTTGCCCGCACTTCCAGATCGCCGGGATAAAGATTTCCGGGAACCCGGGCCTGCCGGATCCGGATGCCGTTGGTGCCGGCGGAATTGTGCCTGCGCAGCCGGAACGAGGTTCCCATATTCCGCGCTGCGCCGCCGGTGGTCAGGAGAAGCTTTCCCGCCCGGTTCTGCACATGCACCGTGGCGCCGCGGCTCAGTGTTTCCCCCTCATCCCCCAGCGTATAGCTGCCGTCGATGACCAGGTCCGCCTCTGTCAGCTCGCTGATGGAGGACAGGGACACGCGCACCGTACCGGAAAGTGCCGCTCCTTTCCCCGCGCTTTCCATCCAACCACTGACAGGCCACAGGAACAGGATCAGCACAAGCAAACAGACCCATTTTCTCATCCTGGTACTGCTACCTGCCTTTTCTTTCATTATTTTATGCTGAAAATTCTATCATAGAATGCATCATTTTGCAATCATTCCCGCTTATCCGGCAGGCATTATCCGCTTCTCCATTCCCCGATTCTTTTCCGTCCTGTACACCCATGGCTTTATCCTGCGGCACGCATTCCCCTCCTCAGTCTGTCATCTCTCCGTCCTCTTTCCGCGTAATCCGTCTTTCGCCAACCGGCCATCCAGCATAAACAAAGCACTCACGCAGTGCGTGAGTGCTGAGAAAAGTCAGTTAAACCGACCTCATGCTGTCTTGCTGTTCGCTTTTATGACACATTCGTGAGCCTTTGTATCTGCATGATAAGTAATGCCGACCAGAATGATTCTCCCTCCATAGTTCGTCAGGACCTTCGGATAATTCCTGTCCTCGATCTGTCGGATCGTTCCCTCCGCTTCCTTATTCCACTTTAACTCGACGATCATTGCCGGAAGGCTGGAGCTGCGTTTAGGCAGAAATACAACATCCGCGATTCCATGACCGCTCGGGAGTTCTTCCACCTTAGCATACTGATCCACGCATGAAATATAAGCCATTTTAACCACATAGCGAAGGCTTTGTTCATTGTTGTAATAGGTCGGTGCATCCTCAGAATCATGAATATCTGCAATGGCTTTTGCGACTGCATCGCTTTTTCCTTGCAGCGTATCGCTTAAAAGCTGATCCGATTTTTTAACCAGATCAATCAGATTTTTATGTTTTGCCCTTCGTAAAATCTTATCAAACTCAGACCGAACCTCCTCATTCGGGATCCGAACAAGACCTGCGACCAAATCATCATCATAGGAATCCGATTTCTCTTCATAAGTCAGATATCCAAGATGAGTAAGCAGCGTCAGCACATCATCTTTGCAGGTAAATGTCTCTGCATCATTTTGGAAGGAGTCCGTGTCCACCACAACATGTTCCCCGGTAATCAGACGGGCAATCGTATTCTGGAGATCATCCTGATCCATATCAATATAGGTCATCAGCGCGTCCGCTGCAGTCGTCTTCTTCCAGTAAGCCCTGAATTTTCCTGAACTTGCCGCACGCATGACGGAATAAGGATTGTAAACGGAGTACTGCTTACCGAATGTATACCCGTCGTACCAGGCCTTCATTTTCTCAAAGTCCAGATTCTTCTCCTCACAGATGCGCTTTACTTCTTCCTCCGTAAAACCAATAACCGCTGCGAATTTGCCCGGTTTCAAAGCGGAATCCTCTTCAAAATCAGAAATTGCCGACTGGGAATCCTCCTTTTTTATGGGCAGGATCCCGGTCATATATGCGGCCGCAACCGCCGTCCGCGTAAAACGGTCGTTCTTGAACCATCCGCGGAGAAGGCTTAAATATCTCGCCTGAGCCTCCCTGTCTCCGGGAGTCTCCCTGATCATCGAATCCCACTCGTCAATCACAAAAACAATCTGTGTGCCTGTGTTCCTGACCAGACAGATCAATGTATCATTCAGCGTCAATCCTGTGTTCAGCTCTGGATACTGCCTTTCCACATCATTTTGAATGGCAGCAGAAATCCTGGCCGGCACTTCCTTTAGCGGAATGCCTTCCTTTTTTGCTTCCGAAATGAACCCCGTCACATCCAGATAGATCACATGATAATGGTTGATAAATGTTTCATAGGTTTCGTCCCTTGCAATCTTATACTTCCCAAACAATTCGTGTGAATCACAGGTTTTGTCATAATAAGCACAAAGCATTTGAGCAGAAAATGACTTTCCAAAGCGGCGGGGTCTGCTGACACAGAGTAGATTATTCGCCGTATGGATGGTTTTGTTGATGATTCCGATCATCTCAGTCTTGTCGACATAGTTGCTGTTTGCAATTTTGGAAAAGCCACCGATTCCCGGATTCAGGTATGTTCCCATTTGGCAGCTCTCTCCCTTCCATCATCCTATTCAAAGCTTCATTAATAAAGCCGCCTTCATCATCCATTGATCATTTCCACAGGTATTATAAGATGACATTCCAATTGTTACAAGTCAGAAACAGCTGTTTATCTTTTCATTGTCTGATCATTCCCTTCCATCGTTTTCCTTCGGTGTAAGACTTACCGGCACGCGGCCACCCGATCTGTACCCGTTATTTTTGCCAGTCCCCTTCGGTTTCAATCCGCATCCACGCTTCCTTCCGCTTGACATTTGCCCATTGGTTCATTAAAATTCACCTGTGTTTCTGGGATAATGGCTCTTCTGCTTTATCCCCCTGGAAAAACTTGATTCAAACGCCTTCTGACGGACGCTTTGCGTCCGTTTCAAATTGAACAGAGGCGGCACGGCTGCCTGGCCGCTGCCACGTATGAGGTACACCGATGAAACGACTGATCATTCCAGTAATTCTAATTATTCTGCTGTCATTTGCCTTCCCCGGCGCTGCCCAGCCGCAGCGTTATTCCGATACCTACACCGATTCCTTTGACACCGTCATTACCTTCATCGCCTTTGCCGATTCACCGGAAGTCTTTGCTAAAACAAATGCACAGGTGCATTCCCTCTATCAGCATCTCCACAAGCTCTATGACCGGTACAACAGCTATGAAGATGAGGGAATCATCAACGTCTATACGCTGAATGAAAAAGCTGCAAGGGAACCCGTAAAAGTGGATCCGCTGCTTTTTACGCTTCTCCGCTTTGCTCAGGATCACTATTCCGACACAAACGGCCAGACCAATATTGCCATGGGAAAGCTCCTTGGCATCTGGCATGATTATCGCGAAGCAGGTCTGGCCGATCCCGCCAAGGCCCAGGTGCCGCCCATGGAGGCGCTTCAGGCTGCCGCGGAGCACTGCGATATCGACCGGCTGATCCTTGATTCCGAGAACATGACCGTTTTTTTCGACGATCCGGAGATGCAGCTGGATGTGGGCGCCGTGGCCAAAGGCTATGCCACGGAACTGGTGGCAAAAATGCTTGAAAACACCGATGTCCGTTCCTACATCATCAGCGCCGGCGGAAATGTCCGGCTGGGAAATGCACCGCTTGATGGCCGGCCCAACTGGGGCGTCGGCGTTCAGGCACCGGACGGCGATGCGTTTTCGCACAGCGAAATCGCGGAAACCCTGTACCTCTCTGACTGCTCCGTCGTCACCTCCGGGGATTATCAGCGCTTTTATGAAGTGGACGGCATCCGTTATTCCCATCTGATCGATCCGGATACCCTGATGCCCGGCAGCTATTTCCGCTCCGTCACGGTCATTACGGCCGATTCCGGCTATGCGGACCTCCTGTCCACCGCTGCCTTTCTCATGCCCTATGAGGATTCCCGGGCATTCATTGAGAATCTTCCGGACGTTGAGGCCCTCTGGCTCTTTGAGGACGGGTCCGAGGAAATGACCGACGGCATCCGCAGTGCCGCCAAATCAGCAGGGGCCATCAACAAAAGAAAATAACCCGGTGCAGCTCCGTTCCTGCCCCAGGCCGCGAAAATGTTAGGTTTTTTATCGAACAGAACGCCATACACTATGACCTGTTCAGGAGCATGTTCTATGAAAAAAACCATTCTGTCTTTACTGGTTACCCTTATTCTGCTTTTGATTGCTGTCCTTGCTGTCGGAGAAAGCGGCGAAGAAAATGCAAAACCGGTCATTACCGTTGACCCCCTTGGCCAATCCGAGGGATACATGGCCGTTATGTACGACAACAGCAACGGCCTTCCCACTTCCGAAGCCAATGATATTGTCGAAACATCGGAGGGATTCATCTGGATCGGCAGTTACAGCGGCCTCATCCGTTATGACGGAAACACCTTTGAACGCATCGACTCCACCACCGGCATCGCCAGCGTCGTCTGCCTGTTTGTCGACAGCCGGGACCGCCTCTGGATCGGCACCAACGATTCAGGTGTCGCCGTGATGGAAAAAGGCGAAATCCGCATGTGGGGTAAAAAGGATGGGCTGCAGTCCGTCGCCATTCGGGCCATTACCGAGGACAGCACCGGAACGATTTACGTCGCCACCACCAACGGCATCGCCGCCATTGACCATGAGATGAATCTGCGTATGCTTGAGGATTCCCAGATCGTCAATGCCTATATGCGGAATCTGCGTCTGGGACCGGATGACACGCTGTACGGTCTCACGCAGGACGGCAACATCTTTTCAATGAAAAACCAGGTTATCCAGCTGTATCGAAAAAGAGATGATCTCCGGGTACAGGAGATCACCTCCATCTACCCGGATCCGCAGCATCCCGGGTACCTTTATGTCGGCACCGAAAGCTCGCAGATCTATTACGGAAGCTTTGAACGGAATTTTGCCGCCATGGGCATTAAAGACATCTCGCCGCTCAACTATATCGAGCATTTCCAGCAGATCGACGGCAAACTCTGGATCTGCGCCAACAACGGCATCGGAGCAGTGGACAAGGAAGGGTTCCATCTGCTTCGCAATCTGCCCATGGACAAATCCATCTTGCGCATTCTGGTGGATTATGCCGGCAATCTCTGGTTTGCCTCATCCCGTCAGGGAATCATGAAGATCGTTCCCAATCAGTTTTCCGATCTGTATGACCGTTACCATGTACCGGAGGACGTAGTCAATACCACCTGTAAGTATGGTGACCAGCTGTTTATCGGCACGGATTCCGGTCTGACCGTGCTGGGCAGTCTGGGCATTGTTGAACATCTGCCGCTGACCAAGGTCGTAACGGCATCCGGGAAGGATCTCGGGGCAACGGACCTGATCGAATGGCTGAAAGGCTGCCGGATCCGGTCCATTACCCGTGACAGCCTGGGGCGTCTCTGGATCGCTACCTGGCGCAAATACGGCCTCCTCAGGTATGATCAGGGTGAGGTCATGGCCTTTACCTCGGCGGATGGTCTGTTTTCAGAGCGGGTTCGCGTCGCGGCCGAGGCGAAGGACGGCTCGATCCTGGTGGCCAATACGGGCGGTGTCAGCATCATCCGCGGGGATACCGTCGTCGGCCGCATCGGAAAGGATGACGGGATCGTCAATACGGAAATCCTTACCGTCACGGAAGCCGCAAACGGCGACATCGTCATGGGTTCCGACGGCGACGGCATCTATATTGCAGGCAAGGACGGCCTGCGGCACCTCTGCACCGACGACGGCCTCTCCTCCGATGTCGTTATGCGAATCAAGTACGATAAGGCGCGGGACATTTTCTGGATTGTCACCAGCAACTCCCTTTCCTTTATGGACAGTGATTATCACATCTCCACCATACGGAAATTCCCCTATTCAAACAACTTCGACCTTTATGAGAACAGCAAGGGCGATATGTGGATCCTCTCAAGCAACGGAATCTATGTCGTTCCGGCAGCCACCCTTCTGGCCAACGAAGAGATTTCCCCTGTCTATTATGGCACGGACAACGGCCTCCCCTGCATTACAACAGCAAACAGTTACAGCGAACTGGACAGCCAGGGAAATCTGTACATCGCCGGCAGTACAGGGGTCGCCAAAGTCAATATCGAAAAGCCCTTTGACAATGTCAACGACCTGAAAGTGGTCGTTCCCTATCTGGAGGCGGACGGCGCAACCATCTATCCGGATCCAGACGGTTCCTTTACCATCCCTCAGAATACCCGGAAGCTGACGGTTCCCAGCTATGTATTCAACTATTCCCTGAATAACCCGCAGGTCAGTTTTCATCTGGACGGCTTTGATGACACCATTAAGACCACGGACCGCAGTGACCTCGTCCCCGTGGATTATACCAACCTGCGCGGCGGCACCTACCATTACGTCATGCAACTCAGGGACAACATGGGACGCGGAAACAAGGTTGTCTCGGTTGAGATTGTCAAGCAGAAAGCCTTCTATGAGGAAATCTGGTTCTATGTGCTCGTCTGCCTGGCAGCGCTTCTCCTGCTGACGGCCATTGTGCGGCTTTATATCCGCAAGAAAACCCTTAAGCTGGAACAGAAGCAGAAGGAAACCATGGCACTGGTCAAAAGCATCACGGAAGCCTTTGCCAAGGTTATTGATATGAAGGATAAATATACGAACGGCCATTCTACCCGTGTGGCTAATTTTACCAAAATGCTGGCAGAAGAACTGGGCTATGACGAGGAAACCTGCCAGAAATATTACCAGATCGCTCTGCTGCACGACATCGGCAAGATCGGTGTTCCCCCGGAGGTTTTGAATAAACCGGGCAAACTGACAGATGAGGAATTCGCGACCATTAAGAAACATACCACACTGGGCTATGAAGCGCTGAAAGATATTACCATCATGCCGGATCTGGCCATTGGCGCCCAGGCGCATCACGAACGGCCGGATGGCAAAGGCTATCCCAACCACCTGAAAGGGGACGAGATCCCCCGTGTGGCCCAGATTATCGCCGTTGCCGACTGTTTTGACGCCATGTATTCAAACCGTCCCTATCGCGGCCGCATGAACTTTGACCGGGTTGTATCCATTATCCGCGAGGTTTCCGGAACACAGCTGACACCGGATGTCGTGGATGCCTTCCTGCGCCTGGCAGAAAAAGGTGTCCTGCGGGCAGAGGATGATGACGGCGGCGGAACGACCGAAAACATCGAGAATATCAAAAGCTGACATCTCTGTCTGAAACAACCGACCTGAAAACGCCCAAAGCCGGCTCTGTCGTGCTTTGGGCGTTCCTTTATCCTGTATTCAGTTCCGGTTCTAGTGTCAATAAGGGTGTCCCACCGGCACGAATCGGATATTTTACGTCATCCTGACCTCCGCCGGAAATGAAAAAAGACTGCAGATGCAGTCTTTTTGTTTCATATAAAAACCCGAAATGCCGCTGCTGCCACTTTTCCACCCACCGTCTCGGCAGGTCGGTGCCCTGCGCTCTACTTCTGCCGTCCCCTGGCGTTAAAAACGGGGGCATGGCATCCACAAATCGACTCCGGACTCCAGTTATGAAAATGTAGGAGAAAACAAAGCAGCCGACGAACACTCCAGGCTTTTTGCCTTGCTGACGTTGGTAATTATATCAATAGCCGCACAGACTGTCAACGCATTTTTGAACATTTAACAAATTCGTAACAAGTTCGCCGTTCCTGCAAAGAAGAACGGGAAAATGACGAAAACCTCCAAATGCGCAAATACAGGTCAGGCCTTGGCTTTGCTGTTTTCAATGCGCTCCGCCAGATCTGTCAGATAGAGCCACCGTTCCTCTGCCGCCTCAAGTTCGGCGGTGGTTTTTTCCTTTTCCGCGGTCATTTCCGTCAGCCGGACATAGTCTGAGGCATGACGGGCCATTTCCCGGTCAAGCTCTTCCAGCCGTGCGTTGAGAGCCGCCAGGCGTCCGTCGATTTCCCTGTAATCCTGTGCCTCACGGAACGTCATCCGAAGTTCCCGCTGATGTTCCCGCTTCCGCCGCCCCTGTTCATTCTCATTTTCCGCAGGCTTTTTCTTTTCCTCCGCGGCCTGTTCCATCGCCAGCAGGTAATCCGAGAACGAGCAGGCATACTGCACAATCTGCCCGTCTTCAAAGGCAAAGAGCCGGTTGGTGACCCGATCCACAAAATAGCGGTCATGTGAGACGGTCAGGACCGCGCCTTCAAAATCCTCCAGATAGTTCTCCAGGATCTCCAGCGTGCTGATATCCAGATCATTGGTCGGTTCATCCAGAACCAGCACATTGGGCGCTTCCATCAGAATCCCGCAAAGATACAGCCGGCGTCTTTCGCCGCCGGAGAGACGGGATACCGGTGTCAGCTGCACATCCATCGGGAACAGAAAGCGCTCCAGCATCTGTGACGCGGACAGGCGCCCGTCCCTCGTCTCCACATATTCCGCAATATCCCGCAGATAGTCAATCACCCGTACATTCTCCGGAATTTCCGGGAACTCCTGCCGGAAATAGCCGATTTTCACCGTATCCCCAATGGTCACCGTTCCGGTGTCCGGGGAACGTTCCCCTGTCAGAACGGAAAGAAGGGAGGTCTTTCCGCATCCGTTGGGACCGACAATGGCCATCCGCTCATCCCGCAGAACCGTGTACGTAAAGTTGTCAAACAGCCGGCGGCCGCCCAGGGTAAGACTGATTCCCTCACACTCAATAATCTTCCGCCCAAGCCGGCGGCCGGCGCTTTCCAGCGTCAGCTGCGCGTCCTGCTGCGGACCGCGCATCGCGGACAGCGTCTCAAAGCGTTCAATCCGTGCCTTCTGTTTCGTACTTCTGGCCTGGGCTCCCCGGCGGATCCAGGCCAGCTCCTTCCGCAGAATGGCAGAACGCTTCCTGGCCTGGGCATTCTCATTTTCAAGCCGCGCGGCCTTTTCCTCCAGGTATACCGAATAACTGCCCTCATGGATAAAAAGCCGGCCCTTGTCCAGTTCATAGATGCTCGTACAGATGCGGTCCAGGAAATACCGGTCATGGGTCACCATTAACAGCGCCCCGCGGATCCCGGAAAGGCGTTCCTCCAGCATCTGTACCGTCGCGGCATCCAGATGGTTGGTCGGTTCATCCAGAATCAGGAGATCCACCGGACGGATCAGTGCTGCCGCCATGGCGACCCGTTTTTTCTGTCCGCCTGACATGGCCGCCACATCCGCCTCCGCGTCCCTGATTCCCATCTGCATCAGGGCAGACACCGCTTCATACATTTCAATGGTGCCCACATTTTTGGGGGCATCCAGCAGGACCTGTTCCCAGGCCGTCCGGTGTTCCCGGTAATCCGGCATCTGGGGCAGGCAGGCGATGGTCAGCCCGCTGCGCCGCTGGATCGTTCCCTCATCCATCTCCTCAATGCCCGCCGCGATTTTAAGGAAAGTGCTTTTGCCGGTTCCATTGATTCCCACAATGCCGATCCGGGCATTTTCCTCAACATAGCAGGTAACACCCTCAAGCACCGGCTTGAGGGTGAACCGCTTCACCACATTTTCACAGGAAAGAATTACTGACATACAACCGGCTCCTCAGAGGCAGGCATTTCCATCTGCGCAGGCGTGTCCGTCCCGCCGTCTTTGGGTTCCTCTGCCGGCACGGCTTTGGCATCCGCCTCTGCCTGTGCTTTTGCGGCCTCCTCCTCCCCATACAGGGCTGTCCTGGCATCTGCCTCCGTCAGCTCCTGCAGCATTTCCTTCGTAATTTCCCCTTTGGTGGTGGCCAGACGGTTCGCCTGCTCCTGGACCAGTTTTTCAAGCGTATTGCGCATGCCGCGGGCGTTGCCGAAATCCATGCGGTCACTCATGGTCATCCCCTTCAGCATCTCACGGACGACCTTTTGTGCCTCCTCGGTGACCTTATACCCCTGCTTTTTCGCATTCATTTCAAGAATGCCCATCAGCTCATCATCCGTATAATCCGGGAAATCAATATACTTGTTAAACCGGGAAATCAGGCCCGGGTTGCTGGTCAGGAAGTCATGCATCAGGTCGGTATAGCCGGCCACAATGACCACCAGATCATCCCGATGGTCCTCCATGAGCTTTACCAGGGTATCAATGGCCTCATGACCAAAATCATTGTCCATTCCCTTGCGGGCCAGTGCATAGGCCTCATCGATAAACAGAATGCCGCCGATGGCGCTGTTGACCACCTCGGTCACCTTCCCGGCCGTCTGTCCCACATATCCGGCTACCAGTCCACTCCGGTCCGTCTCAATCAGCTGGCCCTGGCTGAGGAAGCCCAGCTGCTTGTAAATCTTCGCCACCAGACGGGCCACGGTCGTTTTGCCGGTGCCGGGATTCCCTGTAAAGACCATGTGGAACGACATGTCCATCACCTTGAGGCCATGTTCCTCCCGCATTTTCCGGACCTTAATCAGGTTGATCAGCGTATGAACTTCCTTTTTCACATCCGCAAGACCAATCAGGCTGTCCAGCTCCGCCACCAGCTCATCTGCCGTCTTCTCCTCCGGTTCCGCTGCCTTCCCGTTCTCCGTCTTCTTTTTCTCCGCATCTTTCCGGGCCCCGGGAGCCTCTGCGCGGATCTCCTCCTGCACCCCTGCATGCCGTCCGGCCGCCCGGGTCAGCAGGAACGTCCGAAGCGCTCCGGCATAGGAGGTAATGAACTGCAGTTCCTTTCCATTCAGGTCGCCGTCAACCTCGGCAGCCGCATACAGCAGGCGGCTGAGCGCATCCACAAACTTCTGGGCAGAGGTCGTTCCGTCCTTGTCATCCATCGCCTGGCAGCATCTGAGCAGCAGCGGCGTTCCCTCCGCAAAGGAGCGGTTCTTAAAGCCGATGTTCAGTGCCTGCTCCGGCGTCGCCTTGCCGATCTGCAGGATATCCCGGCTGGGAACCGTCGCAATATACGTCAGCATGGACTTGTCCGGTGTTCCGCCGGCCATGGCCAGTTTCAGCAACAGTGACTGCACATACATATCCAGAAACAGGCGGATATCGCTTTTCCCTACCCGCTGCCAGTTTCCGCTGGAAACCAGCTGATCACAGCACTCAGACATCTGCCTGTACGCTTCTTTTCCTTTGTTGAGTTCCTTGATTTCCATATACCATTTCCTCCATTTTGGTCATTTGCCGCGCTGCACGTTCCGGCAGGAATCCGTCCATTATTCCGGTCCGTGCCCGCTGCAGAACCGTTTCCCCCGCTCTCCGGCCAATCCTCAGTGCCTGAACCGGGCCCGCACATGGTTAATCTTCCCGCGCAGACGCTCGCGCTCCGCCGGGCTGAGAATAAAGACACTGGACAGCGGCAGACGGTACATACGAAGATAATAGGCAAGAAAGAGAATCCCCGTTACCAGATACGAGATCACAGAGGCAAGTGCCGCACCCATTTTTCCCCACAGGGGAATCGTAAAGGCATTGCAGATGATATTCACGACAACGGATACAGACAGCATTCCCAGATAAACGCCCTTTTTCCCCTGTGCCAGAAGGAGAGTCCCAATAATCTTAAACCAGCTCATGGGGAGGATGCCGGCAATCAGCAGGACGGTGACCGAATAGGCGGGCATATAGGCCCTGCCGGCCAGAAGATAGATCACCGGCCGTCCAAGGACAAGAATGCCCAGCAGCATGATGGCCGTCAGGTAAAAATTGACCTTGAGGCTCATCGTCACCTCATCGACGGCATCATCCACGGCGGTTCTTGAAAACAGCACCTCACGGAACGCATCCGGAATCAGCCACCCGTATTCGGAAATGGATACCCCCAGGGTATAGTACCCGATTTCCACATCCGGCACATGGAATACATAACCCATCATCAGGGTATCCACACGATAATTGAGCGTCAGCATGAGCGTCGTAACCATACTGACGAAACCAAAGGGAATAATCTTTGCCGCAAAGGCAAGATCCGCGCGAAACGGATTGGGCAGCCGTCCCAGACGGATCAGGGCCAGAACGATGGTAATGACATCCCCGACGACCACCAGTGCCAGTGACACCAGAATCGTCCGCTTCATCGTATAGAAGGCCAGAATGGTGATCACGGTATTGGTAATCCTGGCCGTGAAGAAGATGACGTTTTTAAACTTTACATCCTCCACCATGATCATGAAGCTCAGCTGATTGGCCAATACCTGAATGGGTGCCAGAAGGCAGACCGCCATAATGGCAAAGCTGTCGGTATATAACGATGAGGTAATGCCGATGCCCATGTAGATGAGAAACTGCAGGGCAAAGATCCGCAGAAACCGGTCCAGCACATCCGGAATCTGCTGGCGTTTATAATAAGGGTACGGCTGATACAGTCCGAAGTTGGCCGTTACGGCAACGACGGAGAGAAGAGAGGAAATCCGTCCCAGTTCCCCTTTCAGCTGTGGTCCCAGAAAACGATTGGAATAGCTGGAAGCGATCAGCCCGATCACGACCGCAAAAATCTTGGTCAGGATCGTAAACAGATAATCATTGTTTACAATCCGGCCGAAAAGCCGCTTCATTCTGGCCATTCACTCCTCCTCCGTGATCTCAATGCCGGAATCCACCGTATGCATGGCGCGGGCATTGGGATATTTTTTCTGGAGCTCCTCCAGCGCCTCCCGGCACCGGTACGCATTGGGATAAATGCCAAAGACCACGGAGCCGCTTCCTGTCATCTGTGCCCCGATCGCACCGCTTTCTCTCAGGTCCTTCAGCGCCTCGCAGATTTTGGGCCGTTTTCTGACCGACACCGGTTCCAGGACATTTCCCATGGCACTCACCAGTTCACGCAGATGCCCCTCTGCCAGTGCCTGCTCGGCCGCCTCATTATCCGGACGGTCTGCCGGATTGATTCCCTCCGTGTGCAGACTTTCAAATACCTCTTTGGTTGAAAGTCCCCGGCCGGGCTGGATGGTAATCAGATAGATGGAGCGCCCCATGGGCCGTTCCATCACCTGCTCCCCGATCCCCTTCACCCGGCACAGCCCGCCGTGAAGACAGAACGGAACATCCGCCCCGATCTTAAGACCAATCCGGCAAAGTTCCTCCAGGGACAGCCGGCAGTTCCACAGACGGTTAAGGGCCATAAGCGCCCCTGCCGCATCACTGCTTCCGCCGCCCATTCCCGCACAGACCGGAATGTACTTATGCAGCCGTATTTCTGCCCCTTTCCGAATCCCGGCCGCTTCCTGCAGGGTCTGCGCGGCCCGCATCACCAGATTCCGGTCATCCGCCGGAATAAAGCTGTGCCGGTTGCTGGCCAGAAGCAGCGACAGGTCCTCTGCCTCCCTGATGTCCATCTGATCGCACAGCGTCACAGAGGAAATGAGCATATCCAGTTCATGATAGCCATCCGGTCTCTGTCCCAGAACATCCAGTGTCCAGTTGATTTTAGCTCTTGCCCTGACCAGCAGCCTCATGCCTGTTCCATCCCTTCCGCCCTGCCACGCATGATTGTCTCGATTTCCTCCGCCGTACGCTCAATGCCCTCCGAAAGCACCGTACAGCCCTCCGCCGTAATCAGCAGATCATCCTCGATACGGATTCCGATGCATTCCTCATCAATATACAGTCCCGGCTCATCACTGATGATCATCCCGGGCTCCAGCGGACGGTCCATGCGGTCATAGGCATCATGTGTATCCAACCCGATCTGGTGCGAAACCCCATGCATGAAATACTTTCCAATCTCCTCCGCCCTGCTGATTTTGCCCATTTCCATGAGTCCCTCAGCCAGAACCGCCTTACACCGGTCATTCAGCTCTGTCAGGGTCTTTCCCGGTGCCGCAAATCCGGCGATTTCCCGGTTGGCACGCAGGACAAGATCATAGTACTGCCTCTGCCGCGGCGTAAAGCGGCCGCTGGCCGGATACGTTCTTGAAATGTCCGCACAGTACCCCTCCACCCGGGCGCCAAGGTCCAGAAGGACCAGACTGTCCTCTTCAATTTTCGAATGATTAAACTCATAATGCATGGAGCATCCGTTGATTCCCGAACCGACAATGGTCGGGAAAGACACCCCATCCGCGCCCAGCCGCTTAATTTCATATTCAAACTCTGCCTGAACCGCATATTCCATCATCCCGGGCCGCAGCGTCGAAAGAACCCGATTAAGGCCCTGATGCGTCAATTTCACGGCATTCCGGTAAGCCGCAATTTCCGCTGCTTCCTTGTTCATTCGCATTCGCGAGATGACCGGATGAATATCACAAAGATGCATGGCCGGATAGAGTTTCAGCAGCTTTTCCGCCTGAAGCTGATTATAAAACGGAACACTGTCTATGGATTCCCTGTGACAGTCCATCCAGACCTTCTCCGGAAATTCTCTGCCCAGGATCCATTCAAGACGGGGCATCAGGTTCTGAATATACTGAACCTCCCCGCATCCGCTGATCTCTTTTGCCTCCCGGATCGTCACCCGCTTGCCCGTCCACCGTTCCATCTGCGGCACCGGCTGTTCAATGAACAGGATTTCCTTTGTGCGCCCGCCGGTCCTGGAAAGCAGCAGAGCCATATTTTCGCGCCGGAGACCGGTCAGGTACAAAAAGTGCCGGTTCACTTCAAACGGGAAACACTCATCCATGGAACTCGGAACCGGAGCCCCTGAAAAGAGGACGATTATCTCATTTTCACCTATGCGGGAAAGAAGCGTCTCCCTGCGCTTTGCATAATCTGCCTTGATCATTCTCGTCAACATCCCATCTATTTTAAATATACGTTTTCGGCTATAGAGGCCAGACGCCGGGTCAGTGTCATTACGCCATCATCCCTTACCGTGTCGCAGCCATTGCTCATCACACAGAGCACCAGCTGCGATTCCGGTTCAAAATACAGATTGCAGACAATGCCCTCTGAGGTTCCCTGATGCCCGTATACCCGGCGGCCCGTCAGCACGGTATCCTGCCGGATACAGAAAAAGCTGTACGGTGAATCCGCGGTAATTCCGGTTGTCTCCGGGCTTTGCGGCATGCGCATGGCCCGAAGTGCCGCAGGGCTCAGCACGCGGACGCCGTCCACCGTCCCATCTCCGCATGCAGCAATTCCCAGCCGCGTCAGATCCCGCGGACGAATCAGGAGGCTGCCCACCGTAATCCGGTAATGATGATCCGGATCTGCCTGCGCCAGATATTCCTGGCGCAGCATATAGGACGGGGCCTGATACAGTTCTCCGTCCCGATGATACGTGGCCGCGATATATTCCGGTTCCTGAATCTGGGTGGCCGTATACGCCGCATCGATTCCCAGCGGCGCAAACAGGTAGTGACGCATGAACGTGGAAACATCCTCGCCCGTCACTGCCTCAATAATGGCCCCGGTGATCCCCGCGCCGAAGTTGGAATACTTGTACTGCTCCCCCGGCGCCACCTCCCGGAAATTGGATCTCGCCTTTTTGTCCAGGGCGATCATGTCTGAAAGAATGCTGGATTTTCTGGAAAATGACCCTTCCTCATTGATGCCCGAAGTATGACTCATGAGATGCCGGAGCGTGACCGGTTTCTTCGGATACCTGGGATTCCCGACTTTGTACCCCAGATACGTGCTGATGTCCTCATCCGGCTTCAAAATGCCCTGATCCATCATGCGCATCAGTCCGATGCCCGTAACAAATTTTGTCACCGAGGCACACTTGAAATAGGTCTTCTCCGTCACCGGTATATGCTTGCTTTTCTGCTGTTCGCCATAATACCGCTCATATACAATCCGGCCGTCCTTGGCCACAACAAATGCACCGCCGACCGCCTTCGCCATTCGAAACGCCTGGTCCACCTGTTCATCCACAGAAACTCCTTCCGCCAATGCGACGGAAATCCTCAAAATCAGCAGAAGAACAGTCACCCAAACGAAACATCTCCGCATTCCATTTTCCCCCTATATTTTTGCGATGTTATCATAGCACCCAA